>JAFWAA010000012.1 GCA_017507905.1 Clostridia bacterium | reverse complement strand
CCCTGCCAGATAAGGTGTGAGGGGTCGAAGTTTGCGCCGATAACATCGCCGACTGCCGCTCTCAGGCGCAGAAGGGTCTCGGGATTGTATACGCAGAAGCCGGGGTGCATTTCAAAGGCGATGTGCGGAACGTGATGTGCAACGGCAAAGGCGCCTGCCTCCTGCCAGTAGGGAATGAGCTTCTCCTTCCACTGCCAATCGAGAATGGCGAGGAAATCCTCGGGCCAGGGGCAGGTTACCCAGTTGGGGTACTTTGCGCCCTCGTGGTCGCCGGGGCAGCCCGAGAAGGTGATCACGGTATCCACGCCCATCTTTTCGGCAAGCAGGACGGCGTTGCGGAAGTCGGTATCAAACTGCTTTGCCACGGCAGCGTCGGGGTGCAGAGCGTTTCCGTGAGCGGCAAGCGCGCAAACGGTCACGCCGTATTTCTTCAGCAGGGCGATGAATTCGTCGTATTTCTTTTCGTCCGCCAAAAGCTCTGCAGGATTGCAGTGAGCCTTGCCGGGGTATCCGCCTGCCCCCAGCTCCACGGTGTGCACGCCGAGGCCGGTCAGGATCTGCAGGGTCTCCTCCAGGGTTTTGGTTCCGTACAGGTTAGCAAGAACGCTGAGCTTCATAATACTGTTCTCCTTTAGATGAGGATTTACTGCCTCCGCAAGCGGGAGGTCTATGCCTCTATCATACCACGCTTTTGCCGAAAATGCAAGGGATTTGCGCGCATTTACTCCCCGTTTTTTTATAAATTCGGTGAATTTTTCCCGAAATCTCTTGTAAAAACGAGGGGGGTGTGATAAAATGAATAAGGAAACGGGAATTTTTTTGGAAATCGAGGCTTGAGGGTATGCAAATCGATATGTTCGGCAAACGCCGCTATAAGGTCAACCTGCATATGCACACGACGCTCTCCGACGGACACCGGAGCCCCGGCGAGGCGGTCCAGCTCTATCAGCGGAGCGGCTACGATGCGATCGCCCTGACCGACCATTGGTTCTACGGGGAGGGGGAGGAAAGTCCTGCCTTCACCGTTCTCTCGGGAGCAGAGTACAACCTGGGCGGCGCAGATTCGCGCGAGGGCGTGTGGCACATCGTTTGCGTTGGCACGCAGCGCCCGCCGTCGGTGGCCAAGACCATGTCGCCGCAGGGGATCGTTGACGCGATCCACCGCGCGGGGGGACTGGCGATCCTTGCCCACCCTGCCTGGTCGCTCAACTCGCCCGAGGAGATCCGCGCTCTGCGCGGGCTTGACGGCGTTGAGCTTTATAATTCGGTGTCGGGCGTGCATATGTCCCGCCGCGCCGATTCCTCGCTGATCGTTGATCTGCTGGGCAAGGAGGGTTTTCTTCTTCCCCTGCACGCCGCCGACGATACGCACTATTACGACAACGACGTTTGCCTCTCCTGGATCATGGTCGAGGCCGACGACAACGCGCCCGAGTTTTTGCTCCCCGCCATTCGCGCAGGCCGCTTTTACGCCACGCAGGGGCCGGAGGTGCATCTTTTGCGTGAGGGGGACGAGATGGTGGTTCGCTGCTCGCCCTGCTCGGAGATTATTCTGCGCTCCAACCTGGTCTGGAGCCGCGCGATCTTTACGGGGGAGGGGCTTTGCGAGGCGCGCTACCGTCTGCGCGGAAACGAGTCCTTCATTCGCGCCGAGGTCGTGGATGCAAACGGAAAACACGCCTGGTCTCAAGCGATCGCCTTGGACGGGGCAGAGAAAGGATAACTATGAAGATCGGATTCGTTTCGCTCGGCTGTCCCAAAAATCAGCTGGACACCGAGATCATGCTGCACGAGGTTCTGGAGGCAGGACACGAGATCACGCCCGAGGATATTGAGGCCGACGTGATCATCGTCAACACCTGCGCCTTTATCGAGAGCGCAAAGAAGGAGGCCATCGACAACATTCTGGACGTGGCCTGGCTCAAAAAGCACCGCCATCTCAAGGCCATCATCGTCACGGGCTGTCTTGCCGAGCGCTATGGGGAGGAGATTTTTAAGGAGCTTCCCGAGGTGGACGCCGTGCTGGGCGTGGGAAGCATTCACCACATTGCCGAGGCCATTGAGGCGGTGACCGCCAAGAGGAAAAAGGGCGGCACGCGTCCGAAATACTATTCGCACGAGGATAAGAACACCGTCCGCCTTGGCGGCGACCGCGTGCTGACCACGCCCGACTATACCGCCTACATCAAGATCGCGGAGGGCTGTGACAACCGCTGTGCCTATTGCGCCATTCCCTCGATCCGCGGAAAATTCCGCAGCCGTCCCATGGAGGAGCTTGTGGCCGAGGCGCGCCAGCTGGAGGCGCTCGGCGTACGCGAGCTTGTGGTGGTGGCGCAGGATATTACGCGGTACGGTCTGGATCTGTACGGCAAATACGCGCTGAGTGAGCTTTTGCACAAGCTGACCGAGGAGACCTCGATCCCCTGGATCCGTCTGCTCTATTGCTATCCTGACAAGATCACCGACGAGCTGATCGCCGAGATGCGGGACAATCCGCGCATTCTCAAATACATCGACCTGCCCCTGCAGCACATCAGCGATCGGATGCTCACGGCCATGAACCGTCACGGCGACCGCGCCATGATCGAGCAGGTGCTTGACAAGCTGCGCCGCGAGATCCCCGAGATCGTGATCCGCACCACCTTTATCGTGGGCTTCCCCGGGGAGAGCGAGGAGGATTTTGAGGAGCTTTGCGCCTTCGTCAAGGAGCGCAAGTTCGACCGCGCAGGGGTATTTCCCTACTCGCGCGAGGAGGATACGCCTGCCTATGATTTCCCCGATCAGATCGACGAGCAGGTCAAGCAGGACCGCATGGATCTCTTGATGCGCGTGCAGATGGAGATCAACGAGGAGCAGAACCGCGAGAAGGTGGGCAAGGTGATCACGGTGCTTTGCGAGGACTACGATCCCGTGGCCGAGGTGCATTACGGAAGAAGCGCGGCCGACGCGCCCGAGATCGACGGAAAGGTCTATTTCAAGAGTGAAGCGCGGATCGCTCCCGGCTCCTTCCTGCCCGTCAAGATCCGCGAGGTGGTGGACTACGATCTTTACGGCGTGGCCGTAACGCGGAAATGACCGATTTTTGAGAAAGAGAGAAAGATGGCTATGAAGATGAACCTTCCCAACAAGCTTACCGTTCTTCGATTGCTGCTGGTTCCCGTATTCGTGGTGGTGATGATGGTATCGGACGCCCTTTGGGCGAGCATCACGGGGCTTTGCCTGTTCGTGCTGGCCTCCTTCACGGATATGCTGGACGGCAAGATCGCCAGAAAGCACAATCTGGTCACGGATTTTGGAAAGTTTATGGACCCCTTAGCCGACAAGTTCATGGTGCTGGGGGCGATGCTGGTGATCCTTTACCAGTCGATGACGCGAGACGTGGTGAACGGACTGTTTTGCGCCGTATTTTTCTGGGCGGTGCTGATTGTGATCTTCCGCGAGCTGGCGGTCACGTCCATTCGTCTTGTGGTATCGGGCTCGAGCGGCATTGTGATCGCGGCGAACATGCTGGGCAAGATCAAGACCTGCACGCAGATCGCGTGCGTGGTGGCGTGCATTGGCGAGCCGATCGTTTACCAAAACGTGGAGGGGCTTGCGCACATGATGGAGGTTCTGCCGCTGTCGCTGATCACCACGGGGCTGATGATCGTGTTCACACTTTGGTCGGGCATTCATTATATTGCGTCGTACTGGAAGTATCTGGACCCGGAGAAATAAAAGAAGGAACGAGGGCGCGGTTTTTGTGGGGGACTTTTTGAAAAAAGTCCCCCACGCCCCCCAAAAACTCCCCAAAAATAGGATTGCTACCCAGTGAAGGAAGTGCGAACAACGTGCTTCCTTTTTTCGTGCGGCAAAAGGGTGTTGCCTCGCGCGTGAGCGCGCTCGCCGCACATGGCGGCTGTGTACTGCACCTCGCTTGGGGAAAAAGCCCCACCGCCAGGTGGCGCCCATCCAAGGCGCGTAGCCTTGGTCGCGCGTCGCAACGCGCGAAAAAATCTCGGCGTTTCTCTTTTGGTAACTTTTCTCTTTGCGCCCGCGGTGTCAAAGAGAAAAGTGGCTAAGAGCGTTGAAACGCAATATGGCTAT
>JAFWAA010000011.1 GCA_017507905.1 Clostridia bacterium | reverse complement strand
AGGTATACCGCTTTTATGGTTAATCAAGCATCCTACTCTTCGGATGATGCAACCAAAGATCATACAGAGAACCAGTCGGGGTTGATATTAAAGACTTTGAAAAAAGAACAATATACACATTTGCGGGATGATCCTCGTATAAAGAGAATAATTGAAAAGCTGACTCCGGTGGCAATTATGTAATCATTGCAGAGTTGCATTTTTGTACTATGAGCTCAACAGAAAAGACCGAGGCAAAAGCCTCGGTCTTTTCCGTTTTCCTTCCCCCCCCGTCCTTCCGTTCTTCCCGCGAGGAAAAATTTTTCTTGTCTTCGGGGGCGTGTTGTGCTATAATGGAGAAAAGAACTGCGGGGAAGTGCGAGGAGGTGCTTTTCGATGAAACATTGGGTATGGCGCGTGCTTTGTCTTTGTCTTCTGCTTGCGGCGTGTGCGTCTTTTTTCTCCTGCACGTCGGGAAACGGCGAGGAGGACGAAACGGTCGTTCTCGACATGAACGCCGACTACGCGCTTTCCGAAACGCTCCCGAAGGGGGAGGGAAAACGCGTGAAGGTCATTCTCCTTCTCGGGCAGAGCAACGCGAGCGGAAGCTCGATCGTGCAGTACCTCGAAAAGCGGGCTGCCCCCGAGGACCTTGCGCGCTACCGTGCGGGGTACCCCTCGGTGCTGATCAACTATTGCATCGACGATCACAACGTCTGTTCCGAGGGCGAGTACCTGCCCGTGGATCTGACCTGCGGTGCGGCAGACGGGTTCTTTGGACCCGAGGTGGGCATGGCGGACACGCTCGCGGCGGCCTACCCCAGCGAGACCGTTCTGATCCTCAAATACACCATGTCGGGCTATTCGCTGCACTACCACTGGCTTTGCGCGGGGGAAAGGGGCTCGATCTACAACGCCTTTCTTCCCTTCGTCACGGAGAATATGGAGCATCTTTTGTCCCTCGGCTACGATGCGCGCATCGGGGCGATCTGCTGGATGCAGGGCGAATCCGACACCACGGACTTTAAGGGCGAGCGCTATTTTGACAACCAGTGCGCCTTCGTTTCCTATCTGCGAGAGGATCTTGCCCCCTACGCCGAGGAGGGCGGGATCTACTTTATCGACGCGGGCATCTCGGACGGCCCCTACTGCGAGCCTGCCTATCCCGCGGTCAACGAGGCGAAGCGGCGTTTCTCTGAGCTCTCGCCCCTGAACCTGTATTTCTCGACCATCGACGAGGGATTGACCACGCTCTACGAGCCCGAGGGAGACCCCGACTACGGGCATTACGATGCGCTTTGCGAGATCCGCCTGGGGCAGCTCTTTGCCGAGCGCGTGATCGAGAGTTATTGCGCGCGCGCGGAATAAGCGGCGGAGCAAGGAGGAAAAGTCATGAGTGAGATCCAAAAATACGACAAAAATTTTCAGCAGGGCGGTGGCGGAAAAGTCAACAAGCCTGATCTTCGCTTCTACGATGCTCTGCAGCCCCCGTTTTCGCTTCACGGGGTCTATTACGACGAGGCGGACGGACGCTTTCGCCGTATGCCCGGGGAGGTGGCCGCGACGGTCAGCCCCGGCGTTGCGCATCTGCATCGCAACACGGCGGGGGGACGTCTTCGCTTTCGCTCCAACTGCCGCTACGTCGCCATTCACGCCGAGATGGACCATATCGATCGCATGGCGCACTTTCCGCTCACGGGCTCGGCCGGCTTTGACCTCTACGGAAAACGGGAAGGGGGCGAGGAGGAGTACCTCGGCACCTTTGTTCCGCCCCTCGATATGACCGACGGCTACGAGGAGTGCATCGCCTTCTGGCCGCGGAACGTGATCCCGCGCACGAAAGAGACGGTGGAGTTTACCCTGCATTTTCCGCTTTA
Organism: Clostridia bacterium; assembly: GCA_017507905.1. Classification (GTDB taxonomy): domain Bacteria; phylum Bacillota; class Clostridia; order Oscillospirales; family CAG-272; genus UMGS1865. The sequence continues at coordinate 7,969 of JAFWAA010000011.1, read as the reverse complement.
CAGCTGTGTCAAGCGGCTGTGGATCGGTCTGCCCGAGGAGGCAGAGCTTCTTCCTGCCGCGCCCTATCGGGTCGAGCGCCCCGTGGTCTATTACGGCAGCTCGATCACCCAAGGGGGCTGCGCCTCGCACCCCGGGGCGGCCTATCCCGCGATCCTTTCCAGGCGTCTTGACTGCGACCACGTCAACCTCGGCTTTTCGGGAAGCGCCAAGGGCGAGGAGGAGATCGGCCGCTATCTGGCAAGCCTTGACATGAGCGCGTTCGTCTACGATTACGATCACAACGCGCCCACGGTCGAGCATTTGCGCAAGACGCACGAGCGCCTCTTTTTGCAGATCCGCGAAAAGCACCCCACGCTGCCCGTTTTGATGATGACGGCGGTCTCCTTGCCCCGTTGCTTTGACGATCGCGCGGCACATAGGGACGTGATCTTTACGACCTATCAAAACGCGCTTGCGCGCGGAGACCGAAACGTTTACTTCCTGGACGGCGGCGAGCTTTTTGCCCGCTACGGCAACGAGGGAACGGTAGAAGGGTGCCATCCGAACGATCTCGGCTTCCTTCACATGGCCGAGGCCGTCGAGCCCCTGCTTGCCGAGATGCTGAAGGGGTAAGGGCTTTTGCCTGCTTTTCCGTCTTTTTTTCAAAAAATGCGAAGCGGGTGTAACCTTTTTGCCAAAATGACGACGTATTGAGTGAAGGGAAAAGGAGGTGCTTTCCATGAAAACAAGATCCTTCCGACGCCGTGTGGGCGTGCTTTTGCTCTGCCTGCTTGCGGCCGCGGCGCTGATCCTTCCCGCGTCGGCCAACTCGGCACAGACCTGGTTTGAGGGTCAGGACTCCACCGGAGCCTTTATGCCCGAGGGGAGCGAGAGCCCGATCGTTGTGGAGGGGGAGAGGCTGATCTTTGATATTCCGCACTTTCCCGTGCTTCACGGAAGTGCCGAGGACAACGCCGCCTACGAGGCGAGCGTGACCGCGGAATATACCTTCTACAATCCCTCCGACTACACCGTCACCTCGCGCCTGCTCTTTCCCTTTGGGCAAAAGCCCTACTACATGGACGGCGCCTTCGATCCCGAAACGGGGGAGTACGTCCCCTTTGACGATACCGCCGCCTACGCCATCACGCTGGACGGCGAGACCGTGGAGCGGCGCGTGCGCCACACGATGGGAGACGGTTCTGAATTCGCTCTGGAGAGCGCCCTGGCCCACTTTTCAGACGATTTCTACGCCGACGACTTCTTCTCGCCCGAGATGACGGTGACGAAATACGTCTTTCGCACGAGCGGTGTGGAGAAGGCCGAATACCCTTCGGCCTGTGCGGCCTTTTTGATCCCCACGCGCGAGGGCTTTGGCGAGGAGCGGCGCGTTTGGTTCCCGCAGATGCATCAATACCAAACGCATTTTCGCAAGTCTTATGCGGGTACGTGGGTGGATTTTTCGCCCGAAAACGAGATCACGCTCTACGTTTTGGGCGCACCTCTTGACGAGCCGATCGAGTGGACGCTCTACGAGGACGGGGGACTGGATCTCTTTGATCAGATCGAGGGGAGCGTCACCCTGCTTCGCACCGAGACGCAGACCCTGCGCGAGCTTGCGCTTGCCGACTGGTATGCCGAGAGCGGCGTGAGCGAGGTGGATTGGTACAACGCCGTGATCACGACCCTCGACGGAAATACGGGCGCGGGCGGTCTGATCGGACGCACGGAGTATTATGTGCCGGGCAACGATCTCAGCAGCCGACTGATGCGCTGGTACGAGTACGAGATCACCTTTGCGCCCGGACAGCGACGCGTCAACACCGTCACCGCCCCCATCTATCCCGCGGTGGACATGGATTGGGAGCCCGACGTGTACAAATACACCTACCTGCTTTCCCCTGCCGCCACCTGGGTGGATTTCGGCCGCATCGAGATCTTCATCAACACGCCGTATTCCATCGTCAACGACGAGCACAACGCCTTTGCACCGCGGACCGAGCAGGGATACCAAAAAATGCTCCCGGGACTTCCCGACGGGGAACTGATCTTCTCGCTCTCCACCGTCGAGGATCCGGAGCGCGAGAGCAACAACGGCTGGATGGCGCTGCTTTGGATCCTCGTTGCGGGATACGCCATCCTCCTTTCCTACGGCACGGTGATCCTGCTTGCGCTCTTTGTGTGGAACGTGTTCCGCTTTTCCGTCGCGGCGCTGATCATTCTCGTCATGCGCAGACGGGAGAAGAAAAAAACGGAAGAAGAATAATGCCGCAGAAAAAGCCGCTCGTACGAATGCTCCCGGCGGAAGCGTCCGTACGAACGGCCTGCGTTTGTTGATAAAGGTCCGCTTCGCGTGAAATGACACGCGAAGCGGACCTTTGCTTTGGGGAAGGGGAGAGGCTTATTCGGCAGCCTCTGCTTTTTCCTTGAGGATCTTGTTGATGGTGCTGGCCAGCTTCTTGGCCATCAGGAGCGAGCCCTCCTCGTCGGGGTGCCAGCCGTCACCGCCAAGCGATGAGGGGATGTAGGTCTGCGCGGTCTTGCAAACGAAGATATTGGCATCCTCGCCGCCAAGCTCGTTGATCACGTCCTGCGTGTGGTCCCAGAAGTTCTTGTCGTGGTAGCCGTTCAGCCAGATGATCGGCACGTCCTCGCCGTATACCTCGCGCAGCTTGAGAATGAATGCGCGAGCCTTCTGCTTATAAACGGCCATATCCGCGCCGCGCGCCTCGTCGTTGACACCAAGCTCGATGACCACAACGTCGGGAATGCGGGTGAATTTGTAGGTCGGCACGCCACTGTGATCGGGGTGTCCGCAGACGTCGTGAAGCACGTCAATGTTGTATTGGGGAATGCCGCTCTTGACCACGCCAAGTCCGCCCACGCCAACGATGCTGCAGTCGGCGTTCAGCCTTTCAGCGGTGAGCCAGCCAAAGGCGCTGGTTCCGTCCGAGGTTTCGGGAGAGGTTCCCTTGCCCGGCTGGAGGAGGACGTTGGAGCCGTTGAGGATACTGTCACCGTAGAACTCAATGAAGAGCTCCTTCTCCTCGGGCATCGCGAGGAATTCGCCCACGACGGAAACCTCGATCAGATCCACCGTATTCATGACAAACTGCCCCTGCTTGACCAGCATGATCTCATGCTCGCCCCTTTGCAGGCCGGTGGCGATGGTCAGGGTGGAGGTTCCTGCCTTGGCGCTGTAACGCGTGGGCCGGCGAACGCCGTCCACGTAGACGGTAAAGTAGCCGGTCGATCCGTTGTTCGTCAGCTTGACCGTAACGTTGCCCTCGCAGAAGGTGTTGAAGCGGATGCCCGAGCAGGTCAGATCGCAGGAGAGCACACCGTTACTTCCCTCGTAGGTGCGTCCGACGGAGCGGAAGATGTCCTTCATGTGCGCCGCGATCGGCACAGTCTTGGGGCTCAGCGGGCGGTAGAAATTGGGATCATGGTTCAGCACGCCGCTCAGGTAATTTTCAAAGACGGTCTGCTGCGCCTTGCTGTAGAAGGAGTATGCCGCGCCTTCTTTTTTCACGTATACATCACCTTCCTTAGCGTAGTAGGAGGATACGGGGTTGGGGAAACTCCTCTTCTTGGTGGGAGAGACCTCGGCGAGCTGCTCATAGGCCATTTCCTTGGCCGACTGCACGGGAGTTTCGCCCGTGGCATAGATGCGGTGCTTTTCGGTGCCGTCCACGACGTATTCAACGTAGGCGGTTGCCGTGAAGGGAACGTCGTAGTGCTCGGTCTTGAGGTTGACGAGTGCGGTGGTAAAGGTCACGTCACCCGTCTTTTCGTTGGTCTTCAGGCCGTGACGGGCGGTCTTATCCGCAAAGATCCTTCCCGCCGCGGTGAGCGCCTCGGCGGTAAAATCGATGCCGACAAGGTCCTCGGCCTTGCAGATCAGCATGCCGAAGGAATACTCGGTGATCGCGCCGGCGGCCTTGCTTGCCTTGAGCTCGGCGATAAGCTCTGCCGAGGCTTTTGCGGTGAAGCGGATGCCGTTGGAATCCTTGCGCAGACGGACGGAGGTCTCGGTAGAGATCTCGGGGGCGAGGGTGATGCCCACGTCGCCCGACGCCGCGCTTACGCTGAACGTGCCGGCAAAAGCACCGAGGAGCATGACCAGCGCGAGGATAAAGGTCAATTTTTTCATGGCGGTTCTCCTTATAACAATATGGTAGGCAAAGAGAGATGCCTTAGCCAAAGTATAGCACAGAGGCCCCCTGATGTCAAGACGGCCGTGCTTTTTTTGGAGAGGTGACCAATTTCGAAATGCGTTTCTTGTGAAGATTGACAGCGGCGGCTTTTCGTCGATAAAAAACAAGAAACCCCACCTCGATTGAGGTGGGGCTTCTGGAGCTGGTAATCAGAGTCGAACTGATGACCTCGTCATTACCAATGACGTGCTCTACCAACTGAGCCATACCAGCATGTCTGTTCGACCTGATTATTATACCAAACTTTGCGTGCTTTGTCAATAGGTTTTGTAAAATATTTTCGAAAATTTTGTTCCCCCTCGCAAAAAGGCGTCCCCCTCCTCTTCATAAAATTGCCTTCCTCGGGAAAGACTAAAGAAAAATCGGCATACGCCGACGGGGAAGGAGCTTGATCTATGGCACGGGAATGGATCCCATTGGACGCGGAGGTTTTGTCCTCGGCAAGCGCGGTCGGAAAAAAGGAGCGCGAAGGTCCGTTTGGTACCCTCTTTGATCTCTGCGATCCCGACGGACGTTTTGGCGCGGATACCTGGGAGAGCGCCGAGAGCGAGATGCAGCGCATGGCCTTTCAAACGGCGCTGGCCAAGGGCGGGGTGCGCGATGCGGATCTGGGTGCGCTCTTTGCAGGGGACCTGCTCAATCAGTGCGTCGGATCGGCCTACGGGCTTCTCGACTTCGACGTTCCCTATTTTGGTCTTTACGGCGCCTGCTCCACCTGCGCGGAGAGCTTGCTTCTGGCCTCCTGCATGGTCACGCACGGCGTCTTCTCGCTCTGCGGAGCGGTCACGTCCTCGCACTTTTGCTCGGCCGAGCGGCAGTACCGCACTCCCTTGGAGTATGGCTCCCAGCGCGCGCCCACGGCCCAGTGGACGGTCACGGGAGCAGGCGCGTTTTTGATTGGCAAGCGCCAAGACGGGACGAAAAACGAGGGACACGGTGCGCTTGCACGGATCACGGGCGGTCTTCCCGGACGGGTGATCGAGAAGGGCGTATCCGACGTGGGCAACATGGGCGCCGCCATGGCGCCTGCGGCCGCCGACACGCTCCTGCGCTTCTTTCGCGCCACGGGGAGACGTCCCGAGGAGTATGACCTCATCGTCACGGGGGATCTTGGCTTTGAGGGGGGCACGCTGCTTTGCGATCTGATGCGTGCGCAGGACTATTCGCTTGGCAAAAGATACGACGATTGCGGACGCATGATCTACCGCCGCCGCGCGCAGGACGTGCATGGCGGAGGCTCGGGCTGTGGCTGCTCGGCGGTCCTGCTCTCGGCGCATTTTTTACCAAGCCTTCAGCGCGGAGAGCTCTCGCGCATTCTTTTTCTCGCCACGGGGGCGATGATGAGCCCCGACAGCATCAAGCAGGGGGGCGACATTCCCGCGGTGGCGCATCTGCTCGAGCTGCAAAGCCCTAAGGCAGAACGAAAAACGCAGGAGACAGGAGGCGACGCGCATGAGTGATGCTCTTTCCTATCTGCTTGCCTTTCTCGTTGGCGGTGCGCTCTGCCTGCCTGCGCAGATCCTCATCGACCGCACGAGCCTTACGCCTGCGCGCATTCTCGTGGTCTACGTGGTGTCGGGGGTCTTCCTTGGCGCCGTGGGGCTCTATCCGCCTCTGGTCGAGCTTGCGGGCGCGGGCGCGACCACGCCTCTGACGGGCTTTGGTTTTCTGATCGCCAAGGGCGTGCGCGAGGCCGTGACCGAAAAAGGACTTCTCGGTGCGCTCACGGGAGGGCTTGGCGCCTCGGCCGGCGGCATCGCCGCGGCCCTCGTCTTCGGCTATTTTGCCTGCCTCATCTTCCGCGGGAAGCCCAAGCCGTAGTCGCTTTTCCTGCCTCATCTTCCGCGGAAAGCCCAAGCCGTAGTCCAGTTTTCCTGCCTCATCTTCCGCGGAAAGCCCAAGCCGTAGTCCGCTTTTCCTGCCTCGCCTTTCGCGAAAAGCCGAAGACGTAGTCCGCTTTTCCTGCCTCGTCTTCCGCGAAAAGCCGAAGACGAAGTCGCTTTTTTTCGTCTTCTTCCTTTGAAAAAGCCAGCGACGGGGGTCGTTTTTTGTCGGACGGGGTGAAAATTACGGGTGCGGAAATTGACAAAGCCTCTCTTTTGTGCTACAATAGAAGCAGAAAAAAGGAGAGGGGGTGTCGACGGTGAGCGAGCCGATCTTTAGAGAGGAGGCGGTGCGCGCGCTTCTGGCGTGGTATGCGCAGAGCAAGCGCGATCTGCCCTGGCGTCGCACGCGTGACCCCTACCGCATCTGGATCTCGGAGATCATGCTGCAGCAAACGCGTGTGGAGGCGGTCAAGCCCTATTACGAGCGCTTCTTGACGGCTTGCCCCACGGTCAAGGCGCTGGCCGACCTTCCCGAGGAGCAGCTGCTCAAGCTCTGGGAGGGGCTTGGCTATTACAGCCGCGCGCGAAATCTGCAAAAGGCCGCGCGCTCGGTTCTTGCGGAGCATAACGGCGTGATGCCCTCGGACTACGAGGGGCTTCTCTCCCTGCCCGGGATCGGGGAATACACCGCAGGCGCGATCGCCTCGATCGCCTACGACGTGCGCGTTCCCGCCGTGGACGGAAACGTCCTGCGCGTGCTGTCGCGTTTTCTCGCTCTGCGCAAGGACGTGACGCGTCCCGAGGTCAAGGCTGAGCTTCGCGCCTCGCTTTGCCAAGTGGTTCCCCCGGAGGCGGGGGACTTTACGCAGTCGCTCATCGAGCTTGGCGCCACCGTTTGTCTGCCCAAGGGCGCACCGAGGTGCGAGGGCTGTCCTCTGCGTATGTACTGCCGTGGGGCGGCGCTCGGGATCGCGGAGGAGCTTCCCGTCAAGGGGGCAAAAAAGCCGAGGCGGATCGAGGAGCGGACCGTGCTTCTTCTTCGCGACGGCGACCGCACGGTGTTGCGCAGGCGTCCTCCAAAAGGGCTTCTGGCGGGGCTGTTTGAGCTTCCGCACGTGCCTGGGCACGTCGAAAAGGAGGAGATCCCCGCGCTTGTCCGCGCGCTTGGTCTTGAGCCCTTGCACGTGGAGCGGCTGGAGGACGCAAAGCACGTCTTTTCGCACGTGGAGTGGCACATGATTGCCTACGCGGTGCGCATTTCGCCCGAATTTGACGGCTGGCCGAGCGAATCGGAGCTGTTGATCGTGCCGAACGGCGCACTGCACGCGGAGTACGCCATTCCCTCGGCCTTTGCAGCGTATAAGAAGCTGCTATGAAGGCCGAGTGGGAGAGCTTTTTTGTGGGGGACTTTTTGAAAAACGTCCCCCACACCCCCCAAAAACTCCCCAAAAAAGGATATATGTACCCTCGGAAGGAAGTGCGAACATAGCGCTTCCTTTTTTTGTGCGGAGAAGGGGAGTTTTCGTTCGCCGTGCGTGCGGTGCAGATTTTAGTTTGTGCCCCTCCCGCTCGTGGACTTCTTCGAAGCCTCGCCCTACGGAGTGTTGGCGGATGGTGGCAACTCCTCATCCACCGCATCACCTGCAACCTGTCATCCTGAGCGGAGGCGGAGCCGTAGTCGAACTTTTGCGGATTGAGCGTAGCGAATAAGCAAAAGCGTGCGTCCATAGGACGCGCGGGATCTCGCTTGAGCGCTTCGTATCTTCCTGTAAGGAAAGTTACATCATTTGGCAGGATAGCAAGCGTCCTTACGAGATCCCTTCGTCGCTTGCGCTCCTCGGTTTTGGATCGGATCGTCACCTTGCGGCTCACTCCCTCTCCAAAACTTCGACTCCGGCTCCGCCTCCGCTCAGGATGACAGATAGGGGGGCGTGCGGTTGTCACTT
>JAFWAA010000010.1 GCA_017507905.1 Clostridia bacterium | reverse complement strand
CCCCCAAAAACTCCCCAAAAAAGGATATATGTACCCATGGAAGGAAGTGCGAACAACGTGCTTCCTTTTTTCGTGCGGCGAAGGGGAGTTTTCGTTCGCCGTTGCTGCAGTACAGATTTTGGTCTCTGCCTCTCCCGCTCGTGGACTTCTTCGAAGCCTCGCCCTACGGGGTGTTGGCGAATAGTGGCAACTCCTCATCCACCGCATTACCTGCAACCTGTCATCCTGAGCGGAGCCGAAGTCGAAGTTTTGGAGAGGGAGTGAGCCGCTATGCGGCGACGATCCGATCCAAAACCGAGGAGCGATAGCGACGAAGGGATCTCGTAAGGACGCTTGCTATCCTTCCACATGATGTTACTTTTGTGACAAGACAAGATAGCAAGATTTCAAACGAGATCCCGCGCGTCCTACGGACGCACGCGTTTCCTTGCTCGCTCCGTTCGACCCGGAAACGTTCGACTGCGGTTTCGCCTCCGCCCAGGATGACAGATAGGGGGATTGTGCTGCGGTTAACGAAAGGCTCCCCCTCAGGGGGAGCTCCCGCGAAGCGGGTGAGAGGGGGAAGAAAAAAAGCCCTCTCCGTCTCGCTTCGCGAGCCACCTCTCCCGTTGGGAGAGGCTAATATTAACCCCCACCATTCGCCAACACCCCGTAGGGCGAGGCTTCGAAGAAGTCTATAAGCGAGAGAGGCAGGAACCGGAGCCTGTATTGCAGTAACGGTACGCGAAAACTCCCCTTGAAGGCACAAAAAAAGGAAGCGCGTTGTTCGCACTTCCTTCCGAGGGTAGCCATATTTTTGTTTGGGGAGTTTTTGGGGGGTGTGGGGGACTTTTTTCAAAAAGTCCCCCACAAAAACCGCGTCCCCTCGAATAAATCCCGCGTCCCCTTACTTCTTCATCGAGACGGCGCGCTTGGCGGCGTCAACAATAGCGGAGGGGGTCAGACCGTAGGCTTCGAGGAGGGCGGGAACCGTGCCGGAGTGTCCGTAGGTATCCTTGACGCCAACGCGAAGGACGGGCACGGGGCAGATTTCGCCAACGGCTTCGGCAACCGCCGAGCCAAGTCCGCCAATGACGTTGTGCTCCTCGGCGGTAACGATCGCGCCGGTTTCGGCGGCCGCTTTTTCGAGGATCTCTCTGTCGATCGGCTTGATGGTGTGAATGTTGATCACGCGTGCGGAAATTCCTTCGGCGGCAAGCAGCTCTTTGGCTTCCAGCGCCATGGCCACCATGATGCCCGTGGCCACGAGGGTGACGTCAGATCCCTCGGCCAGAAGCACGCCCTTGCCAAGCTCGAACCGGTAGTCGGCATTGTCATTGATCACCGGGACGGCGTAGCGGCCGAAGCGGAGATAGAAGGGTCCTTCCGTGTTCAGCGCGGCCTCCACGGCGGCTTTTGCCTCCACGGCGTCGGAGGGATTGACCACGGTCATGCCCGGAATGGTGCGCATGAGCGCGAGGTCCTCGTTGCACTGGTGCGTGGCGCCGTCCTCACCAACGGTGATGCCTGCGTGCGTGGCGCCGATCTTGACGTTGAGGTGGGGGTATCCGATGGAGTTGCGCACCTGCTCAAAGGCTCTGCCTGCGGCGAACATGGCAAAGGTGGAGGCAAACACGGTCTTGCCCGTGGTTGCAATTCCTGCGGCCACGCTCATCATATTGCCCTCGGCAATGCCGCAATCAAAGAAGCGGGCGGGGTATGCTTTTTTGAATTTTACGGTCTTGGTCGCCTCGGCGAGGTCCGCGTCCATGACGACGAAATCATATTTTTCGGCCAGCTCGACCAGAGCCGCGCCGTAGCTTTCTCTCGTTGCGATCTTATCTGCCATTGTTCCGTCCTCCTTATGCGTTCAGCTCGGCCAGAGCGGCGGCGTACTGCTCGTCGTTGGGGGCCGATCCGTGCCAGTTGACCTTGTTCTCCATAAAGGAAACCCCCTTGCCCTTGACCGTTTTGGCGATGATGGCGGTGGGCTTGCCCTTTACGGTCTTTGCTTCGTCAAAGGCGGCCTTGAGGGCATCAAAATCGTGACCGTCCACCGAAATGACGTGGAAGCCGAAGGCCTCCAGCTTTTTGTCGTGCGGCGTGGGGTTCATGACCTCCTCCACGCTGCCGTCGATCTGCAGACCGTTCCAGTCCACGATCACGCAAAGGTTATCCAGCTTGTAGTGGGCGGCAAACATAGAGGCCTCCCAAACCTGGCCCTCCTCGCTCTCGCCGTCACCGACCACGGTATACACGCGGTAGTCCTTGCCGTCGATCTTGGCGGCCAGGGCCATGCCTGCGGCGGCGCTGATGCCAAGGCCCAGCGAGCCTGCGGACATATCCACACCGGGGGTGAGTGTCATATCGGGGTGCCCCTGCAGACGCGAGCCGAGCTTGCGCAGCGTGGTCAGCTCCTCGACGGGGAAAAAGCCGCGCTCGGCCAGCGTGGCATACAGGGCAGGCGCGCAGTGTCCCTTGGAGAGAACGAAGCGGTCGCGCTCCTCCATACGGGGATCCTGCGGGTCAACGTGCATTTCCTCAAAGTAAAGATAGGCGAGAATATCCGCGATCGAAAGAGAGCCGCCCGGGTGTCCGGATCTTGCGGCGTGCGTGCCCTCGATGATGCCCACGCGGATCTTGCGTGCGGCCTCGCGCAGGGCGTTTAGCTTCAACTGTTCCATAGCGTCCTCCAGTTCAGGTTTTCTTCGGTTAACATTATACAACACATTTATCCCCTTGTCAAGAGAAACCTATTCCCGCGCGCGGCGAAAAAGGCACGGAAAAGACCTGTAAAACGCGCGTGTCGCGCAAAAACTTGCCGCATCTCTCTTGACGGACGCGCCTTTTCATGGTATAATGAACAGGATATTGATTTATACGTTTTTTTCAAGGAGGACCGACATGACACTTTACGAGGATCTGAAATGGAGAGGCCTGATCCAGGATATCTCCGATCCCAAGCTGATCGATAAGCTGAACGCAGGAGGACTGACCTTCTATATCGGCACCGATCCCACCGCCGACAGCCTGCACCTCGGGCATTATTCCTCGTTCCTCATCACCCGCCGCCTGGCCAATGCGGGACACACGCCCCTGCTCCTCGTGGGCATGGCCACCGCCCTGATCGGTGACCCCAGAGGAACCGTTGAGCGCAAGCTCTCCGACAGAAACGAGGTCATGCACAACTTTGAGTGCCTCAAGAAGCAGCTCGCCACCATCTTCCCCTACGAGGTGGTCAACAACTACGATTGGGTCAAGGACATCAACGTGGTGGAGTTCTTCCGTGACTACGGCAAATACATCAACGTGGGCTATATGCTCTCCAAGGACCTCATTCGCCGCCAGATGGAAAGCGGCATCTCCTACGCGGAGTTCTCCTATATGCTGATCCAGGGTCTGGACTTCAAGTATCTGCACGAGAACCGCGGCGTGGATCTGCAGGTGGCAGGCTCCGACCAGTGGGGCAACATCACCACGGGCATCGAGCTGATCCGCAAAACCACGGGTGACGAGGTCTACGCCTTTACCATGCCCCTGGTGACCGACTCGCACGGCAACAAGTTTGGCAAAAGCGAGGGCAACGCCGTTTGGCTGGATAAGAACAAGACCAGCTCCTACGAGCTCTACCAGTTCCTGCTCAACTCCGAGGACAGCATGGTCATCAATTACCTCAAGAGATTGACCTTCCTTTCCCGTGAGGAGATCGAGGAGATCGAGCGCGAGCATACAGCAAATCCGCACCTCCGTCTGGCGCAGAAGAAGCTGGCCGAGGAGATCCTCAACGACCTGCACGGCGAAGGCGCATACGAGTCCGCTCTCCGCATCAGCGAGCTTCTCTTCGCGGGCAAGATCAAAGAGATCCCCTTGAAGGACCTTTTGGCAGGACTGAAGGACGTGCCGCACTTTACCGCCGCGGCAGGCCCGATCATGGACGTTCTGGTGTCCGCAGGCATCTGCTCCTCCAAGCGCGAAGCGCGTGAATTCATCTCCAGCGGCTCCCTCACCCTCAACGGTGACCCGATCCGTGACGTCAACGCCACCGTCGACGCCTCCGTGGCTCTCGGCGGCAAATACCTCGTCGTCCGCCGCGGCAAAAAGAAATACTACCTCGGCGAGCTTGTTTGAGGAAGAAGGACGCGGTTTTTGTGGGGGACTTTTTGAAAAAAGTCCCCCACACCCCCCAAAAACTCCCCAAAAATAGGATTGCTACCCATGGAAGGAAGTGCGAACAACGTGCTTCCTTTTTCTTTGCCTTCAAGGGGAGTTTTCGTTCGCCGTTTGTGCGGCGGAGATTTTGGTTTGTGCCCCGATCGCTCGTGGACTTCTTCGAAGCCTCGCCCGGGCGTGGGCTTGGCCGCCCACGCAATGATATCCGATCGGCGAGGGACCCCCCCGCCGACGGATGATATCCACCTCCGGTGGATGAAATCGCTCCGCGATGAAATCCTGCTCCGCAGGATGAAAAATTGTGATGCTCGGAAGGAATAGCGCACAAACCATGTAGGGCCCGGCGTCCGCGACGGTCCGAGACAATGTCATGCCGCATAAAGCCCCTACACGGGTTAGTTTCGTTTTGGGACACCTCATCCGTCACCCTACGGGTG
>JAFWAA010000009.1 GCA_017507905.1 Clostridia bacterium | reverse complement strand
GTGCCGGGAACGATGCGAACGCGTGCAACGGACTTCTTTCTTCTGCCGGTGCCGTAGAAATAAGGCTTAGAGCTGGTATACATCTGTTTTGTCCTTCCTTTCTCTCAATCAAAACTCGTAAGCTTCGGGCTTCTGAGCCTCTTGCTTATGAGCGTCGCCGGCATAAACCTTCAGACGGGTGAACGCCTTTGCACCCAGCGTGTTCTTGGGAAGCATGCCCTTAATCGCGAGCTCCATTGCTCTCTCGGGCTTGGTTGCCATCATGGTCTTGGCCTGAACTGCCTTCATTCCGCCAATGTAGCCGGAGTGATGGTAGTAGTACTTCTGCTCCAGCTTCTTGCCGGTCAGAACTGCCTTCTCTGCGTTGATGACGATAACGAAGTTACCGCAATCGACGTGAGGAGTGAACTCGGGAGCGTTCTTGCCGCGCAGAAGATCTGCAGCTGCAACAGCGGTCTTGCCCATGGGCTTGCCTGCTGCGTCCAGAACGTACCACTTGCGGACGACGTTTTCTTTTTTCTGCATAAACGTGGACATTGTCGTATTTCCTCCATATCAAACGTTAGACATATTTTTTCATGCTCGCCTATTATATCATAACAAAATCCCTTTGTCAACCCTTTTTTTGAATTTTTTTCAACAATTTTGATTTAGCACCCCTCAACCTCCCGTTTTCTCGCTTTTTTGGCCGTTTTTGCACCAATTGCTCGTTTGCCACCACGCTTTTTTCTTCGCTTTTTCCTCTCTCTCCGAGGGAAAGGAACGCCCTCCGCGGGCCTCTCCTCCCCTACCCTACTTTTTTATAAAAGATGAAAAAAACGATTGCATTCCATGGAAGAATATGCTATAATGAAAAGAGCATTTTCAGCCGCGACGAATACGCAAAAACGAAGGATAGGATTATGATTTTCGGAAAACACATCAATCGCTATTATCTCAAGCATGGGCCCATGCTTTTGCTCGGCCTTCTTGCGCTTTTGATGATCGACTTTCTGCAGCTGCAGATCCCCAAGCTCTACCGCATGGTGATCAACGGCCTCAACACGGGAGCTGTGGAGCTTGACGGCGTCAGCGTTCCGTTTGACATGACGGTTCTGCTCGACCGCATCTGCCTGCCCCTGATCGCGATCATTCTCTCCATGGCCGTGGGACGCTTCCTCTGGCGCATCTGCTTCTTCGGCTCCGCCATCAAGATGGAGGCCGACCTGCGCAATCGGATGTTCGACCACGCCAAGGATCTTTCCCGTCAATACTACCAGGTCAACAAGGTGGGCAGCATGATGAGCCTCTTTACCAACGATCTGGAAACGGTGCAGGAGTGCTTCGGCTCGGGCATTCTGATGCTCTTTGACGCGCTGCTCCTGGGCGGCATGGCCTTTATCGAAATGTGGAAGATGGATCCCCTGCTCACGGGTCTTTCCATGATCCCCATGCTTCTGCTCCTGGCCGTCAGCGCCCTGATCGGACGCTATATGATGAAGAAGTGGGACATTCGCCAGGAGGCCTACTCCAGGATCTCGGATTTCACGCAGGAAAGCTTCTCGGGAATTGCCGTGATCAAGTCCTTCGTCAAGGAGGGCAAGGAGCTTTGGGCCTTCAAAAAGCTCAACCGCGAGAACGAGGTGGCAAACGTGGAATTTACCCGCGCCTCGGTCCTCTTGCATATCCTCGTTACGCTCTTCGTCGAGTCGGTGACCTGCGTGATCCTCGGCTACGGCGGATACCTCGTTTGGAAGGGTGCCTTCAATGCGGGTGAGCTGATGGAGTTCATCAGCTACTTCACCTCCATCGTCTGGCCCATCATGGCCGTCTCCGAGCTGATCGACATGACCTCTCGCGGCAAAGCCTCGCTCAAGCGCATCGGCGAGCTGCTGGACGCCGAGATCACCGTTTGCGACGCCAAGGGCGTCACTCCTCTTGAGAACGTCAGGGGGCGCGTGGAATTTCGCAATCTGACCTTCCGCTATCCCGAGGCCGACTACGATGCCCTCTCTGACGTCTCCTTCTCGATCGAGGCGGGAGAGAGCGTTGGACTGGTCGGAAAAACGGGCGCGGGCAAGACCACCCTGGTGGATCTGATCCTGCGCACCTACAACGTGCCCGACGGCACCGTCTTTGTGGACGGTCGGGACGTCAACACCGTTCCCATTCGCGACGTGCGCGCCGCCTGCGCCTACGTTCCGCAGGACAATTTCCTCTTTAGCGACACCATTGAGCGCAACATCGCCTTTGGCGTCAACTCCCCCTCCCGCGAGGCGGTGGAGGCCGTGGCTACCCTTGCGGACGTGCACAGCAACATCACGGAATTTTCTCAGGGCTACGACACCGTGCTCGGTGAGCGCGGCGTGACCGTTTCGGGCGGACAGAAGCAGCGCATCTCGATCGCACGCGCCCTGATGAAGGACGCCCCCATTCTGATCCTGGACGACTCGGTCTCCGCCGTGGATACCAAGACCGAGCGCACCATTCTGGAAAATCTCAACCGCGCACGCGCGGGCAAAACCACCATTCTGATCGCACACCGCATCTCCACCGTCGAGCGAATGGACAAGATCCTGTTCCTTGACGACGGCAAGCTTGCCGCCGTGGGCACGCACGCGTCTCTCTACGAGTCCTGCCCCGCCTACCGCAAGATGGTCGATCTGCAAAAGCTGGAAGAGGAAGGAGGAGAGGCTTGATATGTACGAATATTTGCCGCTGTTGATCGTTGGCGCGATCATCGGAGTCTTCTCCCTGGTCTTCATTCTGGCCTACGCGCTGATCAAAAACAAGAAGGAAGCCATCGGCTTTGACCGCAACATGAAGGATAGCGAGATCGCCGCTCGCCTGCTCCGCTACGCCAGACCTCACGTCAAGGAATTTCTGATCGTTCTTCTGATCATGCTCATCTCCATCGCCTACGATCTGGTCTCCCCCCTGATCATCGGTAACATTCAGGGCATCATCAAGGAGGAGAGCTTTGCGCTGGATCGCCTTTTCCTCTCGGTGGGCGTTTACGCGGGCATTCTGATCGTCTCGCTCGTTTCCACCTATCTGCAGTCCATCATTCTGCAAAAAACGGGACAGAAGATCCTCTCCGCCCTGCGCCAGGATCTCTTTACCCACATTGAGAGCCTCTCGCACGAGCAGCTCCACCAGATCCCCGTTGGCAAGCTGGTCACCCGCGTGACCAACGATACCAACGCCATCTCCATGATGTTCACCAACATTCTCGTGAACATGATCAAGAACGTCTTCGTGATCGTGGGCGTGCTTGGCGCCATGCTCCTGCTCAACTATATGCTGACGCTGATGGTGCTTTGCTTCGTCCCCTTCATCGTCCTCTTTACCGTGATCTTCCGCAAGTTCTCGCGCAAGGCCTACCGCAAGGTCAAGGACGGCACCACCGACATCAACACCTACCTCTCCGAAAACCTCTCGGGCATCAAGATCACCCAGATCTTCAACCGCGAGGAGCAGAAGATGCAGGACTTTTTGGAAAAGAGCAACCGCCTCAAGCGGGCCAAGCAGAATGAGATCTTCGTCTTCGGTATCTTCCGCCCCACCGTTTATATGCTCTATATCTCCTCAGTCCTTTGCCTGCTCTATCTCGGCGGCCGCGGCTACATCAAGGACACCACCTTCCTGGGGCAGCGCATCACCAGTGAGGTGCTGGTCTCCTTCTACCTCTACATCTCCAAGTTCTTCAACCCCATTCAGACCATGGCAGAGCAATTCAACCGCCTGCAATCCGCCTTCGCCTCGGCCGAAAAGATCTTTACCATCTTTGATATGAAGCCCACGGTGGTGGACGAGCCCGACGCCATTGAGCTTGAGGAGATCCGCGGTGAGATCGAATTTCGCAACGTGTGGTTCGCCTACAAGCCCGACGAATGGGTGCTGCAGGACGTCTCCTTCCACGTGGATCCCATGCAGACGGTAGCCTTCGTTGGCTCCACGGGCTCGGGAAAGACCACCATTCTCTCGCTGATCTGCCGCAACTACGACATTCAGAAGGGCCAGATCCTGATCGACGGCATCGACATTCGCAAGATCAAGATCTCCTCCCTGCGCCGCCACTTTGGACAGATGCTGCAGGACGTCTTCCTGTTCTCGGGAACCATTCGAAGCAACATCGTTCTGCGTGAGGAGTCCTTTACCGACGAGGAGATCCGCGCAGCCTGCGAATACGTCAACGCCGACGCCTTCATCAGCAAGCTGGAGAGCGGGCTTGACGAGACCGTGCGCGAGCGCGGAAACAACTTCTCCGCAGGACAGCGTCAGCTGCTCAGCTTTGCGCGTACCATCATTCACAAGCCCTCGGTCATGATCCTGGACGAGGCCACCGCAAACATCGACACCGAGACCGAGCTGCTCATTCAGGACTCCCTGGAGAAGATGAAGAACATCGGCACCATGCTGATCGTTGCGCACAGGCTCTCCACCATTCAGCACGCAGACAACATCATTCTGCTCTCGCACGGACGGATCATCGAGCAGGGCTCGCACCAGGAGCTGCTCCACAAGAAGGGACGCTACTATCACCTCTACACCCTGCAATACAACAAGCAACAGCTCACCAAGGGCGCATGACCTGCGGGACGGGCAAAACAAAAAACGAAGAACCGCATTCCCTCGCTCGGGAATGCGGTTCTTTTGCTTTGCGTGCGCCTTAATAGAAGGTAGCAACCTCCTGCTCGGGCTTTACGGCAAACTCGGTAGACTCCACGTAAAGCACGGGACCCTCGCCGCGGTAGAGCTTGTGCTTCTCCACCTTGATCTGTCCCGTAAGGGTTGCCCAATCGCGCGTGTTGAGCGTGGTGGGCTCTGCGAAAATACAGACCAGCGGATGGTAGGCAATATCGTCGGCACAGCAGGTCATCACATGGCGTCCTGCCAGAATGCTCGCGCCGTCGCGTGCAATAATGCCCTTGAAGCGAACGCGCTTGCCGTTGTACTTGCCCATATCCTCGGAAAGATCGCGGTAGAAGATGGCGTAATCGTTGTCCTCGATGCGGATCACGGGTGCGTCAACGTCATAGGGGAGCGGATCCTCGATGTCATCGTACTCCACGTGTCCGTCGGTATAGTCGTAGGTAATGGCCACACGGCGGGAGATGCCGCGAATGACCTTGTGGATCTCCTCCTTGTCGATATCCTTTGGCGTGCGGTTGAGGACGATCATCTCGGCGTTGAGCAGCTTATCCACCGTCAGCTGACACATATTGGCGTTGTAGCGCAGAAAGCTCGATGCATCGGCAAACATCATCTCCTGGTAGATCACCCAGCCGTCGGGCAGGCTCTCGTAGAGCCTTTGCATGGGCCACATTCCGTTGTATTCGATGATCACGCGGTCGATGCGGTGCTTTTTGCCGATGGCGGTGAGGTTCTCCTTGGAGATCTCCTCCTCGCTCTCGATCTGCTCCAGATAGATATTCTTGCCGTAGAAGGCGTCGAGGTCCAGCTCGTCCACACCCTCCTCGCATTGCAGGATCAGCGTCTTTTCGCCCGAATTGAAGCGCTTATCCTCCATGGACTCCTGAATGATGTGCGTCTTTCCGCCCTCCAGAAAGCCCGTAAACAGATAGACGGGAATTCTTGCCATATCCGTACCCAGTCCCTTTCCTTAAAGCTCCACGCCGAACAGCTCGGCCAGAGCAGGCTTGTTGATGTGTGCGCCGATCACGCAGAGACGGCCGATGATGCCGGCAGAGCCCGTGCGCACGTCCCCTTCTCCGGGGATATAATCAAAGTGGATCCATGCACCGTCCGTGCCCTCCACGATGCCCTTGGCGCGCAGGATCGTGCCAAAGCACTTCTCCTCGGGAAGACGCTCCAGAATGGCGCGCAGCTCTGCCTCGTCAAACCTCTTGACGGTCTCCACGCCCCAGCTGACGAAGACCTCGTCGGCATGGTGATGGTGGTGATGGCCGTGCTCGCCGTGATGGTGGTGGCACGCGCACTCGGGATCGTCACACTCGTCATGGTCGTGGTGGTGCTCGTGATGGTGATGCTCGTGCTCCTCATGCTCATCATGATGATGGTGGCAAGCGCACTCGGGATCGTCGCACTCGTCATGACCGTGGTGATGGTGCGCATGATGGTGGTGCGCCTCCTCGGCCAGGCGTGCAAGCTCCTCCTCGATGGTGTCTCTGCGCTCCATGGCCTCAAGCAGCTGCTTGCCGTCCAGCTTATCCCAGGGGGTGGTCACAATGGTGGCCGTTGCATTCTTCTCCTGCAGGAGCGCAACGGTCTCGCGGATCTTGGCCTCGCTTGCGTCCTGCGTGTGCGACAGCACGATGCAGCCCGCGTTTTCGATCTGATCGTTGAAGAACTCGCCAAAGTTCTTCATATACATCTTGCACTTCTTGACGTCTGCCACCGTGGTAAAGCCGTTGAGCAGAACGTCCTCGGAGGCCACGCTCTGCACGGCACGAATGATGTCCGAGAGCTTGCCAACGCCCGAGGGCTCGATGAGAATGCGGTCGGGGGCATACTCCTCCAGCACCTTTTTCAGCGCCTTGCCAAAGTCGCCGACCAGCGAGCAGCAGATGCAGCCGCTGTTCATCTCGGTGACCTGAATGCCTGCATCCTGCATAAAGCCGCCGTCAATGCCGATCTCGCCAAACTCGTTTTCGATCAGCACGAGCTTTTCGCCAACATAGGCCTCCTTGAGGAGCTTCTTGATCAGCGTGGTCTTACCCGCGCCCAGAAAGCCCGAAAAAATATCGATCTTCGTCATGGTAATTCCCTTCTTTTTCCCAAAATATCAACCTATATTATACCCCCATCGGGGGAAAAAGTCAACCGCTTTCGGCTATTTTTTACGGGGAAGCTCCGAAAAGCTCCCCCGTGCGGTGTGTTAATCGTAAAGCTTGGCCCAACGGCGCTTCTTGAGCATCTGCCAGATGCCCAGGGCCGCAAGAGCAACCAGGATCACTCCGCAGCCAATATAGATGCCGTCGCCGATGGTGCTCTCCACCTTCAGCTCCTCCCAAAGCTCGTTGAGCATGGAAAGCCCCTCGGGGGAAAGGTTCATGTAGGCCTGCGTCGGAACCGAGGCCGCGGTCTCTCCGTAGAGAATGTCCATCGCGTCCTCGTGCACCTCGCTCATGCATTCCTGATAGTCCTCATTCGCACGCACGCTCGTCAAGGGAGAGGCGTAGTAGGTGTACTCCGCATTGGCCACCGCGATGTCCTCGCGGCACATAAAGTTGATGTAGTGCATCGCCAGCTCCGCATTCTTCGCCTGCGCGGGCACGCACATGGCATCCACGTAGCTGTTGGTTCCCTCCTGCGGATAGAAGAAGGAGAGCTGATCGTTGTCCTCGTACATGGAGAGGTAGTCGCCCGCATAGTAGGCGGCCACGGCCGCAGAGCCGCTCTTCATCTTGTTGAAGATCTCGTCCATAACGTAGCCCTGCACCACGCTCTTTTGCTCCTTGAGCAGATCAAGGGCCTCGACCCAGCGAGGCAGGCTCTCGGCAGAAAGATCGTTGACGCCAAAGTCACCATCACCGTCAGCACCGAGATAATAGAGCGCCGAGCCAAAGGCGTCGCGGCTGTTGTTGAACTGCAGAATGTCGCCCTTGTAGTCCTCGTCCCACATCAGACCCCAGCTGCCAACGTTCTCCTCGTCCTCATGAACGATGGAGGTGTTGTAGATCACGCCCACCATGCCGTAGAAATAGGGCACGGAATAGACGTTGTCGGTGTCGTCCTCGTAGTAGACGTTCTCACCCTTAAAGGCCTCGTCCACGTACTGATAGTTCGGGATCAGGGAAAGATCCAGCGGCTGCAGCAGATTTTCCGCGACCATGCGCTGGATCATATAGTCCGAGGGAATGATCACGTCGTAGGCGGCAGAGCCGCTGCTGATCTTGGCGTACATGCTCTCGTTGCTCGAGAAGGTGGAATAGTTGACCTTGACGTTGAGCCCAAGCTCCTCGCGGCAGTAGGCCTCAAACTCGGCGTTGACGTCAATCGTGCCCTCCGAGCCGTCCGAGATATACTCGCCCCAGTTGTAAACGTAGAGCGTGATGACCTCGCCCTCTGCCTCCGAGCAGGAGGAAAGCAGAAGCGTACCCACGCAAAGCAGGAAAAGCGCGGCAAGCAAAGCGGGAAATTTCATCCGTTTCACGGCGCAAGCCCTCCCTTCTGCAAGGCACGTCCCTTGCCCTTACGGCGTCCCTCGCCCATCGAGCCCGCCAGGTTGACGGCGATGAGCAAAAGCAGGATGGTCACGATCATCAGCGTGCAAAGTGCATACATGCTGAACTTGACCTCGTGCGCGGTCTGGTTGTAGATGTAGAGCGGCAAAGTCTTGAAATCGGGGGAGCTGACGAAATGGCTGATGACGAAATCGTCCAGCGAGAGCGTAAAGCCCATCATCAGGCCCGATACCACACCGGGCAGGATCGAGGGCAGCTCCACGCGCAAAAAGGTCTGCGCAGGCGTGCAGCCAAGGTCCAGTGCCGCCTCGGTGAGGCTCTTGTCCATCTGGCGGAACTTCGGCAGGACCGACAGAATGACGTACGGAAGGTTAAAGGTGGTGTGCGCCAGGAGCATGGTCCAAAAACCCAGCGTATCGTCCATGCGCAGCATCGCGCCGACGCCCACGAAAAGCAGCATCATGGAAACACCGGTCACGATATCGGGGTTCATCATGGGAATGTTGGCCACACCCTCCATCAGCTTTTGCTTGCGGCGGCTCTTGGTGCGCGCGATCGCAAAGGCGGCCAGCGTGCCGAGCGCGGTAGCGGCAAGCGAGGAGGTGACCGCAAGGATCAGCGAATTCTTCAAGGCCTGAAGCGCTTCCCCGTTGCGGAAAAGATCCTTGTACCAGTAGAGCGAAAAGCCCGTAAACTCGCTCAGACTTCCCGAGGCGTTGAAGGAAAAGAGCATCACCACGAGAATGGGGGCGTACAGGATGAAAAAGATAATGCCAATGTAAAATCTGGATAGGAATTTCATACGATAATGTCCTCCCCACCGTCCGAGAATTTGTTCATGACGGCCAGCGAGATGAAGATGAGGATCATCATCACGAGCGAGATCGCCGCGCCGGTGTGATAGGTCACCGCATTCTGGAACTGGCGCTCGATGGTGTCTCCGATCAGATCAAAGGAGCCGCCGCCCAGCTTTTGCGAGATGTAGAAGGTGCTGATCGAAGGAACGAACACCATCGTCACGCCCGAAACGATGCCGGGCACCGTGAGGGGCAGGATCACGCGAAAGAGCGTTTTGCCGCTGTTGCAGCCAAGATCGGCCGCCGCCTCGAGATAGCGCTTGTCCAGCTTGTTCATCGAGGTGTAGATCGGCAGGACCATGTAGGGCAGAAAATCGTAGACCATGCCCAGGATCACCGCGCCCTCGGTGCCGATAAAGGTGAGCTTGGGGAGCCCCAGCCCAACGAGGAAGCTGCTGACAAGTCCTCCGTTATCCAGAAGCGCCATGAGCGAATAGGTGCGAATGAGCAGGCTGATCCACATGGGAAGCATGAGCAGCACCGTGAGGATATTGCGCGTGCGCTCCGAGGTGCGGGACATGCAGTAGGCCAGAGGATAGCCGATGAGCAGGCAGATCGCCGTGGCGATCAGCGCAAAGCCCAGGGACATCACAAAGGTATTGGAATAGGCCGAGAGAGAGGTGATGTTCTCCAGCGTAAAGCCGCCGTTTCGGTCGGTAAAGGCAAAATAGGCCACGAACAAAAGCGGCGCGAGAATGAACATCGCGGACCAAACGAGGTAGGGCGCCTCTGCCATGCGCTCGAATACAGACCGTTTTTTCATTCTTCCTCTACTTCCTCCGTTACGTCCGAAAGCTTCTCCAGCTCGTCGCTGAAGGAGGAATAGTCGCCAAACATACCCGAGAACTCGGATTTCTTCATGATGTGGAAGGCGTCGGGATCAATGGAAAGGCCGATGGTGGCCCCCTCCTCGACGAAATCCGTGGTCTGGATCATCCACTTAAAGCCGTCCACGTCCACGATGACCTCGTAATGCACGCCCTTGAAGGTCACGCCCGTGACCAATCCGCAAAGCATTCCCGCCTCGGGCTTGACCACGTCCACGTCCTCGGGACGAATGACCACGTCAACCGGCTCGTTTCGGTCAAAGCCGCCGTCCACGCAGTCGAAGGTGTGACCGGCCAGACGCACGCGGTAGTCCGCAAGCATCACGCCGTCCACGATATTGGATTCGCCGATAAAGTCGGCCACGAAGGCGTTGATGGGCTCGTTGTAGATGTCGGTGGGCGAGCCGATCTGCTGGATCCGCCCGTGCGCCATGACCACAACGGTATCCGACATGGAGAGAGCCTCCTCCTGGTCGTGGGTAACGTAGATAAAGGTGATGCCCGTTTTGTGCTGAATGTTCTTCAGCTCGTTCTGCATATCCTTGCGGAGCTTGAGGTCAAGCGCGGCAAGGGGCTCGTCCAAAAGCAGGACCTTGGGCTGGTTGACGAGGGCGCGTGCGATGGCCACTCTCTGCTGCTGACCGCCCGAGAGCGTGCTGACGCGGCGGCGCTCAAAGCCCTTGAGGTTCACGAGCGCCAGCATATCCTTGACCTTCTCGCGGATCTCGGCATCCGGACGCTTCTGGATGCGCAGGCCGAAGGCGATATTGTCAAATACGTTCAGGTGCGGAAAAAGCGCGTAGCGTTGAAAAACGGTGTTGACCTGCCGCTTGTAGGGGGGAAGATCGTTGATGCGCGCGCCGTCAAAAAAGACGTCACCGCAATCCGGCGTTTCAAAGCCGGCGATAATGCGCAGGGTGGTCGTTTTTCCGCAGCCGGAGGGGCCGAGCAGAGTGATAAACTCCTTGTCGTGGATCTCCAAGCTGATGTTGTCCAGAACGGTCTCGCCGTCAAAGGCCTTCGAGATCCCGTTCAGTCTGATCCGTACATCCTGGTTCATTCCGAATAAATACTCCTTTACAAACAAAAATAAAAAAATATCCATGGAACAAAACGGACATATCGTCCGCTGCTTCTCTCCTTTTTTTCGGGCAAAACCGCCCGAAAAAAGCGAGAAAAAGCGCTCTGCCATAAGTTACGAATACTATTGTAACAGATATGCACCAAAAATGCAATACGTTTCCAAAAAATAATTCAAATTTCCGCAAAATTCTTAACCAATCGGAGTCAAGTGCGAAAAACGGCGATTATCACGCAAAAACCGCCGAAATGCTCCGTTTTTCTCGCAAATGCTCCCGTTTCTTCCCTCCCGCGCGGCGCAAGGCGGCATAAAAATCCCCTCCGCCGCCATTCTTTTCCTGTCTTCCCCTCTCCCCCCTTCCGAGCTGCCTCCTCCCTCTTGAAAAAAGGTGGTTTTTTATTCCCCTTCAACTTCGTCCTCCCTCCTGAAAAAAGGTAGCAAAAAGGCTCATGGAGAAGCAAAAGAGCGAGAGACCGTCTCCCGTGCGAAGCAGGACGTATACCGCGCTCATCCAAAGCAGAATGAGAAAGGCGAAGGAGACCGCGCGCAGGATCCGCTCGGCCGTGCGCGGCTCGGCTATGCGGGAAAGCGTGCAGGCAAGCATCCGTCCCCCGTCAAAGGTGTGAATGGGCAAAAGGTTGAGAAGGCCAAGCAAAAGCGAGGCGCAGGAAAAGATCTGCGCGCGCGGACAGCTCGCCCAGAGCAAGGCTCCCGCCGCCGCGCCGAGCAGGCTGAAGAGCGGACCGAAGGCGCAAAGGATCCATTCCTCGCCGTAGCTCAGCATTCTTCCCTTCACCTCCAGGCGCGCGCCGAGCGTGTCGGGGCGCAGAGCCGCGATGGGCACGTGCAGGAATGCGGCCGCCGTAAGATGCCCCGCCTCGTGCAAAAGGGCCGCAAGCGCCGTAATGGCACATACGCCGCTCCGATCGATCACGATCATGCCCAACAGCGCCACCGCGGCAAGCGGCGTCAGGCGCGGATACCGTCCCCCCATCCGTCTCCCCTCCTCTCCCTCTCCCTCAAGGCTATGTCACCAACGCTTGACCGTATGCCCCCTGCCCTCTTTCGTTGAACCCGTCCCTTGAAAAAGAAGCTCTATCCTCTCCTTGATGAAAAACCGTTTTTTAGAAAGGGAAATCGATCCTCTCCTTTATAAAAAAACGTTTTTTAAGAAAGGAAAATCAATCCTCTCCTTTATAAAAAACGTCTTTGAAAAAGGAAATCGATCTTCTTCCTGAATAAAAAGTGCTTTTCCGAAAATTGATGCTTGAAAATCGGGAAAAAATATGGTATAGTAAAGGGTGAACCAAAATCAAACAATTACCGAAGAAGCAAGGAGGCTTTTATGCAGATCACTAAGGACATTCGCTATATCGGCGTAAACGATCGCACCATTGATCTTTTTGAGGGACAGTACCGCGTTCCCAACGGAATGGCGTATAATTCCTATCTCATTCTGGACGAGAAGATCGCCGTAATGGACACCGTGGACATTCACTTTACCCACGAGTGGCTGGACAACCTCTCCCACGCGCTTGGCGGAAGAACGCCCGACTACCTCATCGTGCAGCACATGGAGCCCGATCACTCCGCCAACATCATGCAGTTCCTCAGCGTATACCCCACGGCAAGGATCGTCTCCTCTGCCGCCGCATTCCGCATGATGAAGCAGTTCTTCGGCAAGGATCTCTCGGAGGGCGGCATCATCATCACCGACGGCGACACCCTCTCTCTCGGCAAGCACAGCCTCGTCTTTGCCTCCGCTCCCATGGTGCATTGGCCCGAGGTCATGGTCACCTATGACGCCACCGACCGCGTCCTCTTCTCGGCCGACGCCTTCGGCAAATTCGGCACCACCGACGCCGACGAGGATTGGGCCTGCGAGGCAAGACGCTACTACTTTGGCATCGTGGGCAAATACGGCGCTCCCGCGCAGGCACTGCTCAAAAAGGCCTCCGCGCTGGATATCTCCATCATCTGCCCCCTGCACGGTCCCGTGCTGACCGAAAATCTGTCCTACTATATCAACCTCTATGATACCTGGTCCTCCTATACCCCCGAGGACGACGGCGTGCTGATCGCCTACACCTCGGTCTACGGCAACACCAAGCGCGCCGTGGAGCTGCTGGCGCAGAAGCTGCGCGACATGGGCTGCCCCAAGGTGGTGCTGACCGACCTGGCTCGCGAGGACATGGCCGAGGCCGTGGAGGACGCCTTCCGTTACAGCAAGCTGGTGCTTGCCACCACCACCTACTGCAACGGCATCTTCCCCTTTATGCGTGAGTTCATTCACCACCTGACCGAGCGCGACTACCAGAGCCGCACCGTTGGTCTGATCGAGAACGGAACCTGGGCCCCCAACGCCGCAAAGACCATGCAGAAGATGCTGGAGGGCGCAAAGGACATCACCTTTGCCGCCGAGCCCGTTCGCATTCTCTCCGCCCTGAACGAGGACAGCATGAAGCAGCTGGACGCCCTTGCCGAGGCCCTCGGCGGCGAATACCGCAGCGAGGAGTCGGGAGAGTCGCGCAACGATCCCGCCGCCCTGTTCTCCATCGGCTACGGTCTGTACGTGGTCACCACCAACGACGGGCAGAAGGATAACGGCCTCATCGTCAACACCGTCACCCAGGTCACCGACAGCCCCAAGAGAGTTGCCGTGACGATCAATAAGCAGAACTATTCCTTCCACACCATTCGCAAGACGGGTCTTCTCAACGTCAACTGCCTCTCCACCGAGGCCCCCTTCAAGGTCTTTGAGACCTTCGGCTTCCAGAGCGGAAGAAGCGTCAACAAGTTTGAGAATTGCACCCCCAAGAGATCGCGCAACGGTCTGGTCGTCCTGCCCAAGCACATCAACGCCTTCCTTTCTCTGAAGGTGGCCGAGTACGTTGACCTCGGCACGCACGGCATGTTCATCTGCGACGTCACCGAATCGCGCGTCCTCTCCTCCACGCCCACCATGACCTACACCTACTACCAGGAAAACGTCAAGCCCAAGCCCGAGGCACCGAAATCCAAGGGCTACGTCTGCAAGATCTGCGGCTACGTCTACGAGGGCGATCCGCTCCCCGAGGACTTCATCTGCCCGCTCTGCAAGCACGGCGCATCGGATTTTGAGCCGATCGGCGGCTGATCTTCTTCTCCGACAGAAAGGAACCGACCATGTTTAAGCAAGCAAAAGCCGTATTCCCTCGCGGAATGGCCGACCAAATGCACACCTTTGCCACCTTCCGCGCGTGCGTCAAGGATCTTACGGGCGCCACGCTCTATATCGCCGCCGCGGATTTTTACCAGGTCTGCGTCAACGGCCGCTTCGTCGCCTTTGGTCCCGCACGCACCGCCAAGGGCTACGCCAGACAGGATATCCTCTCCCTCGCCTCTTATGCCGAGGAGGGAGAAAACGAGATCCTCATCGCCGTCCTCTGCCACCACTGCCGCTCGCTCTCCACGGTCCTCCAGCCCGCCTTCCTGCAGGCCGAGATCCGTCGGGGAGAAGATGTCCTTGCCGCAACAGGAAAGGATTTTGAGGCCTTCCTGCCCGCCTGCCGCGTGCGAAAGGTAGAGCGCTACTCGGTGCAAAGACACTTCTCGGAGGTCTGGGATCTGCGAGAGGGCAAGGATTGGCTCGTCGGCGCTCTGCAAGCACCCCTTGAGGAAAGCGCCCTGCCCCCCACGGTCATCGACCGCCGCGTTCCCTATCCGCACTACGAGGATATCGCCCTGCCCGCGGCCGCATCCCGCGGAAGGCTGACCTACGACGCCTCCCTCCCCTACCATTCCCTCTTCTACTCCTTCCCCGCAAGCGAGCGCTGGGGACGCTTTGACTACGACGAGATCGAATACCACCCCTACGAGTGGATCCAGCAGCATCACCAGGAAAAGACGGCTGGCGAGTGCGCACTTCCCTTGACGCTTTCCGAGGGGCAGTACGCGATCCTCGACTTCGGACGCATCGAAACGGGCTTTCCGCTCCTCAACCTGCGCGCCGCGAAGGAATCCGACGTGATCCTCGCCTTCAGCGAGGACGCCTCCCCCGACCGCTTTGCCTTCACGGATATGCATTCGCACAACGTGCTGGAGTTTTTGCTCTCTCCCGAGAGCCGTCCCGACCTGATGGCCTTTGAGCCTTACGTCATGCGCTATGCGATCCTCGCCGTCAAGCGCGGATCGGTGACCCTCAACGGCTTTGGCATCAAGACCTTCGTGCGCGACACGGCAGGCGTTACCCTGCCCGATCTTGGCGACGCCGATCTGAACGCCATCTATCGCGGCGGCGTCCGCACCTTTGCACACAACGCGGTGGATCTGTTCACCGACTGTCCCTCGCGCGAGAGAGCGGGCTGGCTCTGCGACTCCTACTTCACCGCAAAGACCGAGCACGCCCTGTTCGGCGAGGTCCCCGTGGAGGAGGCCTTCCTCGAGAACTACCGCCTCTATCCCGCAAACGGCGAGTACCCCGAGGGCGTTCTTCCCATGTGCTATCCCTCCGAGCCACAGGACAACTACAAGTTCATTCCCCAATGGACGATGTGGTACGTCATCGAGGTGGCCGAGTACGTAAAATACCGCAACCCGAAGGCCGACCGCGAGCTCTTCCGTCCCACGATCGAGGGGCTGATGGCCTTCTACGCCCGCCACGAGAACGAGGACGGCCTGCTTGAGCGTCTGCCCTCCTGGAACTTCGTGGAGTGGAGCCGCGCCAACGATTGGACGATGGACGTCAGCTACCCCACGAACTTCCTCTATGCACGCGTGCTGGAGAGCGCCTACGAGCTCTTCGGCGACGAATCCCTGCTCGAAAAGCGCGACCGCGTGCAGAAGACCGCCATTGAGCAATCCTTTGACGGCAGAGTCTTCCGCGATCACGCCCTGCGCGACGAAAACGGCAAGCTCATTCTGCAAAAGGACTGCTCCGAGGCAGGACAGTACTACGCCATTCTCTTTGGCGGCTTTGACGTGCACGAGGAACGCTTTGCCGAGCTGTATGACCTCGTCTGCAACGTTTTCTCGGCCAACCGAAACGGCAAAATGCCAGAGATCGCCGAGATCAACGCCTTTATCGGAGCGTATCTGCGCCTGGAGGCCCTGCTCAAGATGGGCGAGCACCGCCTGCTTTTGCGCGACGTAAAGGAGTTCTTCGGCAACATGGAGGCCGAGACGGGCACGCTTTGGGAGTACCGTCAGCGTCACGGCAGCCGCGACCACGGCTTTGCGTCCTACGCGCTGGTGGCCATGACCGAGGCGCTCAAGAGGCTCGGCGAGATCTGACGAAAAAAAGCCTCCCTTCTGTGGGGGGGCGAGAGGAAAAAGATGAAGCTACTGATTGCATATTCAACCAAGCACGGCACGACCGCAGCCTGCGTGGAGCGGCTGACGAGGGCGCTTCGCGGCATGGAGATCCACACCGCGTGCCTGGAGACGGAGACGCCGAACGTTCGGGAATACGACCTCGTTCTGCTTGGCGGATCGGTTTATTTTGGAAGGTTTCGCCCCGCGATGCGAAGGTTTCTGAAGGAGAACGAGGCCGCCCTGTGCGAAAAAACGCTGGGGCTGTTCTGGTGCTGCGGAAGGACGGAGGATCACGAATACTACGGCGAGAAGCTCTTTCCGAGGAGCTTGCGCGAGCGAGCGTTTGCGCAGATCTTCTTTGGGGGGACGCTGAGGATAGGCGAGGCGGGGCTGTGGGAGCGCATTTTGCTGCACTCCATGCGATCGGCGATCCTGGAGAGCGAGATCAACGACGGCGAGTACACGCCCACCCTGCCGACGGTCCTGCCCGAGAGCGTGGACATGATGGCCACCTACGTCCGCGAGATGGCGAGACGGCTCTGACGAGGAAGACGAGAGGTCCATGGAGAAGGTCGAATCGCGAGGCAAGAGCCTCGCACGAAGAATCGGCAGGCGATTCTTCGCTCCGTTCCGCTATGCGGAGCGGGATCGGCGCAAGGACGGATCGACAAAAAGAAGAGCGCACACCGAGAGGTGTGCGCTCTTCTTTTTGGTGACCCATCGGAGAGTCGAACTCCGGACACCATGATTAAAAGTCATGTGCTCTGCCATCTGAGCTAATGGGTCGGCGGGAGGGCTACCCAAGTATTATAGCATATCCGACCCCTTTTGTCAACTACTTTTTTTGTTGTTTTTTGGGGAAAAGGAGGACGAAATACGGAAAACCTGCCTTCGGCGGACGAAAAGAAAACCGCGGCGAGCTTTCGCTCGCCGCGGGGGGAGATTAATTGTCGCCCCAGATCAGGCTAGCATTTCTTCCTTTTATGGTAATGGCAAGATCTGCATCAACAGAAGTTGCAGTTCCCGCTTTAATAGGAGTGCAAGTAGACCAAGCATTGGAAGTATTATTCTTTACAGTGATCTGGTGACCTGGAATTACAAAATATTCATACGAATCCGCAGCTGTTTGTGTCGCGCTCGTATATTGAGTAGTACCATCCGAGAAAGAAATCGTGAAATTTGGTGTTGCCCCCTTGTTAATTCCAACATAATAGTTGTAATCTCTTCCCTTTTGACTATTGATTGTAATCTTTGCTTTAGCCGCCCAAATCGCATGAAGGGTGCAAACGCGATTTGAAAAATGCTCCGTCGTAAGAGTAGTGATTGCTTGAGACGCATCGGTGGTGCCCGTAATCGCCCATCCTGCAAAATACTTTTCTACAGAGATCGCATTGTTATCTTTACTTGCGCTAAATGCAACGCTACCCAATTCAGCGGTTAAGACAGTAGAAATTTGGCCTTCGGTCAGCCAAAATTCTTTTGCGGCTACACTTTGATTGGCGGATGCACCAGATGACGATGCACTGAGCAACAATTGATATTTGTCGCCCCAAACTGCGTAAAGATTACATTTCGGGTTGTTTGGATCATCATAATTCCATTCAATGCTACTATCACCCAAGTTCGTGATAAGAGTTGTCTTTTCTGCAGGGTTTGTCGAACTCCAGCCTATAAAGTGCTTGGGATATGTCAAATCTGTATTGATATCAGCGCCCCAACTCGGGAAACTTGTGTAAGCAGAAAGATTTGAGGTGAACGCTTGCATGCCCAATAGCTCTTCAAAGCCCTTTTCGTTATCC
Source organism: Clostridia bacterium (assembly GCA_017507905.1). Taxonomy (GTDB): domain Bacteria; phylum Bacillota; class Clostridia; order Oscillospirales; family CAG-272; genus UMGS1865. The sequence continues at coordinate 3,261 of JAFWAA010000009.1, read as the reverse complement.
TTATACTCAGTGTAATAGTTGATCGTATAGAATTTTGTTCCTGCTGGATACCATCTTCCATATACAGTAAGCGTATCGCCCTCGGCAATCGCTCCTGGTTCAACCGTGGTAATCGGCGTTGTGTAAGAAGCGTCAGAATACCAGCCGTCAAAAACGTAGTAACTACCACCGGAAACTCCATACGTGGGAGCGCCAAGGGTAAATTTGGTATCATTAGTAAAGGAGGTTTTTCCTGCGTTTGGATTGGTCAAGACAGCATTAGCGATGGTCGTGCTTTCTGTAATGTTCGAGACGTCATCGCAATCATAGATGATATAATAGGGATCGGCTGTCCAGATAGCATATAGCGTGGCATCGTCATACAAGCTGGTAGGACGCGTGCCGCAGGAGTTATCGTTTTTACAAGTGGAGCTTTTACACCAGTGACTAAAGGTATAGTAAGCGCGCTCAGGTTGAGCATTCGTGTCAAACCACGAAGTGTTCCACCCTTGGCCGGGAGTTGAAAGCGAGACTGGGTAAGGATTAGTTATTCCGTTCAGCACTCCGCCATTGGCATTGAGAGTGACGTCGAAGGTCGGCTGATACCAGCCATAGGTTCCATCCCCACGATCGGCAGAATAGTAGGTGCCACCCGCGGTATACACACCGTCCGACAGTTTTTCTATAGCAAATGGGAAATCACTTGCTTTAATCTCAACGTAATAGAGAGTGTCTGTAAATCCAGTAACAACGCCTGTACGCGAAACAGTTCCTGTTGTTCCGCTTGGACCATACAATTCTAGCGAAACAGCCGTCGTTGTACCTGTAACCTTCAGGATTCCTCCCGCACCTTCCGCGGTAAACTTACCGCTGGCCGCTGTGAGAATCACTTCCCCTCCCGATCGAATCACACAGGCACCCTCGGTCGGCAACCCCTTCGCAGTCAGTTGGTCCGCGGTCGGGTATGGGATCTTCGCACTCTTTGTATCTCCTACAACTGGAGGAGGATCCTTTGCCAACATGAGGTTTTTGCAGGTTACTGTTGCTCCTTCGCCAATAATCACTTTCCCACCCGGCAAAACTTTTACATCCTGATTTGGAAAGCTGTACGAACCGTTTAGAAATTCAATTTCCAACAAATAAGGAATGGGGAGATAGATGGCTTGCGTAGTCAAGGTAACAGTGAGTATAGATATCGAAACTGGAACCTGAATCGCATTGATGGTTGCACCACCAGTAAGCGACCAAGAAGAATGTCCGTACGTGTCAGTTCCGTAAGTGTTCAGCCCCACCTTGTCATCGTGATCGTAGCGAACCTTAACCGAAGCTCCGCTGGTCATCTGCACAAAATATGCACTCGTATTTCCCATAACATTGATTGTTTCTGCAATCAAATTATCACTGATGTTGAGAGCGGTAATTGCTTGAAACTTCGCCCCATAGTTGATCGTATAGGAACCAATGATATTGGGAAACAAATAGCGATAAAAGGGGCAACAATACATTTCCGACGGGTCTGACTTGTTTAGAATGTTATATGTTGACACCATAGCAACTGTATCGCCACCACTTCTATACTCGTAAAAAAGGAAGGACTGTTGTAATATGGATCCGTTATTAAACTGAACATCCTCGTATGCATCGGTCGCTTCGAGGAATCCAAAAATCTTGGCCGTTCCACTGACAGAAAGTTTTCCGCCATCTGCAAGATGGAGCAAGCCAAATTTGCCATAAACTTGACCGGCGATCTGCTTCTCTCCCGCGGCATTAATCACACCGCAAACCTCAATCGTGCCGTTGCACGTCAGTGAACTCGCAATTGAGACCAAGTTGGTACAATAGGTTGCCTTATTCGAATACGAGGTCGCAAAGCCACCGTTGGCGCTCTTATTGCGCTCAGTTCCACTATATGATATGGCGCCTGTGTCGGCGTCGACCGTTGTTGCCTGCGGAAGCATCAGCGTAACCCCTTTCGGGATCACGCGAGGTACCTCTTCGCCTTTTTCGTTATAGACAGGAGTAATGGTCTTGGCAAACCTTGCACGCCCGGTTTCGGGATCTTCAATGTTGGTGTAATCCCCACTGGGAATCACATAAACCGTTCCGGAGCTTGCATTTTGTATGCCTTCCAAGGCTTTATCAACAGTTGTGTAATAAACATCTCCGTTTTGCGCCACCGGCAAAAGCTTCACCGTTACTGTGGCCGTTATAGTTTCTCCCCAAAGCCATTGTGCTAAAGGGCTGGTCGGTCGAAATGTAATTACGCACTCCGTATCCAACGCCCCGTCAGTTAAAGATCCGCCCTTGCCGACCAAGGTGTTGATCTCGGCCGTTCCTGTGATCTCCCATTGCTTTGGAGTGGACTCGCCATTGTAGTAGTACGAATAAATAACAGGGTCATATGAAAACGGAGCGGCCTCACCGGCGTAATAGGTTGCGGTAGGGCTGTTCAGCGTTGGAGCGAACGAAATCTCTCCCATTTTTTGAACGTGTCCGCGCACCTGCTCGCTCAGAATGATCCAAACGCTAAAGCCGATCGTTACCGTGAACAACAGGCTCGCAAGCAACGCGATCAATATGTATTTCTTGTTCTTGTTCATCTGTTTTCCTCCCTTCGCAGAGGGTCAATTAGTTCGGTGTTCCCTGCACCGTCGTGTTGAAAATAAAGTTCACTGCACCTGCATCCAGTGCGGTCATGTCGAATGCCCGTCCATCCGTGTTCAGCGTGAGCGTGACCACAACCTTAGTTGCCGTTGCGTTCGCTTTAACGGTGAAAGTCGACATGCCGTCTGCAACTTCCGAATACTGATTGTGCGCCATCAGCGTACCGCCATCGACCTTGATACCGGTCACCCAAGCAGCTGAAAAGAAGGACTTCGTCTTCGCCGTATCACCAAATACGATCGTTGTAGTGATCTCGGGATCGGTCAGCTCTTCCTTCTTCGTATAGGTCAGCGTGATCGTAGCGGTCTTCGCGTTGTCACCGTAAGCCCCCGCGGGGTCTCCTTTGGTGTCCACCAAGAAGAAATAGCCTTGATTGTCCTTGTTGAAATAGCTTTGGAAATTGATCGCCGTGGTGAGCGTGTAGTAGTCGTCACTCTTGATGACCGGGTAGGAGACGAATCCTCCGTCCGTGGTGTCGGTCGACGGGCCCGTGATCGCCCAGGTCGCATATCCTACACTGACAATGTTGAGCGACATCAGTATCGCGATCAGCATGTGCAGGCGTCTTCTCTTTTGATATTGTCTCATTTCTTTTTTCCCTCACATTCGCATGGGTTT
>JAFWAA010000008.1 GCA_017507905.1 Clostridia bacterium | reverse complement strand
TACGGTAGATTCAATGATGCTGCAAAGTACATTGACCCCCGTAAAGAGTAATTAAAGGAGGGAATGTATCATGGCAAAATTTGAAGGTTATGAGAGACGCGAGGCGAAGATCCTCGCCGCACTGAAGAAATACGGCATCAGCTCCATCGACGAGTGCCGCGAGATCTGCGAGAAGGCAGGCATCAACCCCTACAAGATCGTTGAGGAGACCCAGCCCATCTGCTTTGAGAATGCAAAGTGGGCCTACACCGTAGGCGCAGCCATCGCACTCAAGGAGGCTGAGAGAACGGGCGACAAGAGTGCCGCCACCGCCGCTGCAAACATCGGTATCGGTCTGCAGAGCTTCTGCATTCCCGGATCGGTTGCCGAGAACCGCCAGGTTGGTCTGGGACACGGAAACCTTGGCAAGATGCTCCTCTCCGAGGAGACCGAGTGCTTCTGCTTCCTGGCAGGACACGAGTCCTTCGCCGCTGCCGAGGGTGCGATCAAGATCGCGCTGAACGCAAACAAGGTCCGCGTAAAGCCCCTTCGCGTTATTCTCAACGGACTTGGCAAGGATGCGGCCTACATCATTTCCCGCATCAACGGCTTCACCTACGTGCAGACCTCCTTTGATCCCTACACCGAGCAGGTCACCGTCATCAGCAAGAAGTCCTTCTCCGACGGTCCTCGCGCAAAGGTCAACTGCTATGGCTCCGACAACGTTCCCGAGGGCGTTGCCATCATGAAGCTGGAGAACGTTGGCGTTTCCATCACCGGTAACTCCACCAACCCCACCAGATTCCAGCATCCCGTTGCAGGCACCTACAAGAAGTGGTGCCAGGAGAACGGCGTAAACTACTTCTCCGTTGCCTCCGGCGGCGGAACGGGCCGTACGCTCCATCCCGACAACATGGCCGCAGGTCCTTCCTCCTACGGCATGACCGACACCATGGGACGTATGCACTCCGACGCGCAGTTCGCAGGCTCCTCCTCCGTCCCCGCTCACGTAGAGATGATGGGACTGATCGGTGCCGGCAACAACCCCATGGTTGGTATGACCGTTGCGGTTGCCGTTGCAGTCGAGGAAGCGCTGAAGTAATCCTTGCGGCGTAAGGATTTTCGCCCTCGTAGGGGCGATTCATGAATCGCCCGCGGGTCATTCGTGAATGACCCCTACAAAATTAAACAATAAAAAAGTTGGACACATCATTTTCGCATTTTGCGGAATGATGTGTCCATTTTTTGATAAAAAAGCGTATTGTCGGTTTATAAGCTTTCAAGAAATGCCGCAAGAAGGACCTTTTGCTTTGGGGAAAGCTTGGAAATCGCGCAAGACATTTCGTCTGCCTCAGAATCAATCTTAAAAAAATCTTGAAGGGATATCCCCATAGCGTCACAAAGGAGTTGAAGATGTCCGATTGTAATATCCGCCTGACCAAGCTCTACGCGGCGCAGATGGGTTTGAGACACGCCTGCTCTCTCTGCCAATCCGTTTTGGGTTAATCCACACCGTTCTCTTAACGCGATTATTCTTTTACTAACATCCATAAGCAATCTCCTTGTTAGTCTTATGAGAATATTTTACCACATTTTTTGAAAAAAATTATTCTTATAGGGTTGACAAATTGGTCTTTTAGTGGTATAATAAATTATTCTAAAAAGAACTGAGGTATGGAAAAATAAAAAAATTATTATTCTGCTCTTGGTTGCCATTATGTGCTTATCGTTTGTAGCTTGCAGTAACTGTAACAATAGTGATAATGAGCGCGCAAAAAAAGAAATTATTGGCACATGGGAAGCAACGGAATCGGGCGGTATGCTCAGCGGTATCTCGCTCACCTTTAATGAGGACGGAACGGGAACTTATGATGATCACTCTATAACATGGAAATACGACAGCGAAGTTTCGTGTTACATTCTTTGTGTCGCAGATACAGGTTCAGTGATGTGTATTCCCAACAACTTTGAGACCGATGAAAGCGGAAATCAATATTTCACCATGTGGGGAACTAAGGAATAAAAAAGTTAGACACATCACTTTCGCATTTTGCGAAAGGATGTGTCCACTCTTTTTCATTCAACCTCGGCGTACGGTGAGACTGCCGACAGAGGGTTTGGCAGAAGAAGGAAGCCCTCTTGCTTATTGGCGCTTTTCGGCGGGCTCTGCAAACTTCTTAAAGCGCTCGAGCACGGAGGAGAAATAGCTTCGGTTGATGCGATAAAGCATCGACTTTTTTACAATCGCGGCTTCCACCGCGCCGCACCGCTCCAGCGTGCTCACGTGGTGATATGCCGTAGACGCGGGTATCCCCAGTGCCGCGCCAAGCTCCTTGCTGGTGCACTCCCCTTTTTCCAGGATCACGTCGAGCATTTTTACACGGGTCGCATCCGACAGCGCCGCGCCAAACTGCTCGGGAATCAGATCGATCCGCTTTTTTCTGATCTTCTCGACAGAAGAACGGTAATCCACTCCAATCAGATAAAGCGTTGCGTTCGGCTGATAGCCAAAGAACAAAAGCCCATGATTTAACAGGCAAAATGAGACGAATACGTTCTCCCGATTCGTCTTATCGCTCGCGCTATGGCCAAGGAACCGAAATTCCTCCTCCAGCGTCTCACACGTCAATCCGTTATACACGTCAAGAATCCTTGCATAATTCTTCTCATAGTACGAGGAAAGCTGAAGATCCTTAGCCATCAGCTCATACTGCAGCAAGCGGATATACGACTCGGGATCGACGAAGAACTCATACAGCTTTGTCTTGAAGGTGTCGTCGTATTCCGATGCTTTGACGATTGCAAACAAGCGCTTATTTGATGCCATGCACGCATCCACCTCGGCGTCGTCCAGATCTTCAAAATAGTGCTTGATCACGTTTCGGATAAAGGCCTCGTGATCGCTGATCTGCTTTTGAACGAAAGCAAGATCGTACTCGGTGGTCAGCGATTTTACATAGTTGTCGAAATAGTTGACGGTAAAGAAGCAGCGTATGCTTGGCGTCCGCTTGAAAAAAAGATACAGATCCTCGGGAATCGGGTCAAAAAGCTTGGCGTTGGCCGCAAAATATTCCATGTCCGCTTCGGTAGAGTCATACAGTTCAGCAAACTGCTCTGCATTGAATCGGTAATAAAACAAAAACATCAGATCGTAAACGTATCCCGGATGTTTGATCAGCTTCAAATCAGGCATGGCCGTACCTCTTTTCCACAATCTTCGATAAACAGTTTAACACAAAAAGCAGACTTTGTCAAGGCCTTGCCTCTAATTGCTTTTCGAACAATCTGTTTATTTTTCGTTTCTTTTCAATGAACATGAAAAGAAAACAGCCTTTATCATTCAACAATCATGAAATTCAACCAACAGTATAATTGACATTGTTCCATAAATGTGATAAGATATAAGATAGCAACCCACGGTATGCTGCTGACACTAAAAACGAGGAGGGATTTCCCTTGCTGGATACAAAAACCTTCGGCCAAAGGATCGCAACGCTTCGCCATGCCGCGCACTTGAGGCAGCAAGACATCGCAAACAAATGCCACGTGTCCGTTCAGGCGGTCTCAAAATGGGAGCGCGGTCAAAACTGCCCCGACCTTTTGCTCCTTGACGACCTGGCGGCAGCCCTCGGCGTCGAGATCAAGGCGCTCTTTGAGGAAGAGGAAGAAGAAGAAGAAGAGCAACAAGAAGAATGATACGCATTCAACACAACACCCCCACCGCAAAGGGCTTCCCTTTGGCGGTGGGGGTGCTTGATTTGCCGCACGTGGCGGCTTTTTTCTTTGTTTCTTTTTTTATTCCTTCGGCGCGTAAACCGCATAGAGCGGAACGACGTTGGAGTTGACGCCGATGATCTCCCCTACGGTGGGGGCAACGTCGCCGCGGAGCCAGCCCGCGTTTGCCGCATCGGACTGATAATATCCAATACTGACACCGGAAACGCGCTCGCACTGTACCGCAAAGGCGATCGGCACGTCATATTCCCTTCCGATCTCCACGCGAACCACGTATGTGCCAAGCTCCCGCGAGTAGACCACCGTCATGTCGCGATCAACGATCAACTGCTCTAAGATCTCCCCCGTCTGCACGTTTACGACCCAAACGTTGACCCCGGGAATAACCGATTGCGCATTTGCGCGGATCACCTCAAAGTCCACGCGGCCGATCGCGGTGCCTGCGGCGATCGGGTGCGAAAGCGCTCCCGAATACGCGTTGGTGGAGAGCGCCAGCTTCTCTGCGGCAAGGCTCTCGCCCGTATAAAGCAGATATTGCTCGCGCTCGGTCTCCCCCTCCCCATTCTCGGGAAGATGATCGGGAAGGCAGGAGGAGATGGCCGTTGAGCCATCGTTTTCCTTAAGGATCGACGCGCTGTCGGTCAGGAAGAAGGTGTTGGCGATCAGATTGGCGTTTTTGTGCGAGCCGCGGCTGACGTACGTGCAGCTGCCCCAAATATTGCCGTTGAAAACAACGCCGCTGCTGTTGACAACCTCCATACGGCCGTAGAAGATCTGGCAACCGTCAAAGATCCAGCCGTTGACGCAGTTTTCGATCTTTATGGCATAGGTATTGTGATTAAAGGTGGACGCACTGCAGGTGCCGTGCGCTGGATTGGAGCCGCTGTTTTCCAAAAGGAAGCCGTAGGTGTTGGCATTCCACATACAGCTGACGTACATATTGTTGCCGCCGCAGTTCACGCTTCCGATATGGTTTTCGCCGAAAACGCAGTTGAGCATCTGGGTATATTCACAGCGGTAGTCGAGATAGGAGCCGCAGTAGTTATTATAGAAGCGCGTGTTAAGAACCTGCAGCTGCTTGTAGAATTTTCCGTCGGTGCTCTCGCCGTAAGAGGACATCGTCTTGCCGTAAAGCCCGTAGAGATCCCAGCCCGAAAGCGTCAGACGATCCAAATTGATGCTTCGGGAGGATTGGATCCAAATTCCCGTGCGTCCGCCCTTGGTGCTCGGGCGTGCCGAAAGTCCGCCGTCGATATGCAGGTGGGAAAGCGTGACGTTATCCACCTCGCAAAGCGAAAGAAGCACGCTATTCTCGCTCTCGTCGCTCAGCTGTAAAACGGTATTGGCACCGCCGACAAGCGAAACGTTGGAAACAAGCTCTACCCTTCCGGAAAGAACGTAAACGCCGTCCGCCAGAAGGATCGTGCGATTGGCAACCGCGTCATCCTCCAGCATCGCCTGAAAGCGCTCGGCATCGACCTGCCCCGGCAGAACGCCGTAGGAGGAAGCCAGCACAGCCTCCCCGCGTCCGCCAAGGGCGGAAACGCCGCTGTCTACACCGTTGATCCACCAATTTCCGTTTTCGCCGATCACCGGAGTGGCTCCGTCCGCGCCGTCCGCACCGGGAGAGCCTGCCTCGCCCGGTTTCCCGTCCGCGCCTGCAGGACCTTGCGGTCCCGCCTCACCGCGGCAGGAGCCAAGGCAAAGCAAAAGGGAAAAAATCAGCAAGAGAAAAGCAATTTTTCGTATCTTCACCGTTATATCTCCTTTCAAAGAGAGCCTCTTGCCCATCGGGTTACTCCTTCGCCTTGATGATCTGCACGGGCTTGATGCGCTTGATCTTGACCATGGGCACGGCAAGCGAGAGGATCGAAAGCAGAAGGATCAGGCCACAGTTGACTAAGGCGACCTTCGGCTTGAAGATCAAAAAGTCGAGATCCATCATCACGCGGGAGGGGGCCAGTCGGGAGAGCGACTCGACCAGCACGTCGTTCGCCATGCCGATAAAGAAGTAATACCCCGCCGTGGCCATGATGCAGGTCAAAAGCGCGATCAGCATCACCTGCACGCCAAAAACCACGCCAATAGTGGTGTTGTGCGTGCCGATGGCCTTGAGTATGCCGATCTCGTGCAGCTTATCCTTGATCATGCGCGTGGCAAAATTGACCAGAATAAACACCACGCCAACGCACAAAAAGATCGCCACGAGCTCGAAGATGGGCACGAACACCTCAACCGCACGGGTCATGGTATGCACGGCCTCGATCGCAATACTCTGGTACTCATAATCCCTTCCGCCGGCAAGCTCCACTACCCGTCCAAGTCCCTCTGCCCCGTCAAGATAGAGGCCGATCGGGAAGATGGAATCCTTGTAGAACAGGGTGAACAGATCGTCCGAAAGGGTGATCGAGCTTGCGGTGGTCAGCTTGACCGTGACCTCCGTCTCAAAGAGGGGATGCTCCTGCTTCACGTCCCAGAAGGCGAAGTGCGAGAGCTTCTCCTGATGGGGAACGAACTCCGCCACCCAGTTGGCGCCCGCCTTCTCCACCCGCTCGGGGAAGATCTGCGCATAGACCTGGGCGGGCAGATAAATCGTGCGCTCGCTTCCCTCGTCGATCATCTGGTGAGCGACCTCGGCAGAAATATAGTTCTTCTCCTCGTCATAAAAGGCACAGTAGGCACGGTTATAGATCGCAACCGACAGGAAGGAGGTGATCTCCGCTCCCTCGGGGATCTCGATAAAGTCCGAGACATAGTAGTCTGCGTTGGCATTGGAAAGGACTAAATCCCCCGTTGCCTTCAAGAGAGATCCTTTATTCTGCTCAAGCACCTCTTGGCCCAAGGGCGTTCCGTGGTCAAAGGCCAGGGACGGGTAGTCTTGCTCTGCGCCGTACAGCTCTGCGGTCAGCTTTTTGACCCAGTGTTTATAATACGCCACGCGCATATACCTTGCCCCCTCGGGGATCTCGGGAGGCGTTTCGGTGTAGCGCACGCTTTCGTAGTAGGGCAGCTGCGTCGTTCCGTTGTCACAGTTTTCTGCGATGTAATAGCTTCCCGCGTCATAACCCTGTGCTCCCTCAAAGGCCAGGTGATAAAAGTTGGGGTAGCGCCAGTTTTCAGCGGCCAGATAGTCCTCCAAAAAGCTTTGGTTCGTGGTGTAGGAATAGCCGAGGCGATCGTAAACGTCCTTTGAAAAGGCCTGAAAATCCGGATCCTCATAGAACTCGGTCATGGGCATTGAGGGATCCTCCTTGAGCTTCTCAAACAGTCCCTCGTAGCGCTCCTTGTAATCGGTCTTGACGATGCCGTTGATCAAAAAGACGTCCTCCGTCCAGGCACCCTGGAGGACGTAGCCCCATTGGATCAGGTGGTCATAGTCCTTGTTCGCGTAGTTGGGGCGGAGCAGGATCGCGTCTGCCAGATAGTCGGTGATGATCACGCCCTGCGGATGGAAGGTGCTTCTTCTGGCAACGTACTCCACGCCGCCAAAAGCCCTCTCCAAAAAGGCGTCGTCCACCACAAGGGTGGCGATCGTTTGGCGGATGTAGGGGTTGTTCCCCGAAAAGAGCGCGGGCTTCCTTCCTCGCATGACGCTGGACTCCGCAAGCGGAATGCTGTAGGAAAGCGCCTGATAGATCTTGCCCTCGTAGCCCGCCTCGTAAAAGGCCTCGGTATCCCCTGCCTCCACGCGGCCAAGGGCACCGACCTGCATCAGCGCCTGCAGCTCGGGATCCACCGTCTTGCTGAGGAAAAGCGAGGACTGCGCGCTCTTGCGAAGCTCAACGGCCATGACCTCGCTCGCATCAAAGTTGATGATGGTCTGCGCAAGGGCCATGATGATCATGATGACCGCAACCATGAAGGAGGAGAGCGAAATGGCAAGCGCCTTGTTCTTGAGAAAGCGTCCCGAAAGGCGAAGCGATTTGCCAAGCGTGAGGCTCTTATTCTCGATCGCCAGACGCTTCCCCTCCCCCTTTTGCTCGGGCGTGGGAAGATATTTGTCGGTCTTGCGCAGGATGTCGGCACTTTTGTTGGCGTTCATCAGGCGAACGTCCTCCTCCGAAAGAGGGAGCCCTGCGGGATAGACCAGCGCGCCGTCCTTGAGCGTGACCTCGTCGAGGAACTCGGGATTGCGCGTGCGGTCGCCGACGATATGCCCGTGCGAAAGCTCCACGATGCGGTCGGCGTAGGTGTTGGCGTCGTTGAGATTGTGCGACACCACGAGGATCAGGCAATCGTGCGACAGATCGCGCAACAGCTTGATGATGGCCGTGGCCGTGTTGGTATCCAGATTTCCCGTAGGCTCGTCTGCCAGAATGATGCGCGGATTTTTGACGATGGCACGCGCGATCGCGATCCTCTGCCGCTCACCGCCGCTCAATTCGCTCGGGTAGCAGTCACCGTAGCCCGCAAGATCCACCTTCTCCAGCGCCGCGCGGACGCGGTCCCCGTCCTCCATGCGGCGAAGATCCAGCGAGAGCAGAATGTTCTCAAAGACCGTCAGCTCATCAATCAGGTGATAGTCCTGAAAGATAAAGCCGATGTGCGTGTTGCGGTAATTGCAGAACTCCTGCTCGCGGAAGGTAGAAAGATCGTTACCGTCCACGAGGATCCTGCCCTCGGTGATGCTGTCAAGACCGCCGATGAGGTTGAGGAGCGTGGATTTTCCGCTGCCGCTTTTGCCAAGCACAAACACAAGTCCTGCATCGGGCAGGGTCAGGTTCACCTTGTCCAGCGCGCGGCAAACGCTCCTGTGCCGCGAGCGATAGATCTTCGTCAGGTTGGTAATGTGGATCATGATCTTCCTCCGAGGTCGTTCTTTCAAGACGTCAAAATGCGACGCTTCTTTCCTTTTCATTATAGCATATTTTTATGGCTTGTAAAGGGGATTTTGTCAAAAAAAGGAGGGGCGTGTGCTTTTTTTCGCAAAAAAAGAGCAAGCCCTCGGCCTGTGTCGGGGCTTGCTGCGGTGATCGGTCACACGGGGAAGACGTCGCCCTGCCACTCTGCCGTCTCGGGGGGGATCTCCCCTTCGGGATAGCAAAGCGCGAGCAGGTGGTCGCCGAAGCGGTAGAGGGCAAAGGAGTCGGCCGCGTCGGTGACGTTCGTCGCCGTTACGGCACAAAGCCCGTCTCCGCTTTGCTTAACGGTGGCCTCCTTCTTGGTCCATAGCTCCGTAAAACGCTCGGACGTGGGCTCTTTTTCAAAAAAGGCTCGCTCGTCCTCGGAGAACCAGCGACAGGCGAGGCGCTCCATTCTCTCCTGCGGATAGGTGCTGATCGGCTCGGCGTCAAGACCGATGCGGATCCCCTTCTCTCCCTCGGCAAGGGCGCAAAAAACGAAGGCACGGGTGTGCGTAATGCTGAGATCCACCGTCGGGGCTACGGCCTCGGGGCGGCCGTTTTCGCCGTAGAAGACGCCCCCCGCATACCCAAGGAGCGAGAGCAGCCAAAGGCCTGCAAGGCTTGCGCGGACCTGCTCCTCTCTGTGACAGGAGGCGTGCGCCTTTTGCCATGCGGCCAGCCAATCCTCCCGAAGCAGCCCCTCAAGCGTCTCGCGCGGCGGGATCTGCGAGACGGAGCAACCGAGAATGCGGATCATACGCTCCTCCTTCCTTCCAAAAAAAGCATTGGGCGAAGGCTCGCACGGTGCGGCCTTCGCCCTTTATTGTAGCACAGGGGGCAAAAAAAGTCAACCCCGTGCCATCAAAACTGCCGGCGCATCTTCTCAAGCGCCCCTTTTTCCAGGCGCGAGACCTGCGCCTGCGAGATGCCGATCTCCTCGGCGATCTCCATCTGCGTCTTGTTCTTGTAGAAGCGAAGCTGAATGATCCGCCGCTCCCGTTCGTTCAGTGCCTTGATCGCCTCGCGCAGAACGATGCTCTCCAGCCAGGATTCGTCCGTGCCCGAGCTGTCCGAAAGCTGATCCATGAGGTAGAGCGCGTCGCCGTTATCGTTAAACACGGGCTCGTAGAGCGAGATGGGCTCCACGATGGCCTCCATGGCATGCAAAACGCTCTCCTTGCGCTCCCCGAGACGGGAGGCGATCTCGTCCACCGTGGGCTCGCACTCCTTCTCGGCCACCAGCTCCTCCCTCGCCTGCAGCGCACGGTAGGCCAGATCCCTGACCGAGCGGCTGATGCGAATGGCGTTGTTGTCGCGCAGATACCGACGGATCTCGCCGATGATCATGGGAACGGCGTAGGTGGAGAATTTGACGTCCAGCTCCACGTTGAAGTTGTCCACCGCCTTGACCAGACCAATGCACCCCACCTGAAAGAGATCGTCCATGCTCTCCCGACGCCCCGCAAAGCGCTGAATGATAGACAGAACGAGGCGAAGGTTGCCGTTGATCAGCTCGCGCCGCGCCTCCTCGTCTCCCCCACGCGCCCGCCGAAGGAGGTCGCGCTTTTCCTCGTCGCCAAGCACCTTGAGGTCGGATGTGTTGACACCGCATATCTCGACTTTGTTATAATACATCTTCCATGCTCCGGGTTTTTGTTTTTCAAGGAAAGTATTGCCGAGAGACGCCGGGATTTATGCAAGGCAGAATCTGCCAGAGAGGAAAGAGCGGGCCGGTGTCACGAAAAACGAGTTTTTTTGAAAAATTCGAAAAAAGGGGTTGCAATTTGAAAAGGAATGTGCTATAATAGATGCGTTCGGGAAACGGAAGCATAGCTCAGTTGGTCAGAGCGCACGGTTCACATCCGTGAGGTCGCAGGTTCGAGCCCTGCTGTTTCCACCAACAAAAAGAGAACATTTGTCTACCGACAAATGTTCTCTTTTTGTTTATCCAAGCCGCAGGCTTGGCATATCATCGCCGCACGAAGTGCGGTGTATATCATCAAGGGCGGCTCGCCGCCCTTGTATCTCATCACGCGCCAGCGTGCATCTTGCCTGCGCCTTGATGATATACAATGCTTCGCATTGGTGATATACCGTTCCTGCGGAACAGGATGATATACACGCCTTCGGCGTGATGGTCATGCGCGGACGCCGAACTTCGACACGCACCGCATTTTCGCGCATGCAGGGGTTCTGAGCCCTGCTTTTTTTGAAATCAAAAAAGGCGATGAACCTCGCAAATCCCGCAAGGGATTTGCCCTTTTTTGATCCTTCTGTGAAGATTTGCACAGCGTTTATGAATTTTGTAAACGAAATATTGACAGAGTCGAGCGCGTCAGGTATAATGAAAGAGACTTATCCGTGTGATCACATCATCTTAAGGAGGAAACCGTGAAACCGTTTCTGCGCTACTTCTTCGGAAAGGGCGACGAGGTCGAATTTGTCGCATTCTCCCTCGCCCACATTCTGCCCATTCTTCTGACCGCCGCCCTGATCTATCTGATCTACCGCTTCCGCGACCGCCTGCGCAACAGCAGCCGCACCGACAGCACCCTGCGCTGGATCCTGGCCTTTGCCATGATCTGCTCGGAGATGTCCTACTACTGGCGCCTTGTGGGCGTTCCCTCGCTCGGCCCAAATCCCATCGACCACCTCCCCATCGCCGTTTGTGGCTGGGCCATCATCTTTGGCAGCTATATGGTCGTCACCAAATCGCAATCCCTGTTTGACATCGTCTACTTCTGGGTGTTTGCCGGCACGATCTTTGCGCTGATCACCCCCACCGTCATCACCTACACGGGCCCCACGCGCTTCCGCTACTACCAGTTCTGGCTGGAGCATACTTTGGGGTACGTGGCCGTCTTTTACATGATCTTCGTCCATAAGATGCGCCCGACGTTGCGCTCCTTTGCCAAATCCTACGCCGCCCTCGCCCTTCTTGCCGTGGTCGCCTATGCGGCAAACGACATTCTCGGCCCGGGTGCAAACTATCTCTTTATGGCAAAGCCCGAGGACACCCCCTCCATTCTGGATATCCTGCCCCAAAGCTTTGCCCTGCGCATTCTGATCATGGCCGCCGCAGTCACTGCGCTGTTCGCGCTGGCCTACCTGCCCTGGTTCCTCCTGGACCGCAAGAAGAAAAAAGCCGCTCCCCCCGCCGAAAAGCTTCCCGATGCGTAAGCGCAGAGCAGGACGGAGAATACAAAAAAAAGAGGAGACGCCCATGCGTCTCCTCTTTTTTCTTGCTTTATCGGATTTCTTGCTCAATATCATCGAAGATCGGGCTGTCAAAGAACTCGCGCAGGGTGATATCCAGGCCGTCGCACAGCTTCTTCAGCGATACCACGCCCGGATTCTGACTTTTTTCGTTGAGCATGCTGTATACGGTAGAGGGGGATACGCCGGATAAATTGGCCAATGTATTGATAGCGATTCCACGCTCTTGACAAAGCTCAACGATTCTTGCCGCTATAGCCTTCTTCGTGCTCACGAATACCTCGCCTCCTTCCGCAGTATATCTTATTGTATCAAAAAAAAGCACCCGTAGTGTAGGATATATCGCGGTTTTCGCGTTTTTATGCGATTAAACGAGGAAAAAAGCTCCACAGCCGATCGCTTTGCGGGAGGGGCGGTCGTGCCTTCCCCCGAAGTGCGCAAAACGCGGAACGCCCCCCGCCTTCTGCGCAAGAGGACACGCAAAAAAAGCCGATTTCCGACTTGCCCCTTGCTTATTCTTTCCTTATTCTTTGATTATTTTAATTAAAATGCGAATAAAATGCGAAAAAAAGACTTGACAGAAGCAGGAGGATATGGTATAATACCAACTTGGTACGGGATTTTTTCCCGTCTCTCTACCGTGCAAATTCAATCTTACAGCACGGTCGAAAGTCCATAGGGAGGTGTAAAACATGGAGAAAGTAATCAATTCTTATGAGTGCATGTTCATCGTAAGTCTTGCAAACGGCGAAGAGGCCGCCAAGGCAACGGTGAGCAAGTTCACCGGTCTGGTTGATGCAAATGCAACGACCATCGCCGTCGACGATTGGGGCAAGCGCCGCTTTGCTTATCCGATCGACGACATGAACGAGGGTTATTATACCGTCGTGACCTTCAAGAGCGAGGGCGAGTTCCCCGCAGAGCTGCAGCGTCTGATGAACATCGACGAGTCTGTTCTTCGCGCAATGGTCATCGCCATTGACGAGACGATCGCTGCAAAGGCCGCCGAGGCTCCTGCTGCCGATGAGGCTGCAGAGGCTCCCGTTGCCGAAGCTACCACCGACGCAGAGTAATTCTCTCCGTTGATCACAAAAAGGAGGCGTTTCTAAGATGTCCAGTTTGAATCTTAACAAGGTTGTCCTTTGCGGAAGAATGACCGCAGATCCGGAGTTGAAGCAAACCACCAGCGGCATCGCTGTGGTCTCCTTCACGTTGGCCGTCAATCGCCGCTATCAGTCCAAGAGTGCCGACGGTGCTCAGGGCCAGCAGGCAGACTTCATCAACGTCGTTGCTTGGCGCTCGACCGCAGAGTTCATTTCCCGTTACTTCCGTAAGGGTTCTGCTCTTTGCGTGACCGGCTCGATCCAGACCAGAAGCTGGCAGGATCAGCAGGGCCAGAAGCGTTATGCCACCGAGGTCGTTGCCGACGAGGCAATGTTCGTGGACAGCAAGAACGACAACAACGCCGGCGGAGGCTACTCTGCCGAAACCTACAACGCGCCGTCCTATTCCTCCTCTCCGGCATCTGCGCCGAAGTTTGAGGAGCTCAAGACCGACGACGACCTGCCCTTCTAATCGAAGGCGCATATTTTGAACAGGAGGATTTCATCAGATATGGATACGAAAGCAACCGAAGCAGTCGTTCGTCCGGCCCGTCCCGCGAACGCAAACCGCAGAAGAAAGAAGGTCTGCATTTTCTGCGCAGACAAGGTTTCCTATATTGACTACAAGGACAGCGCAAAGCTGAGAAAGTTCATCAGCGAGCGCGGCAAGATTCTTCCCAGAAGAATCTCTGGTGCCTGCGCCGTTCACCAGCGTGCAGTCAACACGGCCATCAAGAGAGCTCGCAACATGGCTCTGCTTCCCTTCGTCACCGACTAAGGAGTAGCCGTGCATCAAACAAGGGTGTTTCAAATGCATAAAGCATTTGAAACACCCTTTTTGTTTTGCTTAAATTCACTCTCGAATACCTATCTGCAATACCTTTTTGCTCTTTTTTCAAAAAAACTTGCTTTTTCGGCAGGAGCCTGCTATAATGGAGAGCAGAACGACACCGAAAAGGAGACCTCCCCCATGAAAATGACGACGCTATGCTACCTGGAGCGCGACGGACGCTATCTGATGCTCCACCGCACCAAGAAGGAAAACGACGAAAACCGCGACAAATGGATCGGCGTGGGCGGAAAATTTGAGAACGGCGAAAGCCCCGAGGACTGTATGCGCCGCGAGATCCTGGAGGAAACGGGACTTTCCGTGACGGCCTTTCGCTATCGCGGCATCGTGACCTTCGTCTCCGACCTTTACCCCTGCGAGTATATGCATCTCTTTACCTGCACCGACTGGACGGGAGAGCCCAAGGAATGCGACGAGGGGGATCTTGCCTGGATCGACAAGCAGGCGCTTTTGCGCCTTCCCATGTGGGAGGGAGATCGCATCTTCCTCTCGCTCATCGACTCGCCCGACACGCCCTTCTTCTCGCTCAAGCTCACCTACCAAGGGGAGCATCTGACCGCCGCCCTCCTTGACGGCACCCCCCTGCCCCTCTGATCGAAAAAAGACACAAAAAAGGACTGCCCGCACCGCCGTGTGGGTCAGTCCTTTTTTTCGTTTTCGTCCGCGGCTCTTGCCGCCTCCCATTCGCTGCGCAAAATGGCGCACACGCCAACGCTGACGTACTCTCCCTTGACGAGAAGCGCCTCACGGTGCATTCCCTCAAAGGTCATGCCCACGCTCTCCATCAGGTGGCGCGAGCGATCGTTCCCCTCCATAAAGCGTGCCTCGATGCGGTGCAGCTTCAGTTCGGAAAAGCCAAACTCCATCACGCGCAAAAGGGCCTCGCGGGCAATTTCCTTGCCCCAGTAGTCGGGATTGATGACGTAGCCCACCTCCGCGCTGTCCGATTGACAGTTGAAGGAGGTAAAGCCGCAGGTGCCCACCATGCGGCAGTCGGGCTCGTAGATCACGGCCCAATCGTAGAACATTCCCATGGCGTAGCGCCGCCCCAGATACTCCAGATACTGCCTCGTGTAGGCGCGGTCGGGGTGCGGATACCAGGTCAGATAGCGCGTCACCTCCGCGCGGCTCGCGTAGGCGTACATATCCGCGGCGTCGGCCGCCATCAGCTTGCGCAAGGTAAGCCGCTCGGTGAGAAGCTCGGGCATATGCGAAAAAACGCGATACAGCTTTTCCTTTTTCACGCGTATCCTCCTTTCCCGACCGTTTGCGGTCTGTCTATCAAGATGATACCATTTTCCGCGCGAAAAGTCAAGCGGTTTTCCACTTTTCAAGAATTTTTCCGAAGAACGCCGTCAATCTCCTTCCCCTCCCCTTCCTCCGCCCCCCGAAAATGCGGCAAATTCATGAGAAAATAATGAGAATTTATTGTATTTTTGTATTGACAAAAGTAATTACTTATGCTATAATGAGAGCAGAGTTTTACCGTGGAGGTGATTGCAAGGTGTCAAGGCTGAAAAGCACCGCTGTTCCCGAAAGTCACACGGCAACCGAGTTCTTGCGCGGACAGGCGTCCAAGATCTTTGATACGATCGTCAAGAACGACAACGTTGTGATCGTCAACAAGAACAGCAAGCCGCAAAACGTCATCATTTCCTACGAGCGCTACAAGAGGCTGAAGGAGAACGGGGCGGATATCTGAGCCGCCCGCTTTTCCCTCGCCTGCGCCGAGGAGCACAGCAGCCATAGCGTCAACACGAAAGGAGGAAGAAACGTGGATCTGCTTCATCAAGAGCTTCTGACGGGTGATCTTGTCCCCGTCCTGCTCGGCACGTCGATCGAAACGGTCGAAACGGCCAAGCGTCTGCACCGCAAGTACGGCGTGGTCTCCCACGTCTTTTGTGAGCGCACGCCTCTCCTTCTCCGCTTGAGCGTTGCCATGCGGCTGCACCCCGTAAGCCCCTCACGCGGCGACCGTCTGCTGCTTGAGGCCCTGCAGGACTTTGCCGCCCCCTTGGCGGGAAGCGACGCCATTCTCTATCTCATTCCCTGTACGGCACGCCACGCCTCCTTCCTCAAGCGCCATCGCGACCTTCTGGAGCGGCAGTTTATCCTCTCCGAGATGCCGCAAGCGCGCTCTGCCAAGGCAGAGGCATCTGCCTGCGAGAAGGGAGGTGCGCTGTGATGAACAAAAGAACTCCCCTTCTCGGCGTGCTGGGCGGACTTGGTCCGATGTCCACCTTCTACTTCTGCCAGCTTTTGACCGCGCACACCCGTGCCGCGCGTGACGCCGATCACGTGGATATGATCGTCAGCAGCCGCGCAAGCACACCCGACCGCACCGCCTTCATTCTGGGACGGTCCCAGGAGGATCCCCTGCCCGTTATGCTCGAGGAGGCCGAGCGCTTGGCTCGCGCAGGTGCCGAGCTTTTGGTGATCCCCTGCAACACCGCGCATTATTTCTACGACGGTCTGCAAAAGGGCAGCTCCCTGCCCATCATCAATATCATTGAGGAGACCGTAAAGACGCTTTCCTCGGCAGGCATTCGCCGCTTTGGACTGCTCGCCACGGAGGGAACCGCCTCCTCGGGCGCTTACGAGCGCATCTGCCGCCGATACGGTCTTACCTGCGTTCTTCCCGCGAAGGAGGAGCAGGACGCGCTTTCCTCCCTGATCTACGAGAAGCTCAAGCAGAACCGCGAGCCAAGCGTCGAAGCACTCGAGAGGATTGCCTCCGCCATGCTGGCGCGCGGCTGTGAGCGCTTGGTGCTTGGCTGCACCGAGCTTTCCCTGCTCAAGCCCCGTCTTGCCCACCCCGAGCATTTTCTGGACGCGCTTGAGGTGCTGGCCTTTAGCACGCTTCTCCGTCTTGGCAAGGAGCCCGTCGGCTTTACCGATCCCCTTCTCGGCGGATCGGCGGACGAGCCCGCTTCCAAGCGTTCTGCGGACGCAGAGGAGGTGAAGGCATGAGAGCGGATCTTCTTCTCAGCGGACTTCTCCCCACGCAGGGCATTCGCACCGTCACCGAGCGTGCCGACGAGGCCTCGGCCGACGCGATCTTCGTTTGCATTCGCGGCGCACGCGCGGACGGACACGATTTTGCCGCCACCGCCTACCAAAAGGGCTGCCGCATCTTTGTTGCCGAGCGTCCGCTCGATCTGCCGAGCGACGCACGCATTCTGACCGTTCCCTCCACGAGAGAGGCGCTTGCCCACCTGGCCTGCACCTTCTACCGCAATCCCTCGCGCGAGCTCCGCGTGATCGGCATTACGGGTACCAAGGGAAAGACCACCACCGCGTGCCTCTTGCGCCATATCCTGTTGGAAAGTGGCATGTCCTGCGGCTACGTGGGCACCAACGGCGTGCAGTTTGGCGATACGGAGCGCGAGCTGACCAACACCACCCCCGACGCCATGACCCTTCAGCGCACGCTTCGCGAGATGCAGAAGGCAGGCATGGAGGCCGCCGTGATCGAGGTCTCCTCGCAGGCGCTTATGCAGTACCGTGCCGACGGCATTTGCTTTGACTCGGTCCTCTTTACCAACCTCTACCCCGACCACATCAGCCCCACGGAGCATCCCGATCTTGCCCATTACATCGCCGCTAAGCGGAGACTGTTTACCGAATTTTCCGCCTCGCGTCTGCTTTACAGCAAGGACGCCCCCCACGCCGCCGAGGTGCTTGAGGGCTCTGCCATCCAGGAAAGGCTTTCCTGCTCCTGCGAGGATCCCTCCGCCGACCTGTATGCCGACGCTCTCTCGCTTTGGCAGGAGGACGGTCAGCTTGGCATTTCCTTCACCGTACGGGAAGGCAAGAAAAAGGCGTTCTGTGCCCTTCCCCTGCTCGGCTCGATGCAGGTGGAGAACGCCCTGCTCGCCATCGCCACGGCCAAGGCGTCCTTCGGTATTCCCTTGGAGAAGGCCTGCGCCGCCCTGCGCAAGGCAAGCGTCAAGGGACGCGCCGAGTGCATTCCCCTTCCCTCGGGAGCGACCGCGATTTTGGACTACGCCCACAACGGCGAAAGCCTGCGGCGTCTTCTCTCCGACCTGCGCGCCTATAAGCCCCGCCGCCTGATCTGCCTCTTTGGCTCGGTCGGCGAGCGCACGCAGCTGCGCCGCGTACAGCTGGGTGAGGCGGCCTCAGAGCTTGCCGATCTCTGCGTGCTGACCGCGGACAACCCCGGGCGCGAGGATCCCATGAAGATCATCTTTGAGATCTCCTCGGCCTTCCTCGGCACGCGTACCCCCTACTTTGCCATTCCCGACCGCGAGCAAGCCATTCGCGAGGCCGTACGCCTCTGCCGCGAGGGAGACTTCCTCGTCCTTGCCGGAAAGGGGCACGAGACCTACCAGCTCATTGAGGGCGAGCGCGTTCCCTTCTCGGAGCGAGAGATCCTTCTGGAGGAGGGACAAGCCCTTTTGCCCACCGTATAAACAAAAAACGACCCGTCTCGATCATCGAGACGGGTCTCTTGTTTTGCGTTTTCTTATTCCTCCGCATCTGCGGAAGCGGGCTCCCTTGTCTCGCGGCGCAGGATCTGCCGTGCCGCGCGCAGAAGGTCGGGCGCGTTGATCGCCGTGATCGCCAAGGTCAGAAGGCTCACGGGAATATACCGCCACGCGCCGTCCGCCGTCATAAAGGCCGCCGAGGCAAAGAGCAGAAGCAGGCTTGCCAAAAGCCTTGGCAGGTGCAAGCGGAAGGGCAGGATGCGGGGCACGTCGATCATGCGGACCGCAAGGACCGCGCAATAGGCCGCCAGCGTGGCGATCGCCGCACCGAGCGCCCCCATGCGTGGGATCAGAAGCAGATTGAGCAGTACGTTGAGGACCGTGCCCAGAACGGCCGTCAGGAAGGAATGCATACTCTTTTTGCGCACGAGATAGACCGAGGCCAAAAAGGAGACCGCAGCCTCCACCGCCACCGCACAAAGCAGGGTGGGAATATAGGTCTTTGCTCCGTGGTAGGCCGTGTTGAGCAGCAGCTCGGACAACAGCTCCGAGCCAAGGATCA
Source organism: Clostridia bacterium (assembly GCA_017507905.1). Classification (GTDB taxonomy): domain Bacteria; phylum Bacillota; class Clostridia; order Oscillospirales; family CAG-272; genus UMGS1865. The sequence continues at coordinate 30,783 of JAFWAA010000008.1, read as the reverse complement.
GCCCCGCGCTTCCGATCGAGATGACCGACAAAAAGCCGCCGAACACCTTGGTATAAAAGGCAGAGCAGGTCTTTTGGTCGGCCGATTCGGCCACCGCCGAGAACTGCCAGGCCTGCAGGAAGATGCCCGCGACCAGATTGACCACCGTGGGGAGCTTGTAGGCCGCCGAGTAAACGCCGTTGACGCTGTCCCCCCAGAAATAGGTGACCATATAGCGGTCCGAAAGATCGGTGATCAGCCAGCAAACGGTGGTGGGGATCAGCGGAAGGCTGAAGCGAAGCAGCTGCAGGATCAGCTCCTTTTTGATCCGCGAGGGGCGGAAGACCCTCCACAGCCCTGCCGTGAGGATCAGGAGCAGCGTGGTGAGCAGATTGCCGATGATGACCGACAGCACGTATCCCGTGACGCCAAGCTCAAGGACGGCCAGAAACAGAATGTTGCACCCCACCGTGACCAGCGTATTAAAGGTTCCCTGCAGGGCAAAAAGGCGCGTGCGATCCACCGCGCGGACGTACTGCGCGCAGACCGCCTGCAGGTTGGCCGATAGCACGTAGGCCACGATCAGGACGGTATAGCCCGTAAAATAGTCCGCCAGCGTCAAAAGCGGCGACAAAAGCAAAAATCCTGCGCTTCCGCCGAGCAGAAGGGCCACGGAGGAGGAGAAGACCGCCTCCTTGTCGCTCTCTCGGTCTGCCGCAAAGCGGAAGATCCCTTGGCTGATGCCCACGCAGGCCACGGGGATCAACAGATTTGCCGTACTCGTAATCAGCTCGGCCGTGCTGTACTCCGCGGTGGAGAGCATGGCCGTGTAAAAGGGCATCAGCAAAAAGACCAGCAGCTTTGAGCCAAAGGTCCCGATGCCGAGGATCACGGTATTGGACGCTAATTTTTTATATCGGTTCATGATTTTTCGTTCTCTCTGTAATGGGTTGCCGTATCTGCACGGCCGTCCCCCGTCGTATCAAGGTACACCGTGTCAATGCTTCCGTCCCCGTCGGTGTCCGCAAAAATGCGGTTCCCCGTGACGTGTGCGCGCTCGGTGCGGCGTCTTGCGGCAAGCAGCGTAACAGCGGTATAGACCAGCGTCAGCACGAGGATCACCCAGCCCGCTACGTCAAAGAGCAGATCCAAAATCGCGGCAGGGCCGATCAGCACCAGAACCACGCCAAGGATCATGCGGGGCAGCTCCTTTTGCAGACGCGTGCGCTTATCCCCGTCGGTCAGAACCAGGATCAGGGGCAGGACGATCAGATACACGCCGAGCAGGACCGACAAAAGCGCGGAAGGATAAAAGAGCATCACAAGGCCAAGCGCGGTCGAGATCAGCGAGGAAAAGAGCAAGAGCTTTCCTCCGCGCTCGGAGAAATGCAAAAGCCCCGAAAGAACGCCTGGGATCTGCGTAAGGACGGTCAGCGCGCCCACGATCACAAAGGCCAGGCGCAGAAGAAGATCGGCAGGAAGCGCGATCAGAAGCACACCCACGCCCACGCCGAAAAGGGCGAAGACGAGCGTTTGCCAAAGCAAAGAACGGTTGGATTTGGGAAGTCGCATACCCGTGTCCTCCTTTATACGTATTGTTTCTCCTTGAGATAGGAATATGCATCGGGAGCAAGAAGAGAGGAAAGGTCGCCCCCCGTCTGCAAAAGCTCCCGCACGCGCGTCGAGCTGCAGTCCTCCCACGCTTCCTTTGCGGGAAAGAGCCTCGTGACAAAGCGCGGATTGTGCGCGCGGTTCCACTCGGCCATGCTCTCCTCGTAGGCCAGATCCTCCCCGTTTCGCCAGCCCTTGCAGACGGCGTCGGCACCAAGGCGGTCAAACAGATCGATCAGCATTCCCTCGTCTGCGATCACGCGAACGTTGGGGATCCCCTTAAGCGTCAGCTCGGCAAGGCGGACGCGCTCCTCGAGCGGGAACAGATAGGTCTTGTCGCGGTTGATCATCACGGCCACCACGACCTCGTCGTATTGCTCTGCCACCTCTTTGGCCAGCGCGCGATGACCGAGCGTCATGGGATCAAAGCTTCCCGGAAGGATCGCCAGGCTCATGCGGCACCTCCCTCTCCGTCATAGCGGAGCAGCGTGACGCAGGCGATGCCGTAGCGCACCTGCTTCAGGACCGTGAAGCGCGAGGCAAGCGCACCGTCTCCCGAAAGCACGTCGTCAAAATCTGCGCTCTCGCAGACCAGCGTGGCGTTCTCGGCAAGAAGACCGCGCTCCGTAAGGCGACGCAGAGCATCGGGGATCAGCCCCTTGGCGTACGGGGGATCCAAAAAGACCAGGTCAAATCGCTCGTCGGGCCGTATCCGTTGCAGACAGGCGGCGTGGTCCAGGCAAAGCACCTCGGCCATTGGGGAAAGACGGGTCTTTTCCAGATTGGAGCGGATCACCGCCATCGCCTCCCGAGAGAAGTCGCAAAGCAGAGCGTACGCCGCTCCGCGGCTGAGTGCCTCGAGCGCCATCTGCCCCGATCCCGCAAAGAGATCCAGCACACGCGCGCCCTGAACCGAAAGGTGCAGCATGGAAAAGATCGCCTCCTTGGCGCGCTCCGAGGTTGGCCGCGTGGCCTCGCCCGCAAGCGTGGCAAGCCTTACGCCGCGCGCTTTTCCGGTAATGATACGCATCATACCCTATCTCCCCCTTCTCGTTCTTTCTTGGTTATTTCTTGCCTTCGTCAAAATACAGGCGGATCTCGTGTGCATCGCTTCGGCTGATGCCAGGGACGGCCGAAAGCTCCTGCTCGGTGGCGCGCTTGACGCCGGCCATTCCGCCAAAGGCGCGAAGCAGCTTTTTCGCCTTGGCGTCACCGATGCCGCGGATCTTGGTCAGTGCCGAGGTCTTGACCGTGCGCCGCTTGGCGTTCTCCATACGGCTGACCGTAAAGCGGTGGACCTCCTCCTGGATCCGATAGATCAGCGAGTAGACCTCATGCTCTCTGGCGATCGCGATCTCCTCGCGGTCGGTGCAGAGCGCACGCGTCTTGTGAAAATCGTCCTTGACCATGCCAAAGACGGGCACCGAGATCCCTCTCTCGGCAAGCACCTCTCTGACGGTGGCCACGTGTCCGCGTCCTCCGTCCAGAAGGATCAGGTCGGGAAGCTCGGCAAAGGAGCCCTCGCTATCCTGCAGATGCTCCATTCTGCGGCAGAGCGCCTCGCGCATGGAGGCGTAGTCGTCGGTTCCGTCCACCACCGAGCGAATGGAGAAGCTGCGGTAGTCGGCCTTGGAGAATTTTCCCTCGCGGCAGACGATCATGCCCGCCGTGAGATGCTCCTTGCCGAGATTGGAAATATCATAAGCCTCGATCCGCACGGGATAGGTCTCAAGCCCCAGAAGCTCCGAAAGGCGTGCAAGCGTTCCCTCGGTGCGCTCGGTGTTGATCTTGTAGCGCTTGGCCTGCTCGGCGGCATTCTTGTCCACCATCTCGCAAAGCGTGCGCAGCGTTCCCCTCTCGGGAACGCGCACCGTGACCCGATGCCCCGCAAGCTCGCTCAGATAGCGCGAGAGCAGCTCGGTCTCCTCCGCATCGAGGGGAACCGAAAGCAGGATCTTTGGCGGAATATACTCGCGCAAGCGGTAATGCTCGCACAAAAACGCGCTCAGATCCTCGGGATCCAGCAGGCTTTCCGCTCCAAAGAGGAACTCGGCCTTGTCCTGAAGCACGCCCGAGCGGACGTAAAAGACGGACACGCAGGAGCAAAGCTCGTCGCTGTAAAGCCCGATCACGTCCTGCTCGGCGGAGGCGTCGGCCACCACCTTTTGCTTTTCTCCCACTGCGTCAAGTGCGCGAATGGTATCGCGGCAGCGCGCGGCCGCCTCGTAGCGCTCCTCCTCCGCAAGGCGGAGCATCTCCTCCTCAAGCGTGCGCCGCACGTGCGTCCCCTTGCCGCCAAGAATATCGACGGCGTGACGGACCGAGGCGGCGTATTCCTCGGGAGAAACGCCCCCCGTGCAAACGCCCATGCACCGCCCCATCTGGTAGTAGATGCAGGGACGCCCCTTGCCAATATCGCGCGGAAAGACGCGTGAGCAGGTGGGCAGGCGCAGACTGCGGTTGATCCATTCGATCAGCGCATAGGCCGTGGAGGTTCCCGAATAAGGGCCGAAATAGCGCCCCTTCCCCTTCTCTCGCTGACGGGTCATCTGCAGGCGCGGATACTCGCCCTCCGAGAGGCGGATATAGGGATAGGACTTGGCGTCCTTAAGGCGAATGTTGTATTTCGGCGTGTACTGCTTGATCAGCGTATTCTCCAGCGTCAGCGCCTCCATCTCGTTGTCGCAGAGATAGTAGTCAAAATCCCCGACCTGCGCCACCATGCGCGCCGTTTTGAGGTTCTTTTCGCCGTTCTGGAAGTACTGCGACACGCGGTTCTTGAGCTTGCGCGACTTGCCCACGTAGATCACGCGCCCCTGTCGGTCGCGCATCACGTAGACCCCCGCGCAAAGCGGAAGCGTGTTGGCCTTCTCCAAAAGGGCCTCACGGGTCAGCCGTTTCTCTGCCATTCGCTCTCCTTTCCCACCGCGCGGGTGCTTCTGACGGAAAGAAATAGCGGTGCGCCCCGAACCAAACCTTGTCCGCAGATACACACCGCCATACTCTTTATCCGATTGTTAGATTTCAGAAAATCCACTGTCGATCAGCTCGCAAAGGCCGGCGATCGCAGCGTCCTCATCCTGCCCGTCGGCAAGCAGAGTGACAGTCATTCCCTTGGCGATCCCCATGGAAAGGACGCCCAAAAGGCTCTTGGCATTGACCTTTCGATCCTCTTTTTCGATCCAGATCGAGCACTTATACGCATTTGCCTTCTGAATGAAGAAGGTTGCAGGTCTTGCGTGCAGGCCGCTGGCGTTAACGATCGTGACATCGCGTGAAATCATACCAAATTTCGCTCCATTTTCTTAACGATTTCCCCGAAGGAAAGTTCGGGTTATACTACTTACCATATATAGTATACCAAAATCAATTGGGAAAATCAATAGTCAATTATGGCGTATTTTGACAATGCGCGGCATGATTTTTCGTGCATTTTATCCATAAATTCACCCATTTAAGGGGGCTGTGGAGGAAGACGCCTCCCCCTCCCCGCTAAGCGGCTCGGCGAAAAGCACCAGCAGCTGCCACTCGGCACGCGAGGAATAGAGGGTCAGGCGGCTGCCAAGCGGCAGGGCGTACGCCCCCTCGCGAAGCAGGACGCCCTCCTGCCACGTGCCCATGACCAAAAGCTCGGCGCGAACGCTGCAAAGGCGATCCGCTCTCCAAGGCACGTGCGCCTCCGCGTCCCCGACGGTCAAGGGCTGCTCTGCAGGCAGGACGGTCAGCGAGAGCAGCTCGCCAAAGCGCGTGCCGTCCGCAAAATACAGCCTCTCCCCGATCTCCACGCACCGAGGCCACTCTGCAGGAAGACGCTCCAGCAGAACCGTGACGCGGCAGGGGATCTGCTCGGTCTCGCCCTCTCCCCTTCTCTGCATACGCCAGCGCAGACCAACGCCCAGAAGGCAAAGGACGAGCAAAAGGATCAGCGAAAGATCCAGGAGATTTCCCTTGCGTGAGCGCGTCCTCATTCCTCCACCCCCCAAACCGAAAGCAGCGTCGCGCGCTCGGCAAGATACGCGCCGACGCGGAAGTCTCCGCGCATTCCTGCGGCGATGCGCACGTCTCCCGTTCGCCAGCCGTCCCCCTCGCGCTTTTTTGCAAGGGCGGCCACCGTCACGCGCAGATCCAAAAGCTCCTCGCGCTCCGCGATCCCGCCCCCGGGTACCGCCACCACATGGGGCTCGGTCTCCACCGAAAGCACCCGTCCAAGCTCGGTCGCGCCGTTTGCCGTGGTCACGCGATCCCCTGCCTTGGGAAACGCCCCCACGCCAAGCAGCTCGCGCCGCACACCGCACACGCGCATCTCGTAGCGGATCGGCTCCTCGGCGGCCAAAAGCGCCTCTCCGCGCAAGAGCGGAAGCAAGCTCCCTCCGATCACGGCAAGGGCGGCGGCAAGAAGCAAAAGATCCACCCACGTGATCCACGGTCCCTCCGTGCGCGCCTTACGTCTCCATTTCCGCATAGCTCGTTTCTCCTTCCCTCGGATCGCCCTCGCCGCAGGCGGAGACCGACAGGGCGAGCAGGATCCAGAATGCGGCAAATACGCCGAAATGATACCACGGGTCGTCAAAGCAGCCCATCACGAGGAAGCCGAAAAGCCCGACCGAGGGCGCAAGAAGCTCCACCCGTGCCCTGCCCGACAGCGTGGCACAGCCGTGCAGGACGAACAGCCCCCAGACGAGGAGCAAGAGGAGCAGGAGCAAAAGCCCCGGCAGTCCCAGCGAGACCGCAACGTCAAGAAGCACGTGGTGCGCGTGCATCACGGATTCGGTTCCGCTGACGGCATAGCGCGGATAGACCGCGCGAAAAGCCGCCTCCCCCGTACCGATCCCAAAGGGATGCGCCAAAAGCATTCGCAACGTACCCCTCCAGGTATATATGCGGTAGCGCGTGGAGGAATCGGCAAGCGAGCCAATGCTCCCAAAGCGCAAAAGCACGCTCCTTGGCAGGGCGGGAAGCAGAAGCGCCGTTGGGAGAGCGCCAAGCAAAAGGGCGGCACGCGTCCGCGTCCGCGCAAGCAAAAGATAGGCAAGGATCGCCGCGATCGCACCAAGCCACGCGCCACGCGACCAGGTCAGGATCAGGCAAAGCCCCTCAAGGCAGAGCAAAAGCGTTGACAGCACGCGCCTGCCCCGTCCCTCCTCGCGATCGGTGGCGTCTCCAAGAGAAAGGGGCAGGACGAGCAGCAGATAGGCCGCCAGAAGATTGGGATTGCCAAAGGAGACCGACACCCGTCCTAAAAGTGCCGAAAAGCGGTCCGCATCCAGCCAGCGAAGCTCCATCTCGGTGAAAAAATACTGCAAGATCCCGATCAACGAAAGGAGGCCTGCGGAGATCTGCATTCCGCGCGTGATGCGTCTACGCCAGAGCGGACCGGAAAACAGCGAGAGCGCGGGAAAGAAGGCAAGCGTCAGCACGGCGCGCGCCATTCCGCAGGCAAGCGTTTCCTGTCCTCCGTACCCGATCCCTCCGCCAAGCAGAAGCAACAGGGCAAAAAGCAGGACCAGCAACTGCAGATACCCCATGGGAAGTGTGCGTCTGCCGCGGCGGTATTTCCCCAGAAAGGCGACCTCCAGAAGGAGTGTAAGCCCCAGCAAAAGATAGGTGGGGTGCGCAAAAAAGCCGAGAAACGGGAGAATTGCCGTAAGGATAAGGAGCAGCAGCTCGGGCACGCGAAGCAAAAGGGCGAGTAGAAGAAGGAGCGCCAGTGCAAAAGGCACTCCCCAAGGGTGCAGGCGGGAAAGCGCGCCGCACGCGATCCCCAAAAGGAGGGCAAGCCATGAAGGACGCGTCTCCGTTTTTTGTCCGTCGGCCGAAGGCCCCGTCTCGGGCAGAGCGCAAAAGCGCAGGAGGGCTTCTCCTGCGGCGCTCTCGCCGATCAGCACCCCCATCGGGGAGTGCGAGGAGAGGAGGGGCAGAGCGGCGGCGACCAGCGAAAGCGAGAGCAAGAGACCAAAGGACACCCCTGCCCCCTCTCCCCGCGCAAGCAGGATCGCCGAAGTGGCTCCGTAGAGCGCAAAAAACGCCCCGTAGGTCGATGCCGATGCCGCACCGAGGCCTCGCCAAAGCCGCGAAAGCCCTCTCTCGGTAAGGCTTCTGCGGCTCGGGCGTCGGGCAAGACGGCCGAGCAGACGGTCCTCGCTGAAGCGTTTGGCAAAGCGCCCCGTCAAAAAGGCGCGCGTGAGCCTCGGCCCAGCGGAGGAAAGCCAAGAAAGAAGCCGGCTCTCCCCCACCGCGCGCGAAACCCGCTCGGAAAGCTCCTCCGCCCATTCCGTGATCCGACTGCCTTTTTGCATAGCGCACCTCCCTTCTCCGCCAAGGAGGGTACCGCGTGTCCTTTTTTGCGCAAAAAAAGACCCCCACGTCCTCCCGCTCCGCGGAATTATGTAGGGGTCTGTTCTTTTTTATTCGTCCATTTCCTGCTCGGCAAGCAGATCGGGGCGAAGCCGCTCGGTCATCTCCAGTGCTTGCTCCTCGCGCCAGCGGTCAATGTTGGCGTGGTGTCCTGAGATCAGCACGTCGGGCACCTTTACGCCGTGAAACTCATACGGCCGCGTATACTGCGGATACTCCAAAAGCCCCGAGGAGATGCTCTCCTTCTCGTAGCACTCGGCATCCGAAAGCACGCCGTCCACAAGACGTGCCACGCAGTCGGTCAGAATGCAGGCAGGGATCTCGCCGCCCGTCAAGACGAAATCGCCGATGGAGATCTCCTCGTCCACGATCTCGTCCACGATGCGCCGATCCACGCCCTCGTAGTGTCCGCAAAGCAGGATCAGATTGTCGTAGTCCCGCGCCAGCTCTGCCGCCCGCGTCTGCGTGAAAACCTTGCCCGTGGGGGAAAGATAGATCACGCGCCTTGCCTTGGGCGAAAATTCCTCGCGCGCCTGCTCCTCAAGGATCGCCGTATAGCAATTGTAGATGGGGGGGGCCATCATCAGCATTCCCTTGCCGCCGCCGTAGGGCGTATCGTCCACGCGGCGGTGCTTATCCTCGGAATAGTCGCGGATGTTGTGCGTCCGCACGCAGATCGCGCCGCTCTTTTGGGCGCGTCCGATGATGCTCTCGCCAAGCACCGTCCCGACAAGATCGGGAAACAGAGTCATAATATCAAAGCGCATCATACGTTCTCCGCTCCTCCGTCCAGAAGTCCAGGGATCGGGCGGATGTAAACGGCGTCCTCCGTAATCCGCACCACGAATTCGGGCACGGCGGGAACCATATAGTCCCCCGTTGCGGTACGGACGACGTAGAGATCGCGCGCGCCTCGGGTGTTGACGTCGCAAAGCTCGCCAAGACGCTCTCCGCTGTCCGCGTCACGCACCTCAAGCCCGATCAGATCCGCAATAAAGTGGTCGCCCTCCTCCAAGGGGAGGTCCTCGCGTGCCGCGAAAAGCACGGTCTCGCGCATGGCGTTGGCCTTTTCCTCCGAGTCCACGCCCTCAAGATCCATCAGAACGAACTGACGAAAGACCGACGCGCTCTTGACGCGAATAGGGGCATAGCCCTCTTTCCGAGCGACCCACACCGTAGAGAGCCCTGCCAGGATCTCGGGGGAATCGCACCAGGACTCCAGCTTGACGGTTCCGCGGAAGCCGTGAATATTGATCACCCTTCCGCACTCCAGATACTCTTTCCTTTTCATACGTTCCTTTCTGCACACGGACACGCCGATGCGCAAGCATTCCTTGCTTATAGTATAGCATATCCGCGGCAAAAATGCAAGTTCTCCGCGCGTTTTTGTCTGATCCGCGCAGCTTTTTTCTGAAAATCGGGGAAAAATCCGCATTCTGCGGAAAATATTTACAAATACACTCTTGCATATTCCCCGAAAAGGGGGTATAATGGTAGCATCTATGCAAGTATTGGAGGAAATTACCTATGTTTAACGTATTCGCTCTGGAAGCCGCCACCAACGGCGGAGGCGGAGATCTGATGGGTCTTGGCACGCTGCTCCTGATGGCCGTCGTGTTCGTGGCCTTCTATTTCTTTGCCATTCGTCCCCAGAAGAAGCAGGAGAAGGAGATCAACGCCATGCGCAACAACCTCACCGTTGGCGATGAGGTCACCACCATCGGCGGCATCATCGGTAAGGTGGTCAGCATCAAGGAGGAGACCTGCGTGATCGAGACCTCCCGCGATCTCACCCGTATCCGCATTCTCAAGAGCGCCATCAGCCGCGTGGACGTCAAGGCCGAGGACGCAGACTGATCCTGCCCTACGCATAAAAAGAGCTCCGTGTGAATAGATTGTATCGGCAATTCTTTCACACGGAGGTTTTTTATGCAACGCTCAACACGCGCATCCGTCAAGGCAGGCAAAAAACGCACCCCCTCCCCAAAAAAGGAGGAGACCCCTCGCCGCTTTTTGCAGGACAGCCTGAAGGCGCTTTTGCTGACGGTGGGGCTTGGTGCGCTCCTGCTTCTGCTCGTCGCACTCGCGCTCTCCTTTATCGAGGACCCTCTCGCGCGCATTCCCGCGGCAGGACTTCTGCTCGCCGCCGTTACCGCTTTTTTTGGCGGTGGGATCGCCGTGCGCATTCATCGCACGGGGGCACTTCTCTGCGGACTGGGAAACGGTGCAGGGCTGCTTTTGCTGATGCTCCCCCTCTCCCTGCTCTTCCGCTCCGAGGCCTCGGGCTATTCCTCGCTCGTCTCCTGCCTTTTGCACGCCGCGCTTTTGCTGCTTTCGGTGGGGGGTGCCTTTTTCCTGCGTCCTCGCCCAAAGCGCCGCCAAACGCGCAAGCGCACGTGATCCCCCAAGGGACGTCTCAAGCTCTTTTCTTGAGACGTCCCTCTTTTTTTGCGATTTGTTTCAAAATCGTTCACAATTTATTCATGCAATAAAACTATGAATGAAGAAAAAATTAGGGTATAATAATAAGGTTAAGACGATTTTATCTGCAATTCGGAAAGGAATGCTTCGCTGATATGAAAAAGCTGCTCAAGTATCTCCGCCCCTACCGAAAGGAAACGGTGATCAGCCCGCTCTTCAAGCTCCTGGAGGCGATCTTTGATCTGCTCGTTCCGTTGGTGGTGAAGCGGATCATCGACGTTGGCATCGCCAACGCGGACAAGCCCTACGTGCTGTTCATGTGTCTTGTCCTCGTGGGCTTTGCGCTCGTGGGACTTGCCTGCTCGCTGGTGGCACAGTATTACGCGGCACGCGCCGCCGTGGGATTCAGCACGCATCTGCGCCGCGATCTCTTTGCCCACATTCAACGTTTTTCCTATACCGACACCGATCGCATCGGCACGGCCACGCTCATTACGCGCATGACCGCGGACGTAAACCAGGTGCAGTCGGGCGTCAATCTGACCCTGCGCCTGCTTTTGCGCTCCCCCATCATCGTTCTGGGCGCGCTCGTGATGGCGCTTGCCGTACATCCGGGAAGTGCGTGGATCTTTCTTCTGATCATTCCCCTGCTGGCCGTGGTCATCTTTTCGATCATGCTCAAGAGCATTCCGCTCTACCGCGGCGTGCAGAGCAATCTCGACCGCGTCACCGCACTCACCCGTGAGAATCTGACCGGTGCGCGCGTGCTTCGCGCCTTCCGCAAGGAGGACGAGGAGATCACCCGCTTTGGCGAGGCGAACGACGCGCACAACCGCATGCAGAACCGCGTGGGCCGCATCTCCGCGCTGATGAACCCTCTGACCCTCGTTCTCGTGAACCTCGGCGTGATCCTGATCCTGCAGAGCGGTGCGCACAGAGTCTACGAGGGAGGCATGACCCAGGGTGACGTGGTTGCCCTGACCAACTATATGGCACAGATCCTCGTGGAGCTGATCAAGCTGGCCAACACCGTCTTTACCGTCAACAAGGCGCTGGCCTCGGCACACCGCATCAGCGACGTCCTGGACGCCCCCATCCGTATGTCCGCTCCCGAAAAGGGAGAGACGCCCGAGGACGGGAGCGACGAGGTGCTTTCCTTCCGCAACGTTTCCATGCGCTACGCGGGAAGCAGCGAGCCCTCGCTTTCGGGCATTACCTTTTCCGCGCGCCGCGGCGAGACGGTGGGCATCATCGGCTCAACGGGCTCGGGAAAAAGCACCCTGGCCAACCTCATTCCCCGCTTCTACGATCCCGCAGAGGGAGAGGTCCTCGTTCTCGGACAGGACGTGCGCGCCTATTCCCTCCCCGACCTGCGCGACCGCATCGCCATCGTTCCCCAAAAGGCCACCCTCTTTTCGGGCACGGTCCGCTCCAATCTGCTTTGGGGCAACCAAAAGGCCACCGACGAGGAGCTTTGGGAGGCGCTTGAGCGCGCACAGGCCAAGGATTTTGTCGAGGAAAAGGAGGGCGGACTTGACGCCCCCGTCTCCCAAAACGGCAAGAACCTTTCGGGCGGTCAGCGCCAGCGTCTGACCATCGCACGCGCTCTCGTCCGTCGGGCACCCATTCTCATTCTGGACGACAGCTCCTCCGCGCTGGACTACGCCACCGACGCCGCTCTGCGGCACGCCCTGCGCACGCTTCCAAAGTCCCCTACCGTTCTGCTCATCTCGCAGCGCACCTCCTCCATTCGCCACGCGGACAAAATCCTGGTCCTTGAGGACGGCGAATGCGTAGGGATCGGCACGCACGACGAGCTTCTCGCCACCTGCGAGGTCTACCGTGAGATCCACGAATCGCAATACGGACGGGAGGTGGAGAAGGCATGAAAGCACCGAAAAAGAAGCTCGGCTTTGACAAGCGGACCGCCGCCCGCGTTCTGCGCGAGCTGGGACGGCATCGCGTATCCCTGTTCTTCTCGCTCCTGTTTGCGCTGGGAAGCGTTCTGCTCACCCTCTATATCCCGCTCCTTACGGGAGACGCCATTGACCTGATCATCGATCGGGCTTTAGTGGATCTGGACGGCGTTCTCGCCATCGCTTTGCAGATCGGCGCTTGCGCTCTGCTCTGCGCGCTCTGCCAATGGCTGATGAACGTGCTCAACAACCGCATCACCTACGCCATGGTGCATAAGCTCCGTCGGCAGACCTTTGAAAAGCTCCAACGGCTTCCCCTCTCCTACCTGGACAGCCACGCAGTGGGCGACACGGTCAGCCGCATGATGAACGACGTAGATCAGCTGACCGACGGTCTGCTGCTCGGCTTCTCCCAGTTCTTCACGGGAGCGCTGACCATTCTCGGCACGCTCGTCATTATGCTCCTGCTCCATCCGGGCGTTGCCCTGGTCGTGATCCTCGTCACCCCCCTCTCGCTCTTCGTGGCCGCCTTTATCGCCAAGCGGACCTATTCCCTTTTCCGCCTGCAATCCGCGACCCGCGCCGAGCAGACCGCCATGATCGACGAATACGTCGGTCAGCACAAGACGGTCCTGGCCTTCGGTCACGAGGACGAGGCGCAGGCCGAGTTTGACGAGCTGAACGAGCGCCTCGGAAAATGCGCCCTGCGTGCGACCTTCTTCTCCTCGCTCACCAACCCCTGCACCCGATTCGTCAACAACCTCGTCTATGCGGGCGTCGCGCTGGTCGGCGCACTGCTCTGCATCGGCGGCGGAAGCATGACGGTGGGCGGACTCTCCAAGTTTTTGTCCTACGCCAACCAATATACCAAGCCCTTCAACGAGATCTCGGGCGTGCTGGCCGAGCTGCAGAACGCGCTGGCCTGTGCCTCCCGCGTTTTCGCGCTCCTGGACGAGCCCGAGCTTACCCCCGACGCCCCCGACGCCACCGTTCTTTCCGCGGTCGAGGGACACGTGGAGCTTGACGGCGTGGCCTTCTCCTACACTCCCGAGCAGGATCTGATCCGCGATCTCTCGCTCAAGGTCTCCCCCGGACAGCGCGTGGCCATCGTTGGCCCGACGGGCTGCGGAAAGACCACCCTGATCAATCTCCTGATGCGCTTCTATGACGTGAACGACGGCAGCATCCGCGTGGAGAGCTGCGACCTGCGCGACGCCACGCGTGCCTCCCTGCGTGCCTCCTTCGGCATGGTCCTGCAGGACACCTGGCTCCGCGCCGCAACGGTGCGCGAGAACATCTGCATGGCGCGTCCCGACGCCACCGAGGAGGAAATGCTCGCCGCCGCCAAGGCATCGCACGCGCATTCCTTCATCAAGCGTCTCCCAAACGGCTACGACACGCTCCTTGGTGAGGGCGGAGGCTCGCTCTCGCAGGGACAAAAGCAGCTGCTCTGCATCACCCGCGTGATGCTTGCCCTTCCCCCCATGCTGATCCTGGACGAGGCCACCTCCTCCATCGACACGCGCATGGAGCTGAAGATCCAGAACGCCTTTGCCCGAATGATGCAGGGACGCACCTCCTTTATCGTGGCGCACCGCCTCTCCACCATTGAATCGGCAGACGTCATTCTGGTGATGAAGGACGGAAAGGTCATCGAGCAGGGCGACCACCGCACGCTCCTTGCCAAAAAAGGCTTCTACGCCACCCTTTACAACAGCCAGTTTGAGTCCTGACGAAAAAACGCAAGCTTTCATCAAATGCAAATGTAAACTTAAAACTCAATTTATAATTTTCTGCTATAATACCTCATCTTTTCCGCAAAAAGCGGAAGCCGCACCCTCAATCCAAATCAAAACCGGAGGAACACAAACTTGCTCGCGCTTAAAAGCATCACCAAAACCTACGCCTCATCCGGCGCGGACGTCCGCGCCCTTGACGGCGTCTCCATCGAATTCCGCCAAAGCGAATTCGTCTCCATTCTCGGCCCCTCGGGCTGCGGAAAGACAACTCTGCTCAACATCATCGGAGGCTTGGATCAGTACACCAGCGGCGACCTGATCATCAACGGCGTCTCCACCAAGCAGTACCGCGACGCCGATTGGGACACCTACCGCAACCATTCGATCGGCTTTGTCTTCCAGAGCTACAATCTCATTCCGCACCAGACGGTTCTCGCAAACGTCGAGCTGGCGCTTACCCTTTCGGGTATCTCCAAGAAGGAGAGACGCGCTCGCGCCGTCAAGGCTCTGCAGGAGGTAGGCCTTGGCGATCAGCTCAAGAAGCGTCCCAACCAGATGTCGGGCGGTCAGATGCAGCGCGTAGCCATCGCTCGTGCCCTGGTCAACGATCCCGAGATCCTTCTGGCCGATGAGCCGACCGGCGCACTCGACACGCAGACCAGCGTGCAGATCATGCAGCTTCTGCACGAGATCTCACGCACAAAGCTGGTCATCATGGTCACCCACAACCCCGAGCTTGCCAATCGCTATTCCTCCCGCATCATCCGTCTGCTTGACGGACGCATCGTGGGCGACAGCCGCCCCTATACGCCGAGCGAGGAGGAGCGCAAGAAGAAGCAGGAGGCACCCGAGAATGCGCCTGCCAAAAAGCGCCGCAACCCCTTCTCCATTCAGCCGGAGGACGTAAAGAAGAATCAGCTGGGCGGCTCGGGCGTGTCCCCCGTCAAAAAGACGGAAGGACGCCGCAAAAAGCGCTCGATGTCCTTCTTCACCGCGCTCTCCCTCTCGATGAACAACCTGCTCACCAAGAAGGCGCGCACGCTGATGACCTCCTTTGCCGGCTCCATCGGCATCATGGGCATCGCCCTGATCCTTTCGGTCTCCACCGGTGTAAACAGCTTCATCAACGACGTCCAGCGCGACACGCTCTCCACCTATCCCCTCACCATTGAGGGTGAAACGCAGGACATGAGTGCCATGCTCGCCGCGATGACGCAGGTCAGCGAATCGCTTGGCGACGAGGTCGATCCGAACAAGGTCTACGTGGACGATTCCCTGGGCAGCATGGTCTCGGCCATGAGCGCCACCACCAAGAACAACCTCACGGCCTTCAAAGCCTATCTGGACGCCCACTACGACGAGCTTTCGGACGCGCTGAGCGCCGTGCAGTACACCTACGACTTTGATCTGCAGATCTTCTCCGCCGACGGAAAGACGCAGGTCAGCCCCACCACCATCTTCCAAAACATGGGCTCCGCCTTCGCCGGCATCGGCGAGATGATGTCCACCATGGGAAGCATGGGCTTCAACGTCTTCTCCGAGATGATCGACAACGATACCCTTTTGGATCAGCAGTACGAGCTGATCGGTGAGGGCAGCCACTGGCCGACCAATGAAAACGAGGTGGTGCTGGTGCTGGGACAGAACAATCGCATCAGCAAGATGACCCTCTATATGCTGGGCGTTCTGGACCAGAGCGAGCTTGAGGACATCATGAACGATCTGATGACCGACGGCACCTACGACACCACGCCCATCGAGCCCTATAACCTTGAGGACTTCCTCGGCATGGAATTCCTCCTGCTCAACACCTCCGACTTCTACGAGGTGCGTAAGGGCGCTACCTACACCGTGGACGGTGTGGAGTATCCCATCTGGCAGGATATGCGCAACGGCGTCTTCGATCAGGAATCCTTCGTTACCGAGAAGGGCACGCGCCTTGTGATCTCGGGCATCGTCCGTCCCCGTGAGGGCGCAACCGCGACCTCGATCTCGGGCGCGATCGGCTACACCAAGGAGCTGACCGAGTATATCCTGGACCAGAACGCCGAGAGCGCGATCCTCAATCAGCAAAAATCCACCCCCACGCACAACGTCCTGACAGGCCTTGAGTTCAAGCGCACCCCCTACACCCGTGAGAACATTCACGAGCTGATCGAAAAGGTGGACGACGCCACCATGGAGCAGCTCTACGCCTATATGACCCAGCAGATCCTTGACAACCCCGAGTTTGCCGATCAGCTGGTGGTCAACAGCCGCGAATCCTTCCTGGGCTTCTTCTCCATCATGCCGGGCGAATACCGCGTGGAGCTGCTTTCCACCATGATCAACGCCATAAAGCAGAAGGATCCCACGGGCTTTTCGCTCATGCCCGTTATGTCTCTGCTCAGCCAGACCACGGGCGGCATCACCGTCACGGCCGATAACCTGGTCAAGCTCCTCCCCGTTCTCTCCACCGAGCAGATCATGCTCGCCCTTGTGGGTATGCCCGCAACCGACGCAACAGAAACCATGCCCGCCATTCCCGCGATCCCCGGTCTGATCGAGCTTTGCGGCGAGGACGTGATGCAGGCCATCTACACGGAAATGACCGCGCGCATCAAGACCCTGACCATCACCGAGGAGAGCTTCACGCTGCTCCTGCAGGGCGGCTTCATTCCCGACGATCAGTTCGTCGAGATGGAGGAGATGCTCTACAGCCTCGCTCCCCAGACCGACGCCACCTACGATCGCGTGCTTGAGGAGCTGGGCGACGCCGAAAAGGCAACCCCCGCAGCCATTCATTTCTATGCCGTGGACTTTGAGTCCAAGGATCGCATCGAGGAGTTCATTTCCAACTACAACGAGAACGCCTCCGAGGAGGATCGCCTCCGCTACACCGACGTCATCGGACTGATGATGTCCTCCGTTACCATCATCATCAACGCCATCACCTACGTGCTGATCGCCTTTGTGGCCATCTCCCTCGTGGTCTCCTCCATCATGATCGGTATCATCACCTATATCTCGGTCCTGGAGCGCACCAAGGAGATCGGTATTCTCCGTGCGATCGGTGCATCCAAGAGAGACGTTGGCCGCGTCTTCAACGCAGAGACCATCATCGTGGGCTTTGTGGCAGGTATGATCGGTATTCTCGGCACGCTCTTCTTCAACGCGATCATCAACGTGATCCTCTTCCACTTCACGCAGATCGCCAACCTCAAGGCCGCGCTTCCCGTGGGCGGCGCGATCATTCTGGTGCTGATCAGCATGCTGCTCACCTTCATCGCAGGTCTCTTCCCCTCGGGCGTTGCCGCAAAGCGCAACCCCGTGGAGGCTCTGCGCAGCGAGTGATCCCTTCCGCGGGAAAAGCAAAGCAAAAAAACACAAGCCCTCTCGGATCTCGGTCCGAGAGGGCTTTTCGTATGCTCGTTACTTGGAGTTGTTTGCGCGGTTGTTGCTCTGATTGTTCTGGCTGGTCTGGTTGTTATACTGGTTGCTGTTCTGATTGCCGTTTTGGTTGTTCTGATTGTTGTACTGATTGTTGTACTGGTTGTTGCTCTGGTTCTTTCCCTCGTTCTTGGCAGACGCGTTGTCCTGCTTTTTGTCCTGACGGGGGAAGAGATCGGGATTTCGGTTCATCCTTTGCTCCTCGCTTCCTGCAAATTTTGATCATCCCTTGGGAATGACGAGGATAGTATGTGCATCAGGGCTCTGCCTTATACACGCCCTCACGCGCGTAGGTCGCCGTGACCTCCTCCTGCAGCTCCTGCAAGAAGGAGGAAAAGACACCGACCGCCACCGCACCGACGAGGGAGGCGAGCATCCAAAGGTCCGAGTATTCCAGCTGCAGCCAGGCAAAGGCCGCGGCGGCAATTGCCGCAAGAAGGAAGAGGATCCCCGAAGCGATCAGCTTTTTTTGCAGACGTCCGTGCAGGGCCGCGGTCGCGCGATCCGAAAGCGCGCGGGCGTCCTGCCCCTCGTAAACGACTGCCGTGTGCGCCAGAAGCAGGCGGCGCAAAAGCAAGAGCAGCCACAGCAGCAGCGCAAGGATCGAAGCGATCTCCGCCAAGCGCAGAATGCGCAAGAGGAAGAAGGCGTCGTACGCCTCGGGCAGATAGAGGGCGTCCTTCAGGGTAAAGCGCGACATATACGCCGCGTTCACGAAAAGCTGTGCCGCCGAATGGCAAATGGGGAGAACGGAAAAGGCGAGAAAGCCTCGCTTATTGGGCAAAAGCCTTCCCAGGGAAAGCACGCCAAGCGGGATCAGGATCGCGCAAAGAAGCCCCGGGAGAAGCTCGTAGCACTGCGACTCCAGGCCGCGGCTGATGACCTGCTCCAGATCCAATCCCTCCTGCCCATCCGAATAGGCGGAGCGGAGGTAGATGGGAAAGAGGATCGAGAAGATCGCTCCCAGCTTGAGCAGGCGGAAGGACAAGCGAAAGGCGCGCAGCTTGAGCATTCCCGTTTGCGGCAGGATCTCGGCCGCGTAGCGCGCGGAAAGATGTGCGCGCAGCGTTTGGTCGCGCAGCGTGCAAGCGAGCGCGCGGAGCGTAAGGATCAGCCAGATCACGCCAAAAACCAGGAGACAGGCGAAGATCAACAGGCGGAACAGTCCAACGTAGGCGTAAAGGTCCATTCCCTCTCCGCCTCCGCCGCCTAAGTACCAATCGGGATAATCGGTCTTGCCCGCCGAATAATAATCAAAGGTGACCAAAAGCGTCAGCTCGGGCAGAAGCGGAAGGATCGCACCAAGCGCAAAGAAGGCACTCGAAAGCCCCTGCATTCGCTCAAAGCGCGTTTTTGCGCGGTGCGCGGCAGAAAGAAGCGCCTCACACCCTGCCGTCTCCGCACAGGTATTCCAGCCTCTCCAAAGGTCGCGCATGGCGGGAAGCAGGAAAAGCAGCTTGGCAAGCCCCAAAAGGAAGGTGCAAAGCAGAAGCCAGGTGGGGGATTCGTAGGCGTTCATCGACCCCTCCATGGCGGGAAGCCAGCGGTAGAGCAAAAGCTCCGCCAGGATCTGCAAAACGCCGATCGGGATCAACCATCCGATCCGCTTGCGGCTCTCGGCAAAGTGATCCTGCAGATCCGCAAGGCGGGAAAGCCCGAAAAAGAGCAGCAGATAGCCGATCAGGTCGGGGAGAGGGTCGCGAAAGGCGACGGTCGGATTGGCCAGAAAGACGCAGGCCGCCATCAGGCAAGGCATGCCCCACGCTCTCCTCTTTTCGCTTGCTTGCATACGGTCGCCTCCCTTCTCCATGGCTTTCGTGCGTAAAAGGTCGCTTATTTTTTCTTCTTGGAGTGTTGGATCTTCTTTTTCTCACGCGCCTCGCGTCTCTTTTCCAGGCGCTCCTCCGCCTCGCGCGTGACGAGGTCGACGTTGCGTTGACGGTTGCGCTCGTAGGCGTCACCGATGCGGTTGAGCAGATTCCAGCGATAGCGCTTGGGGGCGGGCTCGTCCTCGCCCTCAGGGCAGATGTCCTTGGCGCAGTTGAGCAGAAGGAGCCGATTGCAAACAATCCATGCCAGCTGCAAAAGCACCACGGGATAGAGCAGATACCCTCTGAGCGTTTCCCCCAGCAGAGGAAGCTCGGCCAGAAGGTAGAGCGCGGCGTAAAGGGTCACGAGGATCATGTTTGCGGTTGCCTTGAGGCGAATGCTCGGAAGCCCCACCTCCTCGGCAAGCGCGCGAATGGCCAGCAGAAGCGCCAGATGAAAGACCACCACGAGCACGCCGCTGATCCCCGAGGCGGCGCTTACCACGCTCGGGGCAAACAGCGCCGCCTCGAGCAAAAGCTTCTCCGAAAGAGAGGCCGCGCCCTCGTAGATCGCCGTGAGCATCAGGGGCAGGAGCAGCCACTTGGAGTAGGCAAAGGCGGAATGAAAGCGGTTGAGCTGAAAGAGGCCGAGCATCATGATGCCGTAGCCCAACAGAAGTGCAAGGCTGCCAAGCCCCAGCGAATCCAGCGTCATGTGGATCACGAAGGTGACGAGATAGCCGATCAGCAAATATCCAAATCCCATTCTACGTTCCTCTTATCCGTTTTCACTGCGCATACAGCAGTTTTTGTACTTCTTTCCGCTGCCGCAGGGGCAGGGATCGTTGCGACCGACCTTAACGGCCGCGTTGACGATGGGCGAGCCTCCCGTGCGCTTGACCACCACGCTCTTGCGCGGTCCTGCGCCCTGAAATCCCTCGTTGATGGGATTGGCCACCTGCACGCGCTGAATGGGCTGTGCCTTCGGGCGGACCGAAAGAATGGCGCGCACCGTCTTCTGACGGATATCGTCTACCATGACGTCAAAGAGATCCGCTCCCTGAATGCGATATTCGTTGACGGGGTCTCTCTGCGCGTAGGATTGCAGTCCCACGTTTCCGCGCAGATCGTCCATCGTGTCGATGTGCTCCATCCACGCCGTGTCCACGTTGCGCAGAAGAATGGCTCTCTCCACCTCGCGGAAGACCTCCTCACCAAAGAGCTCCTCCTTCTCGCCGTATGCCTTTTCTGCACGCTCTCGCAAAAGCTCCTGCAAGGTCGCGCGGTCAAGCTTTTTGCGCTCGGCCTCGGTGTAGCGGAAATCCTCCTCCTGCGTCAGAAGACCCAGGAAGTGCGCACGCAGACCGTCCAGATCCCACTCTGCGGGGGAATCCGAGCGCGTAAAATCCTCGACCGTGGCGTCCACGGTGGAGAAGAGCATCTTGCGCACCGTCTCGGAGATATCCTCTCCGTTAAGCACGTCCTGGCGCTGCTTATAGATCACAGCACGCTGCTGATTCATCACGTCGTCGTAGGCAAGCACGTATTTTCTGCGCTTGAAGTTGTTGTCCTCAATGCGCTTCTGTGCGTTTTCGATCGCGCCAGACAGGATCCGTGCGTCGATCGGCATATCCTCGGGCAGCTTGAGCGCGCTGACCACGCCCTGCAGGCGGTCGGTGCCGAACAGGCGCATCAGATCGTCCTCCATGGAAAGGAAGAACATGGACTCACCTGGGTCGCCCTGGCGTCCCGAGCGTCCGCGGAGCTGGTTGTCGATGCGGCGGCTCTCGTGCCGCTCGGTGCCAAGGATAAAGAGTCCGCCCGCTTCTCTTACGCGCTGTGCCTCGGGCTCGAGCTGCGTCTTATACTTTTGCACCAATTCACGGAAGACCTCCCGTGCGCGCAGGACCTCCTCGTCCTCGGTGGGTGCCGAGCCTGCGCAGAGCGCGATGGCGTCCTCGGAGAACTCCATGGCGCGCATATCGGACTTGGCCATGAACTCGGGGTTTCCGCCCAGCAGGATATCGGTTCCGCGTCCTGCCATGTTGGTGGAGATGGTAACCGCGCCCACCTTACCGGCCTGCGCCACGATCTCGGCCTCCTTGGCGTGATACTTGGCGTTGAGCACGGTGTGCGGAATGCCCGCCTTGCGCAAGCGGGTCGAAAGAAGCTCGGATTTGTCGATGGACACTGTACCCACAAGCACGGGCTGTCCCTTTTCGTGGCACTCCTTGACCTTTTGCACGATGGCGGCATACTTGCCCTCCAGGCTGCGGTAAACGGCGTCCTCGTGATCCACGCGGATCATGGGCTTGTTGGTGGGGATCTCCACCACGTCAAGCTGGTAGATCTCACGGAACTCGGTCTCCTCGGTCAGTGCCGTACCCGTCATACCCGAGAGCTTGCGGTACATACGGAAATAGTTCTGGAAGGTGATGGTGGCAAGCGTCTTGTTCTCCTTCTGGACCTTGACGCCCTCCTTGGCCTCAATGGCCTGGTGCAGACCGTCCGAATAGCGGCGACCCGGCATGAGACGTCCCGTAAAGGCGTCAACGATCATGACGCCCTTTTCGTTGACCACGTAGTCCACGTCGCGGTGCATACAGCCGTAGGCCTTGATGGCCTGCTGAACGTGGTGCGCGATCTGCGCGTTCTCCGCATCGGTAAAGTTCTCAAGACCGAAGAAGCGCTCTGCCTTCTTTGCACCCTGAGGGGTGAGGATCGCGTTGTTGGCCTTCTCGTCCACGATATAATCGGCGTTGATGTCGTCGTGGCTCTCCTTGCTGTCCAGCTCCTTGATGACGTGCTTGCGCATGGTGCGCACGAGGGCGTCGGCCTTTTCGTAAAGCTCGGTGGCGGTATCCCCCATGCCCGAGATGATCAGCGGCGTGCGCGCCTCGTCGATGAGAATGGAGTCCACCTCGTCCACGATGGCAAAGACGTGGCCCCTCTGCGACATCTGGTGCTTGTAGATGACCATGTTGTCGCGCAGATAGTCAAAGCCGAACTCGTTGTTCGTGCCGTAGGTAATATCGGCGTTGTAGGCGGCCTGCTTTTCGGCGGCAGTCTGCCCGTGCACGACAAGACCCGTGGTCAGGCCCATAAACTCGTATACGCGTCCCATCTCCTCAGCACCCACACGGGCAAGATACTCGTTGACGGTAACGATATGCACGCCCTCTCCCGTGAGGGCGTTGAGGTATGCGGGAAGCGTGGCCACGAGGGTCTTTCCCTCACCCGTCTTCATTTCGGCAATACGCCCCTGGTGCAAAACGATTCCGCCCAGCAGCTGTACGTAGAAGGGGCGCTTGCCAAGCACGCGGTCTGCCGCCTCGCGAATGGCCGCAAAGGCGTCGGGCAGGATCTCGTTGAGGGTCTCGCCTGCGGCAAGACGGGCCTTGAGCGCGGGAGTAACGGCCTGCAGCTCCTCGTTGCTCATGGCGGCGTACTGCTCCGAAAGCGAATCGATGTAATCCGCCACCTCGGAGAGCTTCTTGAGCTGACGCTGGCTATACGTACCAAAGATCTTCGTAAAAATCGACATCGTAAAACGGTCCTTTCTCCCGCCCGATCGGCGGTGCATGAAAAATTCAATAATCTCTTATATTGTACCATATGAAAAGTGAAAAATATATTGTAATTTGTAAATTTTAATCTTTGTTTTCAAAATTACTTGCTTTGCCGCAAGAAATATGCTATCATGAGAAAAAAACGACGCGCTACGCGCAGAAAAGCAAGGATAACCAATGAGCAAGATCAATATCGTTCTTCACGAGCCAGAGATCCCGCAAAACACGGGCAATATCGCACGCACCTGCGCCGCAACGGGCGCTTCCCTTCACCTCATCCGTCCCTTGGGCTTTGCCATCGACGACCGCAAGCTCAAGCGCGCGGGGCTTGACTACTGGCATCAGCTGGACATCACCTATTACGACAGCCTCGCCGATTTTTACGCCAAAAACCCGGGAGCCGAGGTCTACTACTTTACCACCAAGGCAAAGCACGTCTACACCGAGATCGACTATCCCGAGCAGGTCTATATCATGTTTGGCAAGGAGACGCGCGGACTCCCCGAGGAGCTCCTGGCAGAGCATCCCGACACCTGCGTCCGCCTTCCCATGCGGGACGGACTCCGCTCCCTCAATCTCTCCAACACCGTGGCCGTAGCCGTTTACGAGATCCTGCGCCAGAGAGACTTTTGCGATCTGCGCACCGTGGGCGAGCCCACCACCTTCTCGTGGTGACCGATCGCCCTTGCCAAAAGGAGGACATTGATATGCATCCATCCATTCTCGTTGCCATGAGCGGCGGCGTGGACAGCAGCGTGGCCGCCCTGCTGCTCAAGGAGCAGGGCTACGCCTGCCACGGCGTCACCATGAAGCTCTTTTCCCCGGGAAAGCTCTTTCCCACAGAGGAATCCCTTCCCCCCATCTCCCGTGAGATCGAGGACGCCCGCCTTTCGGCAGAGCGCTTGGGGATCCCCTTCTCGGTCTGCGACCTTGGCGAGGACTTTCGCCGCGAGGTGATGGACTATTTCGTCCGCACCTACGAGGAGGGATTCACGCCAAACCCCTGCGTCACGTGCAACCGCTGCATCAAATTCGGCAGTCTTCTTCGGGAGGCTAGGCGTCTTGGCTGCTCCCACCTGGCCACGGGGCATTACGCCCGCATTTCGCAGGACAGCGGAGGCAGGACCCTGCTCTCCATGCCGCGTGACCGCGCAAAGGACCAGACCTACGTGCTCTGGTCACTCTCGCAGGAGCAGCTCGCCGCCACCCTCTTTCCTCTCGGTGACCTGACCAAGGCCGAGGTGCGTGCCATCGCTGAGGAGCACGGACTCCTCGCGGCCAAGCGCAAGGACAGCCAGGACATCTGCTTTATTCCCGACGGCGACTACGTCTCCTTCCTGACCCGCTACACCGGAAAGACATACCCCGAAGGGAACTTTGTGGATACCGAGGGAAATATCCTCGGCCGCCATCGGGGGATCGTTCATTACACGGTCGGGCAGCGCAAGGGGCTGGGGATCGCCTTTGGAAAGCCCACCTACGTCTGTGGAAAAAACGCCGAGGACGGCACGGTCCTGCTTGGCAGCAACGAGGATCTGTTCTCGCGCGAGCTGACCGCCCACAGCATCAACCTCATCGCCCTGCCCCGCATGGATTCTCCCCTGCGCGTGGAGGCGCGCATCCGTTACAGCGCCCTTCCCGCCCCTGCGACCGTAGAGCAGACGGATGAGGACACCCTCCGCCTGCGCTTCGACGAGCCTCAGCGTGCCATCACCCCGGGGCAATCGGTGGTGCTCTACGACGGCGAGACCGTGATCGGCGGCGGGATCATTTCCGCGAAGAAATAGAAAAAAATCGCCCTCATATTGACAAAACCCCCGCCGTATGCTATACTACTATCGTACCCTCGGGTGCAAAACAACACAGAAAGGATGACTTAGAACCATGAAAACCCGTATTTTTGCTCTTCTTCTTGCCGTTGTTTGCTTGTTTGCTTTTGCCGCCTGCAAGGAAACTCCCCCGACCGAAACGCCCCCGGCCGAAACGCCCGACACCGCATACAGCCTTTATACCGCCGCAACCGAGCAGCTCGCAAAGCTCCGCGACGGCGCGGATATGGACATTAAGACCACCATGGGAATGAATTTGGATGGTATGGAAAACACCACCTCCATGAATATGTCCTTCAAGATCTGCGGAAACAATATGTATGCCCAGATGACCGGCCAAACCGTCACCTACGTTGACGGCATCCTGTATACGCTCTCCGAGTACGACTTTGGTGAAGGCACCGAGGTCGAGAAGATCAAGGAAGAGGTTTCTCCCGAGGAAATGGCCGCAGACGACACCTTTGAGGGCATCCCCATGACCCTTCCCACCCTTACCGAGGAAGCCCTTGCCGACGTGACCTGGACCGAGGAGAACGGCGTGCGCACCTTTGCACTCCCCATTGCGAAGGAAGACTACACCGCCACCCTCATGCAGATGATGGGCGCCGAGAGCGAGGATTTTGAGGGCGCTACCATCGACAACCTGACCGTCAGCATCAGCCTGGATGCCAACGATAAACTGGTCGCCCTTACCTACGGCTTCTCCATGACGGAGGAATATATCGGCAACATCAACTATACCTTCACCATTACCTATAAGACGCTCGGCTCTCCCGTAGAGATCACCGCTCCCGCAGATGCGGACACCTACGAGACTGCGCCCGAGATAGATTTTGGAGATTGGGGAGACGAGGAATAATCCTCTCTCCGCACCCGTGATCCGACCGACATACACAAAAAAAGCAAGCCAAGCATCGTTTTGGCTTGCTTTTTTGTCTTTTCCCCTCTCTTTTTGGCAAAGGTCTCATAAAAGAGGCTGTAACGGTCTATCCTAAACTATCATTAAACATTAAAAATGTGAATTTTCAAAAAAACTAAGCGATTTCTATTGACAATCAAGTGATTGTGTGCTATAATCTACGGGATATCAAATTTTTCTTTAGGAGGAAAAACATGAAATTCTATTGCGAAGACAAAGAATCCGTGATCCAAGAGCTGAATAGCTCCGAGACCGGACTTAGCTCCGCGGAAGCCGGCAAACGCCTGGAGGCCAACGGCAAGAACAAGCTGGCCGAGGGCAAAAAGGAATCCCTCCTTCACCGCTTCTTCAAGCAGCTGGCAGAGCCCATGACCATTATCCTTCTCGTCGCGGCGGCAATCTCCGCAGGCGTGGAGATCTATAACGGCGTGGCAAGCGGACACTGGGAGTTCCCCGCAGACGTTGTGATCATCATGGCAGTCGTCCTGATCAATGCGATCCTCGGCGTGTTCCAGGAGAGCAAGGCAGAAAAGGCGATCGAGGCCCTGCAGGAAATGTCCAAGGCGCAAAGCAAGGTGCTTCGTGACGGTCATCAGATCTCGATCCCCAGTGAGGATCTGGTCGTTGGCGACGTCATCATTCTCGAGGCAGGCGACGCCGTCCCCGCTGACGCACGCATCATCGAGTGCGCTTCCATGAAGATCGAGGAGGCCGCTCTGACCGGTGAATCCGTTCCCGTAGATAAAAAGGTAGAGACCCTCACCCCCGACGCCAACGGCAACGTGGCACTGGGTGACCGCAAGAACATGGTCTTCATGGGCTCCACCGTGGTGTACGGCCGCGGCAAGGCCGTGGTGACCGCAACCGGCATGGATACCGAGATGGGTAAGATCGCCGACGCTCTGGCACAGGCCGAGGAGGGTAAGACCCCCCTGCAGATCAAGCTGGCAGGCCTCTCCAAGATCCTGACCTACCTCGTCATCGCCATCTGCGTGGTCATCTTTGGCGTACAGCTCGGCCGCGCATACTTCACCACGGGCACCATCACCTTTGAGCCCGTGCTTGACTCCTTCATGATCGCGATCTCCCTGGCCGTTGCCGCAATTCCCGAGGGACTGGCAACCGTGGTTACCATCGTGCTTTCCATCGGCGTAACCAATATGTCCAAGCGCAACGCCATTATCCGTAAGCTGACGGCTGTCGAGACCCTGGGCTGCACCCAGATCATCTGCTCCGACAAGACCGGTACCCTGACGCAGAACAAGATGACCGTCGTTGACCACTACGGCGACGACGAGACCCTCCTGGCCACCGCGATGTCCCTCTGCTCGGACGCTGAGTTCGACGTCGACGAGAACACCGCCGTGGGTGAGCCCACCGAGTGCGCGCTCGTCAACTACGCGCAGAAGCTCGGCCTGGATAAGAACGTGCAGAAGACCCAGCTCGTCCGCATCGGCGAGGTTCCCTTTGATTCGGGCAGAAAGATGATGTCCACCGTCCACAAGGACGAGAGCGGCAAGCTCATTCAGTTCACCAAGGGCGCTCCCGACGAGGTGCTCAAGAGATGCTCCAAGGCGCTCGTGGGCAACACCGTCGTTGCCATGACCGACGAGATCCGCAAGAATATCCTCGCCTCCAACAAGGCGATGGCCGATCAGGCACTCCGCGTGCTGATGGCCGCAAAGAAGGAGCTTGACGCCGAGCCCGCAGAGTACACGCCCGAGACCGTGGAGAACGATCTCTGCTTCGTGGGTCTTGTCGGCATGATCGACCCCGTCCGTCCCGAGGTCAAGCCCGCCATCGACGAGTGCCGCAGCGCAGGCATCCGTCCCATCATGATCACGGGTGACCACAAGGACACCGCCGTTGCTATCGCAATGCAGCTCGGCATCATCACCGACGCGTCCCAGGCCATCACGGGAGCTGAGCTTGACGAGATCTCGGACGAGGAGTTTGAGACCGCCGTTGAGCAGTACAGCGTTTACGCCCGCGTTCAGCCCGAGCACAAGACCAGAATCGTCAACGCTTGGCGCAAGAAGGGCAAGGTCACCGCAATGACGGGTGACGGCGTAAACGACGCTCCCTCCATCAAGAACGCCGACATCGGCGTGGGCATGGGCATCACCGGCACCGACGTGACCAAGAACGTTGCCGACATGATCCTGGCCGACGACAACTTTGCCACCATCGTCTCCGCCGTTGGCGAGGGACGCCGCATCTACGACAACATTCGCAAGGCGATCCAGTTCCTCTTGGCCTCCAACCTCTCCGAGGTGCTGTCCATCTTCTTTGCAACCCTGATGGGCTTTACCATCTTCCAGCCCGTTCACCTCTTGTGGATCAACCTGATCACCGACTGCTTCCCCGCTCTGGCTCTGGGTATGGAAAAGCCCGAGGCAGACGTGATGAACAGAAAGCCCCGTGACTCCAAGGAGGGCATCTTTGCAGGCGGTCTCGGCTTTGCCGTGGCTTACCAGGGCGCACTCGTTACCGTGATCACGCTGGCCTCCTACCTCATCGGCAGATACTGGCTGGCTGACCTGCACCACGCAGCGGCCATCGCCGCAGGCGCCTACTCCGCTGAAATGCTGGGTACCTCCACGGCCTTCCTCACGCTCTCCATGTGCGAGATCTTCCACGCCTTCAACATGAGATCCCTGCACGGCTCGATCCTCACCATGAAGGGACAGAACAAGTGGCTCTGGGGTGCAGGCGCACTCTCCCTGCTCCTGACGACCGCGGTCGTTGAGATCGACTTCCTCTGCAAGGCCTTCGAGCTTGCACACCTCGATCTGATGGAGTACGGCATTGCCATGGGTCTTGCGATCCTGATCATTCCCATCGTGGAGCTGGTTAAGCTCATTCAAAGACAGGTCGAAAAGAAAAAGGCCTGATGACTCTACGATCGCAGTTCTCCGCGCCTTTTGCGGAGAACTGCGATTTTTCAAAAAAAACGCAAAGGAAAGGAGTACCATGAAAATCAAAGCTGCCCTTCACCGCTTCAAGCACCTGCTCAGCCGTCGCTTTTTCATCGTGCTGCTGATCCTTTTGCAGGTGGCCTTCTTCATCTTCATGATCTTCCAGTATTCCCATCTGCGCTGGATCTCGACCCTCTTGCGGCTCGTCAGTCTTGCCACCGCCTTTCACCTTTTGATGCGGGACGACCAAAAGCCCTTCAAGCTCTCCCTGATCTTCCTGCTCTTGCTCTTTCCGCTCTTTGGCGGGATCTTCTACTGGATCCTGCACTTCCAGACCTCCGAGGTCGGCTACCGCAAGCGGCTGGATAAGATCGAGCGCAATCTGCGCAACGAGTACGGAAAATCCGAAAAAAGCACGGCGGAGATCTGCGCGCAAATGCCAGAGCATCAACGCCTGATCCGCTATTTGCAGGACGCCAGGGAGTTTCCCGTTTACGGCTCGACCGAGACCCGCTACTTCCCGACGGGCGGCGAGATGCTCGAGAGCCTGCTTCGGGACCTGCGCTCCGCAAAGAGCTATATCTTCCTCGAATACTTCATCATCGAGGAGGGCATCATGTGGGACTCCATTCTGGAGGTCCTTAGGCAAAAGGTCGCCGAGGGCGTGGACGTGCGCGTGATCTACGATGACTTCGGTTGCTTTTTGAGCCTTCCCCCGAAATACGACCGCAAGCTTCGCGCCATGGGCGTGCAGTGCCGCATCTTCAACAAGGTCCTGCCCTTCATCAGCGGAAGCCACAACAACCGCGACCACCGCAAGATCGCCGTGATCGACGGACGCGTGGCCTACACGGGCGGCATCAATCTCGCCGACGAATACATCAACGAGAAGATCCGCTACGGCCATTGGAAGGACAACGCCATTCGCCTGTGCGGTCTTGGCGCGTGGAACTTTACCGTCATGTTTTTGCAGATGTGGCAGTTTTTGAGCCGCACGGACGAGCAGATCGACAAGTTCCTGCCCCCCGAGACGGAAACGCCCGAGAGCGAGGACGGCTGGGTACAGCCCTACACGGACAGCCCCGTGGACAAGGAGTCGGTCGGTGAGCAGGTCTATGCACAGATCATCGAGAGCGCACAGCGCTATCTCTATATCACCACCCCCTACCTCATGGTGGACGACTCCATGCTCTCCCTGCTCAAGTATGCCGCCAAATGCGGCGTGGACGTGCGCATCATCACGCCAAGCACCCCCGACAAGAAGGTCGTGCATTTCACCACGCGCTCCTACTACCGCGAGCTGATCCGCGCGGGCGTGCAGATCTACGAGTATACCGACGGCTTTATCCACGCCAAGTCCTTTATCTCGGACGATACCGTGGCCACGGTCGGCACGACCAACCTGGATTTCCGCAGCTTGTATTTCCACTTCGAGTGCGGTGTTTGCCTCTATCGGACAAGCTCCATTCTCCCCCTCAAGGAGGATTTTCTCAGGGTCCTGGAGCGTTGCCGTCCCATCACGGAGGCCGATTGCAAGGCCAATCTTCTCGTGCGGCTCCTGCGAAGCATCTGCCGCCTCGTTGCCCCGCTCATGTAAGAGCCAAAGGGCGCAGACCCAAGTCTCGGGTCTGCGCCCTTTTTTTGCTTATTTTTACGCATTCCGCGAAAAAAAGAGGCTTTTCCAATTGACAGAAACGCGTTTTTGTGCTATACTAATATGAATGTAATTTTGCATCTGCATACCGAAAGGATCTTTCACTATGAAATGGACGTCTCTTAACGAGCTGCGCGAGAAGTACCTCTCTTTCTTTGAGTCGAAGGACCATCTGCGCCTTCCCTCCTTCCCGCTGGTTCCCATCAACGACAAATCTCTGCTTCTCATCAACTCGGGCATGGCCCCCATGAAGAAGTATTTTACGGGCGAGGAGCAGCCTCCCCGCAACCGCGTGACCACCTGCCAGAAGTGCATTCGCACCCCTGACCTTGAGCGCGTGGGACATACCGCACGCCACGGCACCTTCTTTGAGATGCTGGGCAACTTCTCCTTTGGCGATTACTTCAAGGAGGAGGCCATTCCGTGGGCTTGGGAGTTTTTGACCGAGACCCTCGAGATCCCGAAGGATCTGCTCTGGCCCTCCATCTACGAGAACGACGAGGAGGCCTACGCCATTTGGGCAAACAAGATCGGCGTGGATCCCGCCCACATCGTTCGCCTTGGCAAGGAAGACAACTTCTGGGAGCACGGCACCGGCCCCTGCGGCCCCTGCTCCGAGATCTACTTTGACCGCGGC
>JAFWAA010000007.1 GCA_017507905.1 Clostridia bacterium | reverse complement strand
TCTTGCCTTCCACAGACGGAGCTGGCTGACGGCGGTGCTGTCCGCGCCCGAGATCATCATGTCGTAGGGAACGGCCTCGATCTCCTCGGCGTCCTCGTAGATGATGGCGCAGTGGCCGTCCTCACGCCACTCCTCTCGGACGCGGCCGCCAAAGCGGACCTTGTAGATGCGGTCGGTACGGGGAACCAGCCAAACGTCGCCGCCTGGCAGCCAAACGTCGGGCAGCTCAACCTGCATACCGTCCACAATCATCTGCTTGAAGAGTCCGTACTCGTAGCAGATGGAAAAGCCCGTGGCGGGATAATCGAGCGAGGAGAGGGAGTCCATAAAGCAGGCGGCAAGGCGGCCAAGTCCTCCGTTGCCAAGTCCTGCATCGGGCTCGCATTCGTAAAGTTCCTCCAGGGAAAAGCCGAGCGAGGCGAGGGCCTCGTCATAAGCCTTGTCCAGGCCGAGGTTGCAGAGATTGGTCCTCAGCGAGCGGCCGAGCAGGAATTCCATGCACATATAGTAGACGCGCTTTGCGCCCTCGCGGTTGACCTGCTTTTTGTAGGCGGATCGCTTTTCGCTCAGCATATTCTTGACGGTAATGGCCGCCGCCTTATACATCTGCTCGCGCGATGCCTCGGTCGCCGTGCAACCAAAATGTCTCCGCAGAACGGCTTCGAGCTGTTCTCTGACCTCTGCGCTGTTGGGATTGTAGTTCATGGGTAGTGCCTCCGTAGGGGTTGCTTATGGTTTTGCTTGGAGAAGGCCTTCCTTCTCCGTAGGGATAACGAAAATACAGACGTCCCGTCTTCTTTTTTTGCGCATTTAGAGACTGTGGCAAAGCCTCGGACGGCGCTTTTTGCGCTTAGAGGCTGTGGCAAAGCCTCGGACGTCGCTTTTTTGCGCGCTCAAAGGCTGCGGTAAAGCTCCAGATAGCGCTCGGCCGACGCACTCCAGGAGAAGTCGGTCTTGAGAATGCGGGTGAGCAGCGTCTTGCGCGCCTCGGGATCCTGCCAAACGGCAAGAGCGGCCTCGGTGCGCTCGGCAAGCTCGTAGGACGAATAATTGGCAAAGGTAAAGCCGTTGCCGTGCACGGTCTTGCCCTCCACCCAGTAGGGCTTGATGGAGTCGTAAAGTCCGCCCGTCTCACGCACCACGGGGATCGCGCCGTAGCGCGAGGCGATCATCTGCGCAAGTCCGCAGGGCTCGCTCTTTGAGGGCATGAGGAAGATATCGGCGGCGGCGTAGATGCGCTTGGAGAGATCACGGTCGTAGGTGATCAGGGCGCGCACCTTGTCGGGGAAGCGTTGCTGCAGATCGGTGAAGAAGAATTCGTACTTTGCCTCTCCCTTGCCCAGCACCACCAGCTGAACGTCATTCTCGCGGACGATGCGCGAGATGCACTCGGTGACGAGGTCCAGCCCCTTGTGCGAGGCCAGTCGGGAGATCACGGCAAGCATAGGGACGTCCTCGCGCTCGGGAAGCTCGGTCTCCCTCTGGAGAGCGAGCTTGTTTTGCGCCTTGTTGTGCAGGCTGCGCACGGTAAAGGTCTTGGCGATGCCCGCATCGTGCTGAGGATCGTAGTAGACGTAGTCGATGCCGTTGAGAATGCCCGAAAGCTTTTCGCGGTTGCGGCGGAGAATGCCCTCCAGGCCGTGCGCGTACTCGGCGGTGAGGATCTCCTCGGCGTAGCGCGGGCTGACCGTGCTGACGCGGTCGGCGCACTCGATGGCGGCCTTCATCAGGTTGATGCAGCCATCGTACTCCATCAGGGTATGCTCATTTTCGCCAAGTGCGAAAACGTCGCCGAGAATGGAGAAATCGTACTTGCCCTGGTACTCGATATTGTGAATGGTAAAGAGGGTGCGAATGCTGCCGTAGCCAGGCCGCTGGCGGTAGAGGCAGTTGAGATAGACCACCGAAAGGGCGGCCTGCCAATCGTGGGCGTGGAGAATATCGGGGAAATAATTAAGCTTTGCCAGCATCTCGAGAACGGCCATGCAGAAGAACGCGTAGCGCTCGCCGTCATCGAAGAAGCCGTAAAGGCCCTGGCGCTTGAAGTAGTATTCGTTGTCGATAAAGTAGTAGGTGACGCCGTCCTTGACGAGACTGTAAACGCCGCAATACTGGCGTCTCCAGGAGAGGGGGACGGTGAAGACGGCCTCCGCCTTGAGCTGACGTCGCCACTCGTTGGAGAGGGCGTCGTAAAGGGGAAGGACGACGCGGACGTCAACATCTCCCGTAGCGGCGAGGGCGGCGGGGAGAGATCCGAGGACGTCGCCAAGGCCTCCCGTTGCGGAAAAGGGCATCGCCTCCGCTCCCACAAAGAGGATTTTTTTCATGGTTACAAAAGTTCCTTTCTGCTCCATGAGCGGAGCGGAGATGGTTTTCTTGAAGCAAGCGAAGCGCGGGTTAGAGGACGATTTATTCGAGGGGACTTTTGAAAAAGTCCCCTCGAGCTCCCCCAAAACTCCCCAACAAAAAGGATTGCTACCCTCGGAAGGAAGGGCGAACAACGCGCTTCCTTTTTCTATGCTTTCAAGGGGAGTTTTAGCGCACCCGTACTGCAGTACAGATTTTAGTTTGTGCCCCTCCCGCTCGTGGACTTCTTCGAAGCCTCGCCCTACGGGGTGTTTGCGAATGGTGGCGGCTAACGCAAGGCTCCCCCTCAGGGGGAGCTCCCGCGAAGCGGGTGAGAGGGGAAGAAAAAGCCCTCTCCGTCACGCTAACGCGTGCCACCTCTCCCATGGGGGAGAGGCTTATATTACTTTATCTCGGACGGGCGATCATTGTTCGCCCGTCCGCGCGCAACAACTCTTCTTCCTGCGGAGCAGGATTTCATCGCGAAGCGATTTCATCCACCGCAGGTGGATTTCATCCGTCGGCGAGGGAAAGCCTCGCCGACAGGATTTCACCGCGCGCTTGCGGGCAAGCGCGCTTACACCGTTACGTTCTTGTCAATGAAGAAGGGCATGCTCTCGTGTCCCGAGAGGTTGCGGTCGTCCTTGATCACCACGTTCTTGTCCGTGATCACACAGTTGAGAGAAACGTTCGCGCCAACGTACGTGTCCTGCAGAAGAATGCAGTTCTTGACCACAGATCCCCGTCCTACGCGTACACCGCGGAACAAAATGCAGTTCTCTACCGTTCCCTCGATCACGCAGCCGTCCGCGATCAGACTGTTCTGCACGATCGCACCCGCTACGTATCGCGTGGGCGCACTGTTGCGCACCTTGGTGTAGATCCTGCGCTCGGCGTGACGGAACAGATCGGTGCGCACGTCACTCTTGAGCAGCTCCATCGAGCTCTGATAATAGCTGTCCAGAGAGGAAATGACCGAGTACCAGCCGTCAAACGGATAGGCACGGATCACCTTCTTCTTCAAATTCTTGGCCAGAATGTCCTTGTGGAAGCTCTTATGGCCCCTGGCCAGAGAGTCGGCCACAACGGCCTGCAGATCGGCACGGGAAATGACCATGATGTTGGTGCTGATGGTCACGCCGCCCTTCTCGGGGCAAAAGTCCGCCAGATCCGTGATGCGGTTGTTCTCGTCCGTCTTCAATACCGAAACGGGCTGCTCAAAGCGGTAGCTGCCCTTGTCCAGCTTCTTGGTGACGATGGTGACGTACGCTCCCGACGCCACGTGGTCCTCCACCACCTTCTTCAGGTCGATGTTGAGAATGCTGTCGCAATCCGAAAGCACCAGATATTCCGCTCCGCAGCGGTTGATGAAGTTGCCAACGCCCATCAGCGCCTCGAGACGGTTCTCGTAAAGCTTGCCTGCGGCGGTGTTCTCATACGCGGCCACGTAGGGAGGCAGCAGCTTGATGCCGCCCGAGCGACGGGCCAGATCCCAGTCCTTTCCGTTGCCGACGTGGTCGAGCAGGGACTGGTAGTTGTAGTGGGTTACGATGCCCACGTTGGTGATGCCGGAGTTGACCATGTTGGAGAGCGCAAAGTCGATCAGGCGGTAGCGGCAGCCGTAGGGAATGCTTCCGATCGTGCGCCGACGGGTCATCTCGGGAATGCTGTTATCGTGAATGTTCGAAAAAATCAATCCTGCGATCGTCATCTCTGCAATACCTCCTTACGCTTCCGAGAGCATGGCGCCAACCGGCACCTTTTCCCCTGCGGGGACCTTAACGTCGGCGCCCACCACGGTGACGTCCGACGCGTTGATGCGGTAGGTGCCCACCGTTGCTCCCTCGCCGATCTCCACGCGGGAGTCCAGAATGGAGTAGCGAACGGTTGCGCCTGCCCGTACGGTGACGCCGTCCATCAGGACGCTGTCCTCCACGAGCGCGCCCTCCTCGACGACCACGTCCGGTCCCAGCACGCTGTTGCGGACGATGCCGTAGATGCCGCAGCCCGCCGTGAGCGAGGAATTGCTGACCATGGCGTTCTTGCCCAGATACTGCGGAGCCTCGCCGCCGTGTCTGCTGTAAATGCGCCAGCTCTCGTCCGAAAGGTTGAGCTCGGGCTTCTCGGCCAGAAGGTCCATGTTGGCCTCCCAGAGCGAGGCGATCGTGCCAACGTCCTTCCAGTAGCCCTCAAAGGGATAGGCCACCATCTTCTCCTTGGCGGCAAGCATGGCGGGGATCACGTTCTTGCCAAAATCGTTGGCCGATGCGGGATCGCGGCTGTCGGCCTCAAGGTACTTCTCCAGCTTTTCGCGGTTGAAGATGTAGATTCCCATGGAGGCCAGGGTGCTGTCGGGATTCTTCGGCTTTTCGGTGAACTTGTAGATGGTTCCGTCCTCGTGCGCGCTCATGATGCCAAAGCGGCTGGCCTCCTCGAGGGAGACGTTGAGCACGGCGATGGTGCAATCCGCACCCTTCTGCTTGTGGAAGGCGAGCATCTTGGCGTAGTCCATCTTGTAGATGTGGTCGCCAGACAGCACCAGGACGTAGTCGGGATCGTAGCGGTTGATGAAGGCCATGTTCTGCCAGATGGCGTTGGCCGTTCCCTTGTACCAATCGGCGCCGCTCTGCCCCTGGTAGGGGGGCAGGATCTTGACGCCGCCAAAGGTGCGGTCAAGGTCCCAGGGCAGGCCGTTTCCGATATAATCGTTGAGCAGAAGGGGCTGGTACTGCGTCAGCACGCCGACGGTGTCGATCCCCGAGTTGACGCAGTTGGAGAGCGGGAAATCGATGATGCGGTACTTGCCCCCGTAGGAAACGGACGGCTTCGCGGTCTTTTGCGTCAATGCGTACAGACGGCTTCCCTGTCCGCCCGCCAGCAGCATAGCGACGCATTCTTTCTTCTTGAACATGGCCAAAACCTCCTGAAAATGATTTGTGTGTGAAACAATATATACGATCCATAAAGCGTTGCAGGGGTATCGGGGGCGCGAAAAGAATCTTGAATAAGGGTTGCAGGGTATCGGTGAAGAAAACGCTATCCTTTCAAGGAAGACGCCGTCCTTTCGAGGAAGACGCTGTCCCGTTTGTAAAGAAACGCTATCCCGTTTGTAAAAAAAGGATCAGGGCTTCTTCTTTTTCGTGGGATTGCGTCGGGCACAGCGTAGAACGGTTGCCCCCATGGCGGGCAGGTTGAGCGAAAGCGTGGGCGAGCCGTTGACCTCCCTTGTGCGCAGGGGCTCGCGGTTGACGTCGCCTCCTCCGCCAAAGCGCTCCTCGTCGGTGTTGAGGACCTCCTCGTACACGCCCGCCGTCGGCACGCGCAGGCAAAATCCCTCGCGGCGAAGGGGCTGGAAGTTGAGCAGGATCAACAGCTCCCTTCCCTGCCGATCCATGCGGCGGTAGGAATAGACGCTTTGCGCGGTGTTGTCGGCGTCGATCCAGCAAAAGCCCTCCCAGCCGCCGTCGCACTCCCAGAGCGCGGGGCTTTTGAGATAGAGGTGATTCAGCTCGGCCACAAAGGTCTGGAAGCGCGCGTGCATGGGATAATCGAGCAGGAACCACTCGATCTCCTCCTCATACGCCCACTCGCGGAACTGGCCGATCTCACTGCCCATAAAGAGCAGCTTCTTGCCTGGATGCGTCATCATATAGGTCAGATAGGTGCGCGCACCCGCAAACTTTTGCTCGTAGGGACCAAAGCTGCGGTCGAGCAGCGAGAGCTTGCCGTGCACCACCTCGTCGTGCGATACGGGAAGCACGAACCTCTCGCTGAAGGCGTAGGTCAGGGAGAAGGTGAGCTTGTGGTGATGCTGAGGACGCAGGTAGGGGTCCTCCTTGAGATAGGCGAGCGAATCGTTCATCCAGCCCATGTTCCACTTCATGGTAAAGCCGAGTCCGCCGTTTTCAAAGCCCGTGACGTTGGCCCACGCGGTGGATTCCTCGGCCACGGTCATCACGTCGGGATGGTTTTTCGCCAGAACGCCGTTGAGCTTTTGGAAGAAGGCGATGGCCTCGAGGCACTCGCGTCCGCCGTAGACGTTCGGCACCCATTCGCCAGGGCGCTTGTCGTAATCGAGATAGAGCATGGAGGCGACCGCGTCCACGCGAAGCCCGTCCAGATGGTATTGCTCGATCCAGAAGAAGGCGTTGGAGATGAGGAAGGATTGCACCTCCTCGCGTCCCACGTCAAACTTGCGCGTGCCCCAGGTCTCGTGCTCCATGCGGTCCGCGCCCTGGTATTCGTACAGGGGCTGTCCGTCAAACTCACAGAGACCGTGCGCGTCCTTCGGGAAATGCGCGGGGACCCAATCCAGGATCACGCCGATGCCCGCCTCGTGAAAGGCGTCGACGAAGGCCATAAACTCCTTGGGCGAGCCGAAGCGCGCGGTGGGGGCGTAGTAGCCGCAGACCTGGTAGCCCCAGGAGCCGTCGAAGGGGAACTCGCTCACGGGCAGGATCTCAATGTGCGTGTAGCCCATCTGCTTGACGTAGGGCACGAGCTCCGAGGCAAGCTCGCGGTAGGAATAGGGCTTGCCGTCCTCGTGCCGACGCCAGGAGCCCAGATGCAGCTCGTAGATGTTGATGGGCTGGGAAAAGACCTTCTCTCTGGTAAAACGCGTTTTGCGGTAGCGCAGCCAGCCCTCGTCGTGCCAGACGTAGCCCGAAAGATCGGTGACCACCGAGGCGGTCTCGGGGGGGCACTGCATGGCAAAGCCGTATGGATCGGCCTTGAAGAACTCGCGGCCGTGATTGCGCAGGAAGAATTTGTAGTTCTGCCCCTCTCGGACCTGCTCCTCGGGGAGGGCGACCTCCCAGACGCCGTGCGTCACCTTGGCAAGGGGTGCGGCATTGGGATCCCAAGCGTTGAAATCGCCAACCACCGAGACGAAATCGGCGTTTGGCGCCCAGACGCGAAAGAGGAATTGCCCGTTTTCGCGGTGCGCCCCCAGGTAGTCGTAGGCGTGCGTGGAGGTTCCCTGGTGGAAGAAATAGGGCGCCTGCTCGTCCGTGCGGAGCGCGCAACGGTCCGCGGTTTTCTCTTGCTTCACGACAGCATCCTCTCCTTTCCTTGGCAGAATTGCCTTCCTTATACGTTTATTATAACATAAAAGACAAATTTTACAAGGGGAATTTTCTATTTTTTGTGAAAACTGCTTGCTTTTTTGGCGTTTTGCCGCTCGCGCGGCACGCTTTTGCGGAAAAGCTCTCTCTGCGATGCGGGGCGCGGCGGCGCTTGCGGCTGCTCCCTCCTGCTTTTGCGCGAGGAGGGCTCGTCTTTTTCGACAAGAAAGGAGCAAATTCTTTATGACATCTTCACAAAAACGGGAAATCCTATTGTTATTTTATCACAAATATCATGGACTGTCAATGTATAGATATACCAAGAAACCACGTTTTACAAACCTTTGTGCAAAATCACGGGCAAAAGCGGAAACCATCCGCCGTTGCGGCAAGGCGCGTGCTTATTCCATGCGGGTGACGGCTGCGGAGACGGCGGCGGAAGATTACGTGTGGGAAAAAGCAGCGGAAGGGCGTGGGCTTATTCCCCACGGGCGACGGCTGCGGAGACGGCGGCAGAAGGTTGCGTGTGGGAAAAAGCAGCGGAAGGGCGTGGGCTTATTCCCCACGGGTGACGTTGACCGAAAGCGACGCGGAGAGGTACCGCTTGGGGAAGAAGCCTCCCTGCGGCGTGGGACGGAGAAGGAGCTGTGCGCCGCTTTGGAGGGTGAGGAGAAGGCCCTCCTGCGTGCTTTCGACCGCGCGTGGGGCGTCGGTCGGCAAAAGGCAGAGCAGAGGGGCGAGGAGCGACCTTGCGGTGTCTTCCCTTGGCGTGACGGAAAGCTCGCCGAGCGTGAGCGCTGGGGAGGAGAGCCTGCCGCCATCGTGCAGGGTGGCCGAGCAGGAAAGCCCCGAGAGCGCGCCGCACTCGCCCTCGAGATAGTGCAGGCGAAGCAGAAGACCGCCCTCCGAAAGCGGGGAGACGCTCCCCTCGGCCTTGATCGAAAGGCCGTTCAGGCTTCCCGAAAGCGTGACCGAAAAGGCCTCCTCCCGAAAACGCAAGGGATCGTCGCTTGCGCGTTTACACGAGGAAAGCACCAAAAACAGACCGAAAACAAGGCAAACTATGCGCAAAATCCTCATGCCTGTCTTTTTTCTCATGTTTTCTCTCCTTCCCGTCAAAAAAAGCGTAAGCGCTCCCGATGCCCAAGGGCTCCCTTCGCGGCGGTCTTCGGGGATCGACGCCTGCCCGTCCTTGGCTTCACGCTTTCAGTGTATGAATCTTTTTTCAAAATCATACCGAAAAACGATTGCAATATCCCAATTGTTATGCTATAATGGGAAGGAAGAAAACCGTTTGTCGGAGTGGATCTCCGACCTCTCCCGAAAGGATACCTTATGACCGAATATTACAAGCTTTATTCCTCCCTTCCCCAAAGGGACACTCCCCGCGCGTGGGCCGAGATCGACCTTGGCGCTCTGCGTGAGAATTACCGCTATCTGAAGGCCGAGGCCGAGCGTGCCGATGCCGAAAGCCAACCCATCTGCGTGGTGAAGGCCGATGCCTACGGGCACGGCGCGCCTGCCTGCGTGCGCACGCTGCTGGAGGAGGGGTGCGACTTTTTTGCCGTTTCCTGCCTCAACGAGGCGATCGCCGTGCGCGAGGTCTGCCGTGCGGCAGGGTCCTCGGCGCGCATTCTGATCCTCGGCTACACCGATCCCTCCCTTGCAGGGGTGCTTGCCAAGGAGGATCTGCTCCAGACGCTCCTCTCGGCCGAGTACGCCGACCGCTTGCTTTCTTGCGCGGTGCGCGAGGGCGTTTCGGTGCGCGTGCACGCCGCCGTGGATACGGGCATGAACCGCATCGGCTTCCCCGCTAAGGATCTTTCTTCGGTGCGCGATACGGTCAAGCGTCTTGCGGCGCTGACCCGTCAGCGTACCCTGCGCCTTGAGGGCGTCTTCTCGCATCTGGCCGCGGCGGACGAGCCGATGGGCTCGCGCGGAGAAGCCCTGACGCACAAGCAGGTCGAGCGCTTCCGCGCCGTTTGCGCGGGCCTTGAGGCCGAAACGGGGGCGTCCCTCTTTTATCACCTTTGCAACAGCGCGGGCACGCTTCGTCTGCCCACGGACCTCCTTGACGGCTATCGCCTTGGCATTCTGCTCTACGGCGCGC
This sequence comes from Clostridia bacterium, assembly GCA_017507905.1. Classification (GTDB taxonomy): domain Bacteria; phylum Bacillota; class Clostridia; order Oscillospirales; family CAG-272; genus UMGS1865. The sequence continues at coordinate 5,303 of JAFWAA010000007.1, read as the reverse complement.
ACCCGTCCTCGGATTTTGCCCTTCCCGTTCGCTCGGTGATGCGGCTTGTCACGCGCATCGTGCATATCCATACCCTGCCCCAGGGGGAGAGCGTGAGCTACGGCGGCACCTTTACGGCCGACAGTCCTCGCCGCGTGGCTACCCTTCCCATTGGATACGCCGACGGCCTGCTCCGCGCCTTTTCGGGCGGAAGGGTGACCGTGCGTACGAAAAACGGCGACGTGCGCGTTCCCGTGGTCGGACGGATCTGCATGGATCAGTGCATGATCGACGTGACCGACACCGACGCCGCGATCGGCGACGAGGTGGTCCTCTTTGGAAATGCGCCGCAGGAGCTTGCCGACTACGCTTCTCGCGCCTCGACCATTGACTACGAATGCCTCTGCCTCATCTCCGCACGCGTTCCGCGTGTGTATCCGGACTGAAGCCTGATGATTGGAAAGGACCTTACGATGGAAGCCGTTGAAAAGAAAAAGCTGCGCCACGAGCTGTTACGAGGGGATTTTTCCTGCCAACGAAGCACGGAGAACGAGCCGATCCCGCTGGCCTGCACGCCGCATCTGCACAGCGACCTTGAGCTGATCTACATGGAAAAGGGTGCGGTGCTGGTGCAAGTCGGCTCTCGCTCGGAGATCCTCAAGGAGGGAGACGTCTTTCTCTCCTTCCCTCACCAGATCCACGCCTTCTCCGGCCTTGGCAAGACCGAGGCCTATATGCGCTTTACCGTCAAGCCCGAGGTCTTTCCCGAGTATACGGAGCTTTTTCGGAAGCAGGTGCCCGACTCCCCCATTATCCGAAGCGTCGGGGATATTCCGCGCGTGGACGATCTTTTCCGTATGCTCTTTGACAGCGAGCAGGAGGCGGACGTGCCCCCGGTGCAAAAGGTCAAGCGCCGCTCGGGATATCTGCTGGCCCTCCTCTCCGAGCTGCTCGCCCGCATGAGCCTTCACCCCTATGCCGCCGAGGACGTAAGCTCCCTGCGCGACATCATTCGCTATTGCTCCGAGCATTTTTCCAAGGGCATCTCGCTCTCCTTGCTTGAGGAGGAGCTGCACCTGAGCAAGTACCACGTCTCCCACCTGTTCAACAAGGAGCTGGGCATGGGCTTTAGCGAATACATCAACCTTCTGCGCGTATCCGAGGCCTGCCGCCTGCTCTTCAACTCTTCCGAGAGCGTTACGCGGATCGGCGAGGCCGTCGGCTTTAACACCCTGCGCACCTTTAACCGCGCCTTTATCCGCCACATGGGGGTCTCCCCCTCCGAATATCGTCGGGCAGGTGCCTCCGCCGCGGAGGCCGACCGCTTTACGCGCCTGTCCATGACCGCGCGCATTCCCGAACGGGCGGGACGCGAGAGCGGAACAGAGGAGAGTTAGAGCGCCCTGCTCCCCCGTCGCCTGCCCCCCGCGCGCTCGGTCGGAGAGACCGTTGCGGCGATGCAGGAGCGGACGGGAAAACCCAAAGCATGAGAGGAAAGGAGAACGCTATGCCGAACAGCAAAAAGGAGTCTGCGATCTTTCAAGAGGTGCGTCCCGAGCCCTTTCGCTGCCGTCGGGTCCTGCGCAATAAGCGCCCGAAGCTGGAGTGCAACGCGCACCTGCACAACGAGATCGAGCTGATCCTTCTGGAAAGGGGCAGTGCGATCGCCTATGCCGATACGGTAAAGGTCGTGATGAACTGCGGCGATCTCTTTTTCGCCTTTCCCAACCAGATCCACGCCTTCCGCACGATCGATCCCACCGAGGAGGAGCATTCGCTCATCATCGCCAAGACCGAGCTTCTCCCCGAGTACCAGGGCGTCTTTCTGCACTGCACGCCCCTCTCCCCCATCATTCGCAACGCAAGCAGCCTTCCCCGCGTGGAAAAGCTCTTTCATATGCTGATCGAAAGCGAGGACGAGCGCTCGCTCTCGCGCGAGCAGGCGAACAACCGCCGCTCGGGCTATCTTCTGGCGCTGATCTCCGAGCTGCTTTTGCACATGGACCTCCGCTCGGACGAGCAGTACGAATCGCGCTCGACCAACGCCGTGCTGCAGTATTGCGCCGAGCATTTTTCGCAAAAGATCTCGCTTGAGCAGCTCGGCGAGGAGCTGCACCTGAGCCGCACGCACCTCTCGCATCTGTTCAACGACAAGCTAGGTGTCAGCTTTAAGGACCATATCCACTCCCTGCGGATCGCGGAGGCCTGCCGCCTACTGCTCAACACGTCCGAGGAGGTCGTTCAGATCAGCGAGGCCGTGGGCTACAGCTCTCCCCGCACCTTTAACCGCGCCTTCTTCAAGCAGACGGGGGTCTCCCCCACCGAATACCGCAAGACGAGGAGCGCCAAGACGCAGATCCGCCATTTTGTCAGCACGGCGACGACCTCGCGCATTATTGAGTCTGCCGACAAGGTGATCAAGCAGTAGCGCGGCACGAAAACCGAAAGCAAGAAAGGACGCACAGATGCCAACGAAAAAGAAGAGCTCGGTCTTTCTCGAGCAACGAACCGTGGATCTCGGCTTTCGCGTGGCCGAGGAGGGAAAGCCGATCGGACTTGCCTGCGCCCCGCATTTGCACCGCGAGCTGGAGCTGATCTATCTCCGCCGCGGACGCATCGAGGCCTTTGCCGATTCCACGCGCGTGGAGCTTTCGGCGGGAGACGTTTACCTCTCCTTCCCCAACCAGATCCACCACTATCGCTCGCTTGACGGGAAGGAGTCCTATATCCTCTTTATCATCAAGCCCGACCTGATCCCCGATTATCTCGAGCTGTTTTTGCACGGCCTTCCCACGTCACCTCTGATCGCGGGTGCGGGCGACTCGCCGCGCATCAATACGCTCCTTTACCTTCTTCTGGACGCCGAGCAGAGAAGGCACCGCTCGGACGACGGCACCGATGCCCTTCCCTCGGAGGGGGATCTGGCCAAGCGCCGACGGGGGTATCTGCTGGCGCTCTTCTCCGAGCTGCTTCCGCGCATGGAGATCTCCATGCTCCCCGGAGGCGAGGGAACCTCACTGCGCGCCATCATCGACTACTGCACCGCGCATTTCGCCGAAAACCTCTCGCTCTCCACGCTGGAAAGCGAGCTTCACCTGAATAAATACTACATCTCCCATCTGTTCAGCAGCAAGCTGGGCCTGCGCTTTAACGATTACGTCAACTCCCTGCGCATCAACGAGGCCTGTCGGCTTCTGCTCGGCTCGGATCACAGCGTGACCCGCATCAGCGAGGCGGTCGGCTTTAACACGCTGCGCACCTTCAACCGCGCCTTCACCAAGCAGATGGGCGTCTCCCCCACCGAATACCGTCGGGGCAAGGAGCAGACCTCGCCGTCGCACGTCTCCTTCCCGACGCGCACCCAGCTCGAGCAGCTTTCGCCCTCGGTGCAGCTTGGCACTCCCTTGGCAAAGAAGAAGGATTGACGGCTGCTGCTCTTTTCCCCTCCTCCGAAAAAACGGAGGATCTTGAATGCCGTTCAACACGAAAAAAGTATAGAAGAAACGTGAGGATTTATGACCATGAGCCAGATCAAGGATATTACGCTTGCCAAATCGGGCAAGGACAAGATCGAGTGGGTACGCTCCTATATGCCCATTCTCAACTCCATTCGTGCCGAATTTGAGCGCACCAAGCCCTTTCTCGGCAAGCGCATCACCATGTCGATCCACCTCGAGGCAAAGACGGCCTATCTTGCCACCGTGCTTCGCGCAGGCGGCGCCGAGGTCTTTGTGACGGGGTGCAATCCGCTCTCCACGCAGGATGACGTTGCTGCCGCTCTTGCCGCCGAGGGCTTTGCGGTCTTTGCCCGTCGCGGCGTGACCGACGCAGAGTACGTGGAGCATCTGAAGTCTGCGCTCTCCTGCTCGCCCGACCTCATCATCGACGACGGCGGCGACCTGATCTCCCTCTTGCACGGCGAGTGCCGTGACTACGGCAAGAACCTCATCGGCGGCTGTGAGGAGACCACCACGGGCATTCACCGTCTGTTTGCGCGCGAGCGTGCAGGGCTTCTCGACTACCCGATGATCGACGTCAACGACGCCGATTGTAAGCATCTCTTTGACAACCGCTACGGCACGGGTCAATCGACGCTGGACGGCATTATGAATTCGACCAACCTGATGATCGCGGGCAAGACCGTGGTCGTGGCAGGCTACGGCTGGTGCGGCAAGGGACTTGCCATGCGCGCCAAGGGCATGGGGGCTGTGGTGATCGTGACCGAGATCGACCCCATCAAGGCGATCGAGGCGATCATGGACGGCTTTACCGTTCTGCCCATGGACGAGGCCGCTCGCGTGGGGGATCTGTTTGTGACGCTGACGGGCTGCCGCGACGTCATTCGCAAGGAGCATTTTGAAGTGATGAAGGACGGCGTTCTGCTGGCCAACAGCGGTCACTTTGACGTGGAGATCGACAAAAAGGCGCTCAAGGCGCTGTCGGTTGAGGATTGGGAGCGCAAGCCGAACATTCACGGCTACCGTATGCCCGACGGCCGCGTGCTGAACCTTCTGGCCGAGGGACGTCTGGTTAACCTTGCCGCCGGCAACGGTCACCCTGCCGAGATCATGGATATGTCCTTTGCCATTCAGGCTAAAGGTCTGGAATATCTGGCCAAAAACGCAGGACGTCTGGAGAAAAAGGTCTACGCCGTGCCTGCCGAGATCGACCGCGCGGTTGCCGAGATCAAGCTTTCCTCCATGTCGGTCAGCATCGACCGCCTCTCCCCCGAGCAGGAGGAATACCTCTCCAAAGTAGAGTGAAAGTTGCCCTTCGGGCAAATGAAGATGCCTGCGGCAAATGAAGTTGCCCTTCGGGCAAATGAAGTTGCCTTGCGGCAAATGATGTTGCCTTGCGGCAAATGAAGTTGCCTGCGGGCAAATGAAGATGCCGCGGACCGTCGAGGACGCCGGTCCGCAAAATCTGCGCCGCATAATACCCCAACATCGTAGGGGCGAACTGTGTTCGCCCGGTCGAGAGGAACTAAAAAAGGCTCCCTTGTGTAAAGGGAGCTGTCGCCGTAAGGCGACTGAGGGATTGGAAGCGCGGGACGTCGAGGACGCCGTCCCCTACGACGCATCATTGTAGTTTTCTGCATTCGCCGTAGGGCGGCCGCTTGCTGCCGCCAAAAAACTATCTTGAATTTCTCTCCAGAAAAACTCCGTCCTTAAAACCCTGTATGCGCTTGTCGGTCTCGGCCATCTCAAGGCGTTTCTCGCACCATGCGCAGTACTGGGGATTTTGCTCTATGCCGCAGTAATGGCGGTCAAGCTTTTTGGCTGTGACAGATGTGCTGCCTGAGCCAAGGAAGGGGTCAAAGACCG
>JAFWAA010000006.1 GCA_017507905.1 Clostridia bacterium | reverse complement strand
GGTGGCGGGGTTGGAGTTGACGAGGACTACCTCGTAGCCCTCCTCCTTGAGCGCCAGGCAGGCCTGCGTTCCGGCGTAGTCAAATTCTGCGGCCTGGCCGATGATGATGGGACCCGAGCCGATGATGAGTATTTTTTTGAGGTCTTTTCTTTTTGCCATGATTGTTTCCTCCGTAGTGTTATGCGTGTGAATGTGCGTAATAGACGATGCGGCCGTCCTTGGCGGTCAGCAGATTTTTACCGAACAGCTCCATGCCCTCAAAGGGGGTGGATCTTCCCATAGAGAGGAAGGTGTTGGGATCGACCTTTTCTGCGATCGAGAGATCCCAGACCGAGAAGTCGCGTCCCAAGGGGAAGCCAAAGCGTCGCCTCGGGTTGTCCGAGAGGCAGGCGATCAGCTTTTCCAAGGGGAGAATGCCCGTTCTGACAAGGTCCGTGTAGAGGGCGGGGAAGGCGGTCTCCAGCCCCACGACGCCCATCGCGCTTCCCGCAAGACCGCGGGATTTTTCCTCGGATGTGTGCGGTGCGTGGTCGGTGGCGATCATATCGACCGTGCCGTCAAGAAGTCCCTCGATCATGGCCTCGCGGTCGGCAGGGGATCTCAGCGGCGGGTTCATCTTAAAGCGTCCGTGCTCCTGCAGGTGCGTCTCATCGAGCAGCAGGTAGTGCGGCGCGGTCTCGCAGGTCACGTCAAGGCCCTCGGCCTTAGCCTTGCGGATCAGCGCAACGCTCTCCTTGGTGGAGACGTGGCAAACGTGGTAGGCGCACCCCGTTTTGCGGACCAATTCCAGGTCGCGCGCAATGGGCTTCCATTCGCTCTCGGAGCAGATGCCCCTGTGTCCGTGCGCTCTTGCGTATTCGCCGTCGTGAATGTATCCGCCGTCTCGGAGAAGCTCGTCCTCGCAGTGGGCGACGATGATCTTGCCAAGGCTTTTGGCCTTTCGCATGGCGGCCTCCATCATTTCCGCGGATTGCACGCCTCGGCCGTCGTCCGAAAATCCTGCCACGAGGGGGGCGAGCGCCTCCATGTCGGCAAGGGCCTCGCCGCGCTCTCCTTTCGTGATCGCACCCAGGGGGCGAACGTCGATCAGCGCGTCGCGTCGGATAGCCTCCAGCTGCGGAGCGAGATGCTCGGGGGAGTCGGGCACGGGATCGAGGTTTGGCATGGTGCAAACGCCGGTGTAGCCGCCGTGCGCCGCCGAGAGAGACCCCGTCCTGACCGTCTCCTTATAAGAAAATCCCGGTTCGCGGAAATGTACGTGAACATCCACAAAACCGGGGAAAATATAAACGTTTTGAAATTGCAAAAAAGGCTCTGCGCCCAAGGTATTCTCGGAGACAGATCCCTTCAATTCGTCAAGAGACAGCACGTCCATAAGGGAAATGCGGCCGTCTTGATACCGATAACTATTGTGCAGGCAAACCTTCATGTGCTTATGCTCCTTCCAACGCAAAACTGCGAGTCCCATTCGGCAACGCTGTTGGAACGCAGCGCTCCGGGAAGACCTGCTCCCGCAAGTCTATCCCTATTATACACACATTCCTATATATTGTCAATAGGTAAAATATACAATCTTTGAAAAAAAAGGACTTGCAAAAGAGGAGAATATCCGCTATAATAGAGGCAGAAAAAACAGGAAGGATCGGAAATCATGGTGACGATGGATTGGAAGAGGATCGAGGGGCAGACCTTTGCCGAGGAGCGTGCGCTCTACGGCAGTCGGGCTCTGCAGGTGATCAACTGTGCCTTTGACGGCGAGGAGGACGGCGAAAGCGCGCTCAAGGAGTCCTCGGATATCGTGGTGCAAAACACGTTTTGCAACCTGCGCTATCCCTTTTGGCACGATCACGGGCTTGCGATCTCCTCTTGCGAGCTGACCGAAAAATGCCGCGCGGCGCTGTGGTATTCCACGGACGTGTCGATCTCGGATTGCACGATGAACGGCGTCAAGGCCCTGCGCGAGTGCGAAAACGTGCGCATGGAGCGTTGCACGGTCAATTCCACCGAGTTTGGCTGGTCCACCCGTGGCTTGAGCATGAAGGAATGCACCGCCGCGGGGGAATATTTCCTTCTGCGAAGCGAGAACGTGGATTTTCGGGAGGTGACCTTCAAGGGAAAATACTCCTTCCAGTACGTCAAAAACGTGACGATGGAGAACTGCACGCTGGACACGAAGGACGCCTTTTGGCACGCGGAGGACGTGACTCTGCGCAACTGCACGGTGAAGGGAGAGTATCTTGCGTGGTACTCCAAGCGGCTGACCATGATCGACTGTAAGATCATCGGCACGCAGCCCTTCTGCTACTGCGAGGATCTGAAGCTGATCAACTGCGAGTTGATCGATGCCGACCTGGCGTTTGAAAAGTCGAGCGTGGAGGCCGAGATCACCACACCCGTGGTCAGCATTAAGAACCCGACGTCGGGCTACATCTGCGCTCCTGCGGTAGGGGAGCTGATTTTGGACGATCCCGAAGCCAAGTGCGAGCTCCGCATTGGACATTGACGGGAAAAGGGAAGAAGAAAAGAGGCAAATGCGATCGCATTTGCCTCTTTCTTTTGATCCGTCGGGTCTCTTACCAGATCACGATGCGCTTTTCGGGCGCAATATACATCTGATCTGCCTCGGTCGCGCCGAAGGTCGCATACCACTCGGGGAAGTTCCGCGGCGGAATGTTCGCACGGAGCGAGCAGGGGCCGTGTACGTCCACCGAAAGCAGAAGCGCCAGATACTCGGGCTTTGCCTTCTGGCACCATACTCTTGCCCAGTTGGTGAAGTACTCCTCGTAGGAGGCTCCCTCGGTTCTCGACATGATGTCCAGCGTCACGGCCATGCCGCCGTTGTCCGCCATGTTCTCGCTGACGATAAACGCGCCGTTGACCTTGCCCCAGGGCAGCTCAATGCCGTCAAACTGCTCGATCATCTGCTGCACCTTGGCGTCAAAGCGCTTGAAGTCGTCCTCGGTCCACCAGTCGTTGATGTTTCCGTTCTCGTCGCACTTTGCACCGTTGCTGTCAAAGGCGTGGGAGATCTCGTGTCCGATCACGCTTCCAATGCCGCCGAGGTTCTCGCTTCTGGTCTGCTTCAGGGAGTAGAAGGGGGCCTGCAGAATGGCCGCGGGGAAGGTGATGTCGTTGACGAAGGGATCGTAGCAGGCGTTCACCATGTGTCCGGGCATCCGCCAGTTTTCGGGCTCGGTGGGCTGATCCAGCTTGGAAAGCGCGTCCAGCTCGCGGATCCTGGAGAGCGTGGACATCACGTCAAAGAGAGAGCCCTCGGGGTCAAACACCAGCTGATCGTAGATGGGTCTTACCTTGTCGGGGTATCCCATCTTGACGCCCATGGTGGAGAGCTTGAGGATCGCCTTTTCCTTCGTTGCCTCGCCCAGGATCTCGTTGGTCTTGATGCGCTCGCGGTAGGTGTCGATGATCTGGTAGACGATCTCGGTAATGTCCTTCTTGGCCGCTTCTCCAAAATACTTCTCGCCGTAGTAGATGCCCACGGGCTCGGAGAAGACGCTCGAGGCCAGGTTGTAGGCAAACTTTTCGATGGACTGCATCTGCGCCACGCCCATGATCGCGCGGCCATACATTCCGCCCATATCGCGCAGCTCCTCGGAAAGGAAGGAGCAGGCCTTGAGCAGACCGGTCACGTAGGCCCAGTGCTTGTAAAGGGTGAGCGTGTCGGCGTTGAGCACCTGCGCAAACGCGCCGAAGTAGCGGGGCTCGGTGACGACCAGCGTTGCGGGAACGTGGCCGAACAGATCGGTCAGAACGGTGTCAAGATCCAGGGTGGAGAGCATCTTTGCCACCTCGGTCTCTGGCATGGGGTTATACATCTCCACGTACTTGGACCACTCCTCCTGCGTCTTGACCAGACCGCCGAGGATCTCGTCAAAGGCGAGGGTGTCAAGCACGTATTTCTCCTGCTCCTCGGGAGAGAGGTCGGTCTTGGCCATCACCATCTTGGCCACATTGGTCCAGATGCCGAGGATCTGCTCCTTCTGTGCCGCCATCTCGGGCTTGTAGTAGGAGGCGTCGGGAAGAATGACGCCTGCGCCCTGGATATACGCCAGGCGCTGCTTGGTGTTCTTCATATCGGTGTCGGGGCTGATGGCAAAGGGCGTGGGAATGCCGCGCAGGGTCAGCTCCTTATACAGGCGTGCGAGGTCGTCGAGGGTCTTGATCTCATTCAGGATCGCGAGGCTGTTGAGGGCGGGCGTGATACCGTGCTTTGCCTTGCGGTCGGCGTCCTTGACGATGGCGTAGAGCTCGCAGGCTCTTCTGAGGTAATCGTTGGGATAGGTGCGGCTCTCGGCCATGGCCTCAAACTCGCCCATCATGATCTTTTCCACCTCGTCGGAAAGCTCCACAAATCCGCCTGCCGCGGGTTTGTCGTCCGGAATGACCAGCTCCTCCAGCTTCTTTCCGTTGACGTGCAGGTAAAGATCGTCTTGAATGCGAACGTTTTCCATAAAAAAGTATCTCCAATCTGTAATGGTTTGTGATCGGTATTTGCCGTTTTTCATTATAGCACAGTCTTTTGCAAAAAGCAAGAGCAATCGACCGTATCGGGCGCTTTTGTGATGCGGGGATCAGATCGCCTGCTCGGCAAAGAAGCGCAAGCGTCCCTTCCGCGTTTCTCCCTCGAAGGCGCGCAGGCGGAAGCGGCCGTAGCCGCGGATCGAGAGCGTCGCGGGGGGCGTGAGGGCAAGATCGGTGCGCGTTTCCTCCTCAAAGTCCACCTCCACCCGTCCCTCGCGGATCGCGCGTTGGGCGTCCTCGCGCGAAAGGTTGGTCAGCGCCGCCGTGATGCAGTCCAGGCGCGCGGAGGCAACCGTTCCGTGAATGGGGCGGTACTGCCGCCCGTCGGTAAAATGCTCGTCAAGGGTGTAAGGGGAGCAGCGCACGGCGTCGTTGCCGATGCGCTCCAGGTGGGAAAGGAGAAAGGTGCGCATGGGGCGCGTGCAAAAGAGCACGGCCTCGTGATCGCTTTGCAGGGCGATGTCGCCAAAGGAATCGCGCTCGATCCCAAGCGCAAGAAGCGAGCCGAGATAGTCCTTGTGGCGAAGCGTCCGAAATCCGCTTCCGCGCACGCGCAGGGCGCAAACGCCCTCCTCGACTTCCTCCGCAAGCAGGGAGAGCACCTGCTCGCCAGGGGCGTCCATGGGAGCGCACCCCAGTGCATCGAGCAGATAATCGGGGAGCAAAAAGAGGCACACGCGCTCGGCGTCGGGGTATCCGCCAAAGAAGAAGGCCGAGCCGAGGTGCCCGAGCGAGACAAGGCAGCGTTCTGCCTCCCGTCGCTCACGCGGCGTCAAAAAGGGGATGCGCGCAGGCATCCCGTTTTCCTGTTTTCGGCACGCATCCCACAGCCTTGCCGCAAGGGGAGAGCGCTCCGTTTGTCTTTCCTGTGCCACGTCAGGCCGAGAGCAGGACGCCAAAGAGCGAGAGCAGGATCATGGTCAGGAGGAAGGGAAAATCCAAGGGGCTTCCCTCAAACCAGTGCATTCTTTGGCAGAGCTTGCGAATGGGGAGAATGACGGGCTCGGTGAGTATATAGAGAAAGCCCGAGAAGCGGGATTCCTCGGTCTGGTCAAACCAGGAGAAGATCGCGCGGCAGAGCATCGCGAGGGAAAGCACGTCAAGAAGGACGGCGAGCGTGGTTTTCAGCACGTAAAGAATGGTCTCCGGCATGGCGGAACAGCTTCAGCTCCTTTCAAGGGGTAGGGGTGGCGTACTGCACGAAGCCGCCGCAGTAGAGTGCTCTGCTGCGGCGTGCTTCATGATGTCGGTTTTCCCGTGGGGATCAGATATCGGCGTTCTCGTATTCCTCGCGCGCGGCACTCTTGATCTGCGGAGCAAAGCCCGAGATATCCACGCCTGCGGGGGAAACCACGATGGTATTCTTGTTGGTCTTGATCATCTCGCCGCCCAGAACGTAGGCAACGCCGGCCAAAAAGTCCACCAGGCGGTGGGCCTGCTCCTTGGTCAGGCTTGCGATGTCCAGAAGGACGATGCAGCCCTCCTTGAGCTTGTCGGCAATCTGTGCAGCCTCGGTGTGGGTCTTGGGCTGCAGGAGCTTGAGGGTCACCTTGTCGGCGGAGACGGGATGGATCTCGGGCTCCTTTCTCTCGGGGCTATCCATGGCAGACATGGCTGCCGCGGGCTCCACCTCGGACATTTCCATTTTGATATCCTCGGGGATCGCGTAGATATCCTCGTAATCCTCTTCAAAATCCGCGGTATCGTTGCGGACAAATTTTTTCAGCAAATTCATGTTCAACCTCCATATGTTTTGCTCAATATCGACGTGTGGGGTCAGGGGGTGAAGAGCGAGCGCCCGATGCGGACGACGTCAGCCCCCTCCAGAATAGCAGCCTCAAAGCTGCCGGACATGCCCATAGACAAAATAGGCCTACCTATATTATGAAGCTTTTTTTGCCAAATGTCAAGACAAAGTTGTGCGGTTTCTTGAAAATATTTTCGATATTCCTCATTTTTTTCGCATTTTGGGGCCATCGTCATGAATCCGCGCAGGCGCAAATGCGGAAATTCGACCAGCGAGAGGCAAAAGTCCTCTGCCTCCTCGGGCATAAGACCGCTCTTGCTTTCCTCGCGTCCGCAGTTGATCTCGCAAAGCACGTCCACGGTGCGGTCCCGCTTTGCGGCCTGCTTTTCGATCTCCTGCGCCAAGGGGATCGAGTCGAGCGAGTGGATCATGGCCACCTTGTCGATGATGTATTTGACCTTATTCTTTTGCAGCGTGCCGATAAAGTGGAAGCGCAGGTCCTCCCGGTCGGGCAGTGCCTCCCAATGCTCGAGCATCTGCTGAACGCGGTTCTCGCCCACGTCGCGAATGCCGAGGGTCCGGGTCAGATAGTGCAGCTGCTCGGCGTCGGCGTATTTTACGGCGGCAAGGAGCGTAACGCCCTCCCGCTCGGGAAAGCGCTCGCGGCTCTCCCTCTGTGCCTCCTCCATGCGCGCCCGAACGGCGGCGAGGTTGCGGTCCATATAGTGCATATCCTGCATGGGGTTCTCCTTTTTTTAGGTGGCTTTGGAAGGTCAGTAGACCTTTCCGTCATAGAGATTTTTACCTGCGGTGATGAGAATGTCGTAGAGGTCGAGGTAGTCCTCCCCCCAGTCGCCCTTTTCCTCGGCGATGCAGTAGCCGTCGCCGTAGTAGAGGACGTGAATGCGGCGGAAGCGGACGGTGCTTTCCTCAAAGATATAGACGCCGATCACGCCGTTCTCCTCACGCAGGGCGGAGTCGGGAATATAGTAGCCCGAGCAGGCCGAGAGCGAGAGCTGCACGTTCTGCGCGCGCAGGAAGCGGAAATCCGAGGGGACGTCGTCCGAATAGAGGATCAGAAGGCACTCGGCGGAGTCCTGCTCCGTGGCGATGCGCTCGAGCGTCATGGAGAGGGTCCTTCCGCCGCTTTCGGGGAAGGTGACCTCGTAGCGCTCACCCGGCTCAAACAGATCGGGCGAGATCTCGGCCTTGACGGCGAGGTGCCAGCGGTAGGAATAGGCCATCTTGCCCACGGCAAAGCCCGTCCCGGGATCGGGGGCGGAGGAGGCAAGGGCGGTAAGGCCCGAGGGGGTAAGCCCCGCGAGGGCCTCGGAGGTAAAGCGCGTCTCGTAGCCGTCCACGTGGGAGCGGCTGTAAAAATAGCCGGATGCGGCGGTGTTGCTGAGGGTGGTGGCCAGCGGGGCAAGCAGCCTTGCGCGCAGCTCGCGCAGATCGGAAAGGGCCGTCTTGAGGGCGTCGGCCTCACCCGTCAGATAGGCGTAGCGGTTCACGGCGATCAGCATGCTGTCCTCAAGCTCCTCCAGCGCCGCCCAATCGCCCTCCTGCAGGGCACGGCGAATGGCAAGGGAGGCCGCGGCGGCGTCCTTGCGGTAGACCTCGGCCTGCGAGAGGTTTACGTCCGAGGGGAGAATGCTCTCCTCCAGGATCGCGATGCGTCGGTTGAGCAGATCAAGCGTGCTTTGCAGGTCGGCAAGCTCCTTTTCGGTATAGCCGAAGCGAAGCTCGGCCAGGGGCATTCCCTTGGCCACCTTGGTGCCGCTTTTGGCCAGCTCTTGCACGAGTGCGGGCTCCTCGGCGTAAAGGACGGTCTCGTCGCGAAAGAGGTATCCCGTGCCCCCGAGGATCTCACGGTCGGTGATCTGCTGGACGGGGGTGGTCATCAATCCGCCGGAGGAGCCGGACAGAACGTGATAGAGCGTGTAGACCAGAACGGACAGAATGCCGAGCGTGGCCAGCATATGCGGCCAGTGACGGCGCACAAAGTCCATGCGCTTCATGGGCGGATCTCCTTTCGACGGATTTTTACAGCATAGAAGATATAGCGCTTTGGGAAGTTTTACAGCACAGAAGATATAGCGCTTTGGGAGGCTTTACAGCACAGAAGATATAGCGTTTTGGGAAACTTTACGTCTCCTCCTGCCAGATGCGCTCGGCCAGTGACGCGATCTCGTCGACCAGTTCCTCGGCGGGACGGATCTCCCCCTCGGGAGTGGTCACGGTGACCCAATGCACGTAGGGGCGCGCGCCAAACCAGGTCATCTGCCGCTTGGCGTAGCGGCGCGTGGCGGTCTTCAGGCGCTCCACGGCGTCGGCAAGCGATTCCTCGCCGCGCAGGTATCCCAAAAGCTCCTTGTAGCCAATGGCCTGTGCGGCGGTGCCGTTTCGTTCAAACACGCCCGCGGCAAGAAGGGCGCGCGTTTCCTCGAGCAGACCGTCCTCAAGCATCTGCTCCACGCGCAGACCGATGCGCCCGTAGAGCAGGGCGCGGTCGGGGTAGTAAAGCCCGATCACGGCGGCGCGGTAGGGGGACTTTGGAATGCGGGAGCGGCGGTCGGCCTCGCTCTTGGTGATGCCCGAGGTGTAGTGGATCTCCAGCGCGCGGACCACGCGCTTGACGTTGTTTTCGTGAATGGCAGCGGCGCTTTCGGGATCGATCGCCGCAAGGCGCTCGTGCAGAGCGCGGTTGCCCTGCCGTGCGGCAAAGGCAAACAGCTCCTCGCGCAGGGCGGGGTCGGTTTCGGTCTCCTCAAATCCGCCTCCGCGCAGGAGGGCATCAAGATAGAGCCCCGTTCCGCCGCAAAGAATGGGCAGGCTTCCCCTTGACGCGACATCGTCAATGACCGAGGAGGCCGCCTTGACGTATTCGGCGCAGGAGAAGGGGGTGTCGGCGTCGGCAAGATCCAGAAGATGGTGCGGCACGCCTGCCTTTTCCTGCTCTGTGGGCTTGGCGGTGCCGATATCCATGCCGCGGTAGATCTGCATGGAATCGCAGGAGAGGATCTCGCCGCCAAGACGCTTTGCCAAAAGGACGGACAGCGACGTCTTTCCGCTTGCCGTAGGGCCAACGATGGCCAGCAGCTTTTGCTTGCTCGTTTCCATGAGACCTCCTTTTGAAAAAGTGCAGAGTGAAGAGTGAAGAGTGAAGAGGGAAAGTTGAATTGCCCTGTTCTCAATGCCGAAGGCAATTCATGCACCACAGGTGCAATTCATGGCGCAGCCAATTCATGCCCATCGGGCAATTCATTGCATGCTCATTGAATGAGCATCGCATCTCCAAAGCTGAAGAAGCGGTATTCCATCTCCACGGCGGTGCGGTAGGCCTCCATGATCTTGTCCCGATCGTAGAAGGCGGAGACCAGCATGAGCAGCGTGCTCTCGGGAAGATGGAAATTCGTGATCAGCGCGTCCACGGCCTTAAAGCGGTAGCCGGGGTAGATAAAGATGCCCGTGTCACCGCTCATGGCGGGAAGGGTGCCGTCCTCGCGTGCGGCCGATTCGACCGTGCGGCAGGAGGTGGTGCCCACGCAGATGAGGCGTCCGCCGGCGGCCTTTCGCTCGTTGATCAGACGCGCGCTCTCCTCGGGAATGGAGAAGAACTCGCTGTGCATCACGTGCTCGGTGATGCGGTCGGCCTTAACGGGGCGGAAGGTGCCAAGCCCCACGTGCAGCATCACGGGAGCAATGGCCACGCCCTTTTTGCGGATCTCCTCAAGGAGTGCGGGCGTAAAATGCAGACCTGCCGTGGGGGCTGCGGCCGAGCCCTCCTCGCGCGCGTAGACCGTCTGGTAGCGGTCGTTGTCGCGGAGCTGCTCGGTGATGTAAGGGGGAAGGGGCATCAGACCGATCTCGTGCAGAACGGCGTAGATGTTTTCGTATTTTTCGCGGTCAAAGGTAAAGCGGATCAGGCGGTTGCCCTCCTCAACAAGGTCCAGGACCTCGCCGCGGAGGATCCCTCCGCCAAAGACCAGGCGCATGCCCACGCGGGCGCGCTTTCCGGGCTTGACCAGGGTCTCCCAGGTGTCAAGCTCGCGCTGGCGCAGGAGCAAAAGCTCGATCGCCGCCTCCTCGCGTCCCTCCACGTGTCCGTAAAGGCGCGCGGGAATGACCTTGGAGTCGTTGATCACCAGCACGTCGCTCGGGCGCAGGTAGTCCAGAATATCGTAAAAATGGCGATGCTCGATGCTCCCCGATTTGCGGTCCAGGACCATCAAGCGGGAGTGATCCCGCTCTTCCATGGGGTGCTGGGCGATCCTTTCGGGAGGAAGCTCGTAGAAGAAATCCGAGGCGCAAAGATCGGTCTTGATCTGCTGATTGCGAATGACGTTTTCGTTGGACATAGGACGTTGTCGGTTTTCCTTTTCTTCTCATTTTTTCCCTGCCTGCGCATATACTGCCGAGGGAGGGGAGCGCGCGCCGCGGTCGGCGTGGCTCTTTCTTCCCTTATTATACCGCAACGCGCCGCGAAATGCAAGCGTTTTTTGCAGAGGGAGTGGCTTTTTCGCCAAAAAGGCGTTGCGCGTGCGGAGAGGAAAGGAGAGTGGAGGCATGAGCTTGCACAAGCCGTGCGTATTTCGGGGAGTGGCCACCGCGCTGATCACCCCCTTTCGGGAGGGCGAGATCGACTACGCGGCGCTGGAGGGGATCATCGAGAGCCAGATCGCGGCGGGGGTGGACGCCCTTTTGGTGGCGGGAACAACGGGGGAGAGTGCCACGCTGACCGAGGAGGAGCATGAGGCTCTGGTGGCCTTTTCCAAGGCGCGCATCGCGGGTCGCGTTCCGCTGATCGCGGGCTGCGGATCCAATTCCACACGGCACGCCTGCCGTCTGGCCGAGAACGCCGCGCGCGCCGGGGCAGATGCGCTTCTGGCGGTCACGCCCTACTACAACAAGGCCTCGGATCGCGGTCTGCTTTTGCACTTCCGCGCGATCGTCAAGGCGACGGACCGTCCCTTGATCCTGTATAACGTGCCCTCGCGCACGGGCTTTCATCTGACGATGGAGCTTTACCGCGCGCTGGCCGAGGAGGAGCGGATCGTGGGGGTCAAGGAGGCCTCGGGGGACCTTGGACTTCTGGAGCAGCTGGTGGCAGAATGCGGAAAGGATTATGACGTCTACACGGGGAACGACGCCCTTCTGGTGGCCTCCATGAAGCTTGGGGCGTGCGGGGGGATCGCGGTGGCGTCCAACGTGATGCCCAAGGAGATGGAGGAGCTGTATCGGCTTTGCGCGGCGGGGGAATACGGCGCGGCTGAGCGCTCTCGCGCGGAGCTTGCACCGATCGTGGAGGCACTCTTTCGGGAAGTCAATCCCATTCCCGTCAAGTACGCCGCCTTTCTCAAAGGCCTCTGCCGAGCGGAATACCGCCTGCCGCTCTGTCCGCCCTCTCCCGAGCTGGCAAGGCATCTGCGCAAGCTCTTCCCCCAATCGGCGGAAGGATAAGGGAGCGCGCTTTATTCGCCTGCGGCGAGTGATATGCGCTACGCGCGTGATATGTCCTTCGGACGTGATATGCGCTGCGCGCGTTAAGCCGCTTTGTGCGGTGCGCGTTTTACTCCCCCACCACCGTTCGCCAACACCCCGTAGGGCGAGGCTTCGAAGAAGTCCACGAGCGATCGGGGCACAAACTAAAATCTGCTCTGCACGAACGGCGAACGAAAACTCCCCTTCGCGGCACAAAAAAAGGAAGCGCGTTGTTTGCACTTCCTTCCATGGGTACATATATCCTTTTTTGGGGAGTTTTTGGGGGGCGTGGGGGACTTTTTTCAAAAAGTCCCCCACAAAAAACCGCGTCCTTTTGCGTCAGAGAGGGTTAGTCCGCAAAGAGGGGGGTGGAGAGGTAGCGCTCGCCGGTGTCGGGGAGGAGGACGGCGACGGTCATGCCGGCGTTCTCCGGACGGTTTGCGATCACGGTGGCCGCGTGGAGAGCGGCGCCCGAGGAGATGCCCACGAGCAGGCCCTCGCTTTGGGCCAGGCGGCGCGCGGCGAGGTAGGCGTCCTCCTCGGCTACGGGGAGGATCTCGTCGCAGACCGAGGCGTCAAAGTTGGCGGGAATAAAGTTCGCGCCGATGCCCTGCAGGCCGTGGGGCGCGCTTGTGCCGCCCGCAAGGACGGGGGAGGCCTTCGGCTCAACGGCGACCACGCGCGTTTTGGGGTTGGCTTCCTTGAGGCAGCGGCCAACGCCCGTGAGCGTTCCGCCCGTGCCCACGCCTGCCACGAAGATCAGCGGTCCGTCACCGCAATCGCGGAGAATTTCGGGACCCGTGGTGTGAAAATGCGCGTCGGGGTTGGCGGGATTGTCAAACTGCGAGGGGATAAAGGCGTTCGGGATCTCTTTGGCGAGCGCGTGCGCTTTGTCGATCGCGCCCTGCATTCCGTCTTTGCCGGGGGTGAGCAGGATCTCGGCGCCGTAGGCCGCAAGCAGGCGTCGGCGCTCCTCACTCATGGTATCGGGCATGGTCAGGATCAGGCGGTATCCGCGTGCCGCGGCGAGCGCGGCAAGCCCGATCCCCGTATTTCCGCTGGTCGGCTCGATCAGAACGGCGCCGGGGGAGAGAAGCCCCTTTTTTTCCGCATCCGCGAGCATAAAGAGGGCGGCGCGGTCCTTGGCGCTCCCCGTGGGGTTGAAGGACTCCAGCTTGCAGAGCAGGCGCGCGGCGGGGCAGTAGCGCTCGGCATAGCGCTTGGCGTGGAGCATGGGGGTGCCCCCGATGAGGTCTTCGAGACGGTGATACAGCATGGCAGACTCCTTTCGGCGAGACGTACGCAGACGCACGTTAACGAATTACGCTTATTATAGCATCTTTTCCATGCGCTGTCAAGGCGTCTTTCCCCGAAGCGCGGCAGAAAAGGAGGACGGAGCGGAAGGACGGAAAAGCGTGGGGAGGGAAGGGAAAAAGAAGGTGGGGAAGCGCTCCCTGAGTCGAAGCGGTTCCCCACGATCTATTTTGCATCACTTGCTGATGGCGTTGAGTTTCTTTGTGAACTGGCTCTTCTTGTGAGCAGCAGCGTTCTTGTGGATGATTCCGTAAGCGGCTGCCTGGTCAACCTTCTTCACAGCTGCTTTGTAAGCGGCCTGTGCGGCGGCCATATCACCGGAAGCAAGAGCGGCGTCATACTTCTTGATCTCGGTCTTCATCGCCGTGCGGTGCATCTTGTTCTGCATCGTCTTGGTGTCGATGACCTTAACTCTTTTCTTTGCGGATTTGATGTTCGGCATTCTGTTCACCTCCCTATTGAATTTCGATGTCAGCGAAAAACGGCGCCTGAGAGGGTGCGCACATATTTTCATCCATACCCGTATAATATAACACAAACCGATCCAAATTGCAAGGGCTTTTTGAAAAAAAGTGAAAAAATTTTTTCGGTTCTGTAAAAAAACGATTTTGAAAGGAATTTTACGCCTGCTCGGTCTTCTTTTTTCTTGACAAGAGGGGGCGCTTCTGCTATAATGAAGGAACAGAAAGCCGCTTCGCCCGAAGGCGAGCGATCCATCTACATCAGTAAGGAGAATGATCCATGAAAATGAAAGCCGTTAAGAGAGTTTGTCTGCTTTTGGCCCTTCTTCTGGGGCTTCAGGTCTTCGTTGTGGCCTGCCAGCCGACAAATACCCCTGTTGAGACCGATCCTGTAACTGACCCTGTAACTGACCCTGAGACCGACCCCGAGACCGATCCCGAGACCGATCCCGCGGACGAGCCCGAGGAGGATATTCCGCTGACGGTCTTTGCCGACGGCGCCTTCAAGTATTGCATCGTTTATCCGAGCAACGCCAGCACCGAGCTGACCGCAAAGATCACTGCCGCGCAGAGCTCTCTGCGCTCCAAGACCAAGCAGGACATCACGGCCGTAAAGCAGAACAAGCTGACCGAGGAGCATGACGGTCTGCACCGCCTTTACGTTGGCGTAAACCCCAAGGAGCTGGGCGTTGAGACCTTCTCGGCCGACAGCGTGCGCATGGGCGACTACGTCATTGGTCGCGTGGGCGAGGACCTTTACGTCTTCTCCTATGCCGACGTTCCCATGGGCAAGGCCCTTGCCGCTCTGGTGGAGCAGATGACCGATGCCTATGCCAACAAGACGATCGTGATCGAGGAATACAGCTGCCTGGACTATGACCGCACCTACGTGCTTGCCGCTTTTCCTGCCATTGAGCCCGACGCAAAGGCCGAGGTCGGCACGATGCGCCCGTCAGAAAATCTGAACGCTACGCAGTATTACGTCAGCAAGGTCGGCGCCTCCGAGGCCAACCGCTACTTCTCCCGCATAACGGAGCTTGGCCTGCAGGAGCAGGACACTCACCGCATCGGTGACGCGCGCTTCGGCACGTATTACGAGAAGAACCGCTCCTACGTCTATTTCGTTTCCTACCACACTTCCACCTTGCGCATCACCTATCTGCAAAAGCGTGACGCCTACCTGCCCACCACCACGGACGAGCCGAACTTTACCAAGGTCTGCGACACGAAGGGATACCTCATCGGCGTGGCCGACAGCGGCGGCCAGAACCCCTTCCAGAACGGTATGTCCATGGTCTACCTGCTGGCTGACGGTACCTTCCTTATTTATGACGGCGGACAGCAGAACTACGACGCCGATAAGCTCTATCAGCTCCTTTCCGTCATTGCGCGCGAGAACGGACTGAATAAGATCACCGTTTCGGCATGGCTGATCACGCACACCCACGGCGACCACGTCAATTTCTGGGGCGAGTTCCTTGCCGACTACGTCAAGACCTCCAAGGTGACGATCGAAAAGCTCTTCTTCAACCCCGTTACCGTGGATATGGGTGCCAGCGGCTACGACGATATGGACGGAACCGACGCCCGACTGATCACCCAGCTCAAAAATGCGTCTCCCACGACCAAGCACTACAACCTGTTCACGGGACAGAAGTTCTACCTGGCAGACGTTTTGATGGAGGTCTTCTTCACCACGGCAGACCATCTGCCCTCCGCTCGCATTCTGGACACCAGCAGCACCAATGCCGCATCTCTCGTGACGCGCCTGACCATTGACGGCAAGACGGTCCTGATGACGGGTGACGCCTGCACGGGACACTGCACCGGCATGGTCAAGGCCTATGGCGAGGGCCTGCAGAGTGACGTCGTGCAGACGCCGCACCACGGCGTTCAGGTGGGCGCGACCACTCCCTTCTACCAGAACGTGAACCCCTCCTACGCTCTCTTTACCTGCGGCGACAGGCTCTTTGAGACGCACGCAAAGCCCCAGGTCTACACGAAGTGGCTGCTCGAGCACCTGCCTGCCGAGAATGTCTTCATTGCCGGCTACAATGACGGAAAAACCACGCGCGTCACCGAGATCGACTTTAAGACCATGACCTTTACGGTGACCAACCGATAAGAAAAAACGAAGATCGGAGGAAGGAGACTGCCGTGCGTATTCCCAAGCAAAATCGGGATCTTTGGCGGTTCGTTCTCCGCCGAGATCTGAAAAGCCTTTCCCTGTGGGCCGTATGGGTCCTGCTTTGGGGGGGCGGTGCGCTGGCCTACAACGCCAATCACACCACCTACCCCCCCGAGCGGCAGATCCTCGGCTGGCGGCTCGCCCTCTGGATCCTTGCGGGGGCGGTCATTGGTTTCTTCCTCTTTCGCCTTTCCCGCGTCTTTTTCCAAAGAACGCGATCGGGCGTGCTGATCTCCTCGGGGCTCTCGCGCGACTATGCGCCGTCACAGGACCCCGGAAAGGGGCGGCTGTCCTATGATTACCGCCTGAACAAGGTGCTTCACCTGCGCCGACCGAACGGCAAGCGTCTGCGCGTGCGCATCGAGGAAAAGCCTGGCAGCTACGTCTATTACCGCGAGGGGGACCGCCTGGTCCGCCTGCACGGCCTGCCTTATCCGCTCAATCTGGATGCGCGAGAGGAGCAGGGAACCCTTTGCGTGGCCTGCGGCTGCGTGCATAAAACGAAGGTCCCGCTCTGTGTGAGCTGCGGACTTTCCCTGATCGACGTCGAGCTGCTCCGCGAAAAGGACGGCGAATGATCCGAGCCCATAGCTTACGAGTGCCTCCGCGCGTTCCGCGAGGAGGCACTTTTGACAAGGCAGGGAAGATCTTTTTTCGGAAAAGGGGCACTCTTGACAAGACTGGAAAGACGTGTTAGAATAAGGTATGCCTTGGCGGAAGGCCTTGGCGGAAAGGCGGTATACGGCGTTGAAAGCACGTCTTGCGCTTGCGTTGGCGCTTCTTCTTTTTCTTCTTTGCTCCTGTCGGACGGCTCCACCCCCACAGGCTCCCTCGGATACGGTCGACCCTTTGGCACACACCGACGGCGACGACAACGGCTACTGCGACGATTGCGGCGAATATCTGCTCATTTCTCTGGATTTTTACGCCATTAACGATCTGCACGGCGTGTTTGACGATACGAATACGAGCGACGGCGTGGACGAGCTGACCACCTATCTGCGGCGCGCGGCGTCGCTTTCCTCACGCACGCTCCTGCTTTCCTCGGGAGATATGTGGCAGGGAAGCTCGGAGTCCAATCTGACGCGCGGCAGGATCATCACCGAATGGATGAACGAGCTGGAGTTCGTCTCCATGACGCTCGGCAATCACGAGTTTGACTGGGGCGAGGAGGCCATTCGCGAAAATGCGGCTCTGGCCGAGTTCCCCTTCCTCGCGCTGAACGTCTTCGTGCGCGACACGGGAAAGCTTGCCGACTACTGCACCCCCTCGGTGCTTCTGGAATGCGGCGGCGTGCAGGTGGGCGTGATCGGTGCCGTGGGCGATTGCTATTCCTCGGTTTCGGGGGACAAGGTGGAGGAGGTCTACTTTGCGGTGGGCGATGCCCTAACCGAGCTGGTCAAGGCGGAGTCCGAGAAGCTTCGTGCGGAAGGGGCGGATCTGATCGTCTACTCCCTGCACGACGGATACGCGCGGAGCGGCAGCGGGAGCATTTCCTCGGGCGAGCTTGCCTCCTACTATGACGTCGAGCTTTCCGAGGGGGGATACGTGGACGTCGTCTTTGAGGGACACACGCACTACGATTACGCGCGCCGCGATCCCTACGGCGTCTATCACGTGCAGAACGGGGGCTACAATTCCTCGGTGGCGCACGTGGAGATCCTGCTCAATTACGTCACCAATTCCTCGCGCGTGCGCAAGGCCGAGACGGTGGACGTGAGCAGTATGCAGGGGCTTGCGGACGATCCTTTGGTGGATCGGCTGCTCGATCAATACGCCGACGATCTGGCGATCGGCTCGCGCGTGGTAGGCGTGAACGCCGAGCGGCGGAGCGGAAACGCCCTGCGGCAAACGGTGGCCGAGCTTTACCTTGCGGCAGGCAGGGAAGAGTGGGGCGACGAATACGAGATCGCGCTTGGCGGCGGATTTCTTTCGGTGCGCAACCCGGGATACCTGGCCGCGGGCGAGGTGACCTACTCCATGCTGCAATCTCTCTTTCCCTTTGACAACGAGCTTGTGCTGTGCAGCATTCGCGGAGAGGATCTGATCCGACGGTTCCTTGAGAGTGACAACGGCAATTACTTCGTCGCCTGCGATCCTGCCGTTTGCGACAGCATTGACCCTGCGGCAACCTATTACGTGGTGGTGGATACCTATTCCTCCTCCTACGCGCCAAACCGCCTGACCGAGATCGCACGCTATGGCGCCGACGTCTACGCTCGCGATCTTCTGGCCGCGTATATGCAAGCGGGCGGCTTTGCCGATTGAAGATGTTGACACAAAAAAACGCCCTTCGCGCGAATGCGCGAAGGGCGTTTGTGTTTTTTAGTGGGATCGGTTTAGCCGAGCCAGCGGTAGAAGGCCTGGCGGTTCTGCGCCTGCTTTTTGCGCTGTCTGGACTTGCGGACCGCGGAGGAGATCGCCAGCACGGTCACCACGGGGATCAGCACCTTTCCT
This sequence comes from Clostridia bacterium, assembly GCA_017507905.1. GTDB lineage: Bacteria > Bacillota > Clostridia > Oscillospirales > CAG-272 > UMGS1865. Next base: position 67,223 of record JAFWAA010000006.1, on the reverse strand, counting down.
GCCTCCACGGCAAGAGCGGCGGTGGGCTTTGCGCAGGCCTTGATGCGGCGAAGCATCGGAGGGGTGTTTGCCTTGGCCTCTGCGGCCTTGCGTGCCTCCTCCTCGGCGCGTGCCTGCTCCTCTGCGGCCGCCTTTGCGGCGGCAGCCTCGGCACGCTCACGTGCCTTGGCGAGCAGGGCCTCCTCCAGCATTCTGGCCTCAATGGCCTCTCTCTTGGCGGCGCGCTTTCCTGCGGCGCCAAGGATCACCGAGATCAACAGGCAGGCAAGGAAGGCCACACCGGTGATGGCGGGGTATCTCCATTCAAACACGAGATCTATGGTTTCGGGCAGGCAGAGCACGGCGTAAATGCCGCAGCCTGCAAGGCAAGCGAAAAAGCCAACGAGCAGGATCGTTCTTGCCGCGGCGTGAAGGCGAGTGGATTTCATACGCAAAACCTCCGTAACAGAAATTCTCTTTCCCTTATCATACCACGAAATGCGGAAAATGTCAAGGGGGGAAAATAGGAAAAAGCACCCGTCGCGTCCGTGGGACGTCTTTCGGGTGCTTTCCTCTTCGGCTCCTTCGGGATCAGGAGACAGGAAGGGCGAAGACTACGTGCGCAACCTTTTGCAGCTCGTCGATCTGCTCCAGAGCCGTGCCGCTGGAGGGAACGCGGATCAGCGCCTCCATGCCAACGTGGTTCTGGGCGCCGCTGCGCGAGGCGGTCACCTGGATCTCCTTGCCCGAGAACTGCTCACGCAGCACGAGGATCATGTCCTTCACGGCCTCAATGGAGTCCAGCTCCAGGTAAACGAACACGCGCTGACGCTTGCGCATCAGGCGGAACTCCAGGTGCGAGACCAGCGTGAAGGCCAGGATCACGAGGAGGACCGAGCAGAAGGCGGCAAGATAAAGACCGTAGCCAACGGCAAGGCCGATCGCCGCCGTTGCCCAAAGGCCTGCCGCGGTGGTCAGACCGCTGATGTGGGAGTTGCCCTTTTTGACCAGAATGGTGCCTGCACCGAGAAAACCGACGCCGCTCATGACCTGTGCGCCGGTTCTCTGCACGTCCGAGATCACGCCCATCTTGGCCATCTCGGCAGACAGGCAAACGCCGATCAGGGCGGAGAGTGCGGCGCCAAGCGCCACCAGCATATGCGTGCGCAGACCTGCGGCACGTCCGTGGATCTCGCGCTCGATGCCAACGAGGCCGCCCGCTATGGCGGCAAGCAGAATGCGGATCATCACGGTTATGGAATTGACCTCATGGAGATAGTCGGCAATCTCCTGAAGGAAGGTAAGAATCGCGTCCATTCGATGGATCAGCCTCTCTTTCTTTCTGATTTTTTTCGCATAACGCGCGGGGAGGTTGGGAATACTGCTAAGATGTAATATTATACCATAGCTTTTCCAAAATGTCAATGCTTGGCGGCTTCTTTTTTTCTCGGGAAGGAAAATACGCGCAAAATCCTCATGCCTTTGCGCAAAATACGCATGGGAATACGCGCGCGAAAAGAATATAATATAAATAACCCTAATCTTTTTATATGCAAAAATCACGGAGGAAATTCTCATGCCCTTTATCGACACCAAGCTGAACGTGCGCCTGAGCGAGGAAAAGGAGACGGTCATCAAGCGCCGTCTGGGGGAGGCGATCGCGACCTTCCCGGGGAAGAACGAGTATTGGCTGATGCTCAATTTTACGGATAACTGTCGGATGTGGTTCCGCGGCTACAGCAATTTTCCCATCGCCATGGTCAAGATCGAGCTGTTCGGCTCTGCCGACGCGGCGACCTGTGCTGACATGACGGAGCAGGTCACGGCCATCTTTGCGGAGGAGCTTGGGATCTCGCCCGAGCATATCTACGTGGAGTATGCCTTCACCGACCGCTGGGGCTGGAACGGCGAGAATTTCTGAGCGCGGTCAATATGTCCAAGGAAAAATGCCGAAGCGGTCGCCGTTTTCGGCATTTTGCCATACGGGCGAAAAAAGCCGTCGGGAAGCGCGAAAAAAGCCGCCTTTTTTTGCCAAATTCCCTTGACAGAAAAGCTGGATTTGACTATAATAGAAATAACCTTTTTACTTTAATCGGGTAAAGTGCCCGATGAAAAAAACCGGAGGAAATGAACGATGAACAGAATCTACAATTTTTCGGCAGGCCCTTCCATGCTTCCGCTCCCCGTCCTGGAAAAGGCAGCAGCAGAGCTGGTCTGCTATGGGGAATCCGGAATGTCCGTGATGGAGATGTCCCACCGCTCTCCGGACTACGAGGCGATCATTCAGGATGCTGAGGCCATGCTTCGCCGTCTGATGAACATTCCCGACAACTACAAGGTGCTTTTCCTGCAGGGAGGTGCATCCACGCAGTTTGCCGCCGTTCCCATGAACCTGATCAAGCGCACGGGCAAGGCCGACTACGCCGTTTCGGGCCAGTTCTCGGGCAAGGCCTTCAAGGAGGCGCAGAAGCTGGGCTACGACGTCAAGTGCATCGCCACCACCAAGGAGGATAACTTCGATCACGTTCCCACGATCACCAAGGACATGATCCGTCCCGACGCCGCCTACCTGCACATCTGCTTCAACAACACCATCTACGGCACCAAGTATCCCGAGATCCCCGACACGGGCGATGTTCCGCTGGTGGCCGACCTCTCCTCCTGCATCATCTCCGAGCCCGTGGACGTCTCCCGCTTTGGCGTGATCTACGCCGGCGCGCAGAAGAACATGGCTCCCGCAGGACTGACGCTGGTGATCGTGCGCGAGGACCTTCTCGACTACGCCGAGGAGAAGATACCCACCATGCTCGAGTGGAAGACCATGGCCGAGAACGGCTCGATGTATAACACGCCTCCTTGCTACACCATCTACATGGCAAAGCTGGTCTACGAGTGGATCCTCTCCATCGGCGGACTGGACGTGATGAAGGAGATGAACGTGAAGAAGGCCGCACTCCTTTACGATTATCTGGATTCCCAGGACTACTACATTGCCCCCGTCAAGAAGGAGAGCCGCTCGATGATGAACGTCACCTTCGTCACGGGAGACGCCGATCTGGACAAGAAGTTTGCCTCCGAGGCAGGCAAGGCAGGTCTGAAGAACCTCAAGGGCCACCGCTCGGTCGGCGGCATGAGAGCCTCTATCTACAACGCTATGCCCTACGAGGGCGTTGAGGCACTGGTTGCCTTCATGAAGGACTTTGCCGCGAAGAACCCCAAGAACTGACACCAAGGAGGCGACTTTCCGCCTTCGCCGTATGATCCATAAAGGGAGGACCACACCATGAACCGCGAGATCCCCTTAAGCGGTACCGTATACCGCGTAACGACCAACAGCGAGGACGCCTGCATTTCTCTTGCACGGGAGCAGATCACGGATAGGATCGACGAGATCACGGTCAGCATTCGCTTCCCCGAGCCGCAGGAGCCGAACAGCGTCAGCGTGAGCTGGACCGTGCCCGCAAAGGATATGTACGCCGTGTGGTCCACCACCTTTGGCTACAACGTACTTCCTCTGCGCGTGGATTGGAGCAAGCGCACCACGGATGCGCGCCTTGCCTCGCACGCGCCTTTGCAGAGCATTTTTTCGCAGAGCGGACGCAACCGCCTGACGCTTGCCCTCTCGGATGCCTCCGTGTCCTCCAGGCTGAGAACCGGCGTCAACGAGGAGCGGGCGGATATGACCTGCGAGCTGCAGCTCTTTACCGAGTCTCCGCGTGAGATCCTGCAGGAGTATTCGGTAAGGCTTCGCGTGGACACCACCGACGAGCCCTACTACGAGACGCTCAGGCGCGTAGAGAGATGGTGGGGGGAGGCGTGCGGCTATCCCTGCGCATATATTCCCGAGGCCGCCAAGCGCGCGATGTATTCCACGTGGTATTCCTACCACCAGCGCACGATTCCCGAGGAGCTTTTGCGCGAGTGCCGCATGGCCAAGGCACTTGGCATGGAGTCCATCATTGTGGACGACGGCTGGCAGACCGACGACGGCAGCCGCGGCTATTCCTATTGCGGTGACTGGCGTCCCACGCCCGCAAAGATCCCCGACATGAAACAATTCGTCGATGACGTGCACGCCATCGGCCTGAAATTCATTCTTTGGTATTCCGTCCCCTACGTGGGCGTAATGTCCGAGGCCTACGAGAGATTCAAGGACATGAAGCTGTATCAGGTGGGCTCGGGTGAGCGCTCCTGGATGGCGCTGGATCCCCGTTTCCCCGAGGTGCGCCGCTACCTGGTGGACACCTACCGCAACGCGATGCTGGACTGGGGCCTTGACGGCTTTAAGCTGGACTTTATCGACTCCATGCGCGCACGTCCGGAAACCCCCAAGAGCGATCCCCGCTGGGATATTCCCACGCTCAACGAGGCGATCGACACCCTCCTTGCCGAGATCACGCGCGAGCTTCGCGCCATCAATCCCGACGTGCTGATCGAGTTCCGCCAGGCCTACGTTGGCCCCGTGATCCGCAAGCACGGCAATATGTTCCGCGTGGGCGATTGCCCCGAGGATTCCATCCTGAACCGCCTCAACACGGTTCAGCTCCGCTATCTGCTCGGCAAATCGGCCGTGCATTCGGATATGCTGATGTGGCACTACGAGGATACCCCCGAGGCCGCGGCCAAGCAGATCATCGCAAGCCTGTTCTCGGTGCTGCAGATCTCGGTGCGCCTTGCGGAGATCCCCGAGTCGCATATGCGGATGCTCCGCAACTACATGGACTTCTGGAACGCCAACCGTGAGCTCCTGCTTGACGGCGAGCTTCGTGCCTACCATCCCGAGGCGCAGTTCTCCCTGGTGGAGGCCGAGAAGGACAATGCCCTCGTGGCCGTCGCGTATCTGCGCACGCCCGTGACGCTTGAGAAGCCCTACGGACGCGTTGCCGTGGTCAACGGCAGCGGCGAGAAGGGCATTCTTTTGGAGACGCCCGAGAATGCGCGCTACGCGTACACCGTTTTCGACTGCATGGGCGAGATCCTGTCCACGGGTACGCTCGCCGAGAAGTCGCTTTCCGCTCTTGACGTTCCCGATTCGGGACGCGTCGAGCTGACGCTTTGCTCCTGACGGGCGAGGAAGGACCGCTTTTTCCCATACCAACATTTCCGAAGAAAAGAGGAATTCACGTCATGAATATTCAACTGTTAAACAAGATCGCCGCCGTTGGCCTTGCCGAGCTTGGCGAGGGCTACACCGTAGGCGATAACGTCAACGATCCCGACGGCATTCTGGTGCGCTCGGCCGCCATGCACGACATGGCCTTTGGCGAGTCGCTCAAGGCAATTGCACGCGCAGGAGCCGGAGTGAACAACATTCCGATCGAGCGCTGCAGCGAGGCGGGCATCGTTGTGTTCAACACCCCCGGTGCCAATGCAAACGGCGTCAAGGAGCTGGCCATCTGCGCGCTGCTTCTGGCCGCACGTGACGTGGTCGGCGGCATCGAGTGGGCCAAGGGTCTGCGCGGAACGGCAGACGTGGCCAAGCAGGTCGAGAAGGGCAAGTCTGCCTTTGCAGGCACCGAGCTTGCCGGCAAGACGCTCGGCGTGGTCGGCCTTGGCGCCATCGGCGGTCTGATCGCCAACGTGGCGATCCACCTCGGCATGAAGGTCATTGGCTGTGATCCCTTCCTGTCGGTCGAGGGCGCGTGGAATCTGAACCATCGTGTCAACCGTGCCGCAACCTACGACGAGATCTTTGAGCAGTCGGATTACATCACCCTGCATGTCCCCTCCACCAAGGATACCCGCGGCATGATCTGTGCCGAGACGCTTGCCAAGATGAAGGACGGCGTCAAGCTGATCAACCTTTCCCGCGCGGATCTGGTGTCGGCCGCCGATCTTGCCGAGGCACTCAAGGCAGGCAAGGTATCGCGCTACGTCACGGATTTCCCGACCGAGGAGGTTCTGGAGCTTCCCGGCACGGTGGCCATTCCGCACCTGGGTGCATCCACCGAGGAGTCGGAGGACAACTGCGCCGTGATGGCGGCAAGACAGCTTGACGATTACCTCAAGAACGGTAACATCAAGAACAGCGTCAACTTCCCGGCTCTGCAGATGCCGAGAAGCGGAGCTTCGCGCATTTGCGCCCTGCACGCAAACGTTCCCGCAGTGCTGACCCGTCTGACGGCGGCCATCGCCGAGGAGGGACTCAACATTGAGAACATGACCAGCAAATCCAAGGGCGACAACGCCTACACGGTGCTGGATTGCTCCTCCGTCCCCTCGGATGCGGCTCTCGCGCGCATCTCGGCAGTGGAGGGAATGTTCCGCGTCCGCCTGATCTGATCAAAACACCAACGAAAGCAAAAATACGCCTGCCCGACGAACGAGAATGGGTTCTTCGGACAGGCGTTTTTCTTTTTTTGGGAAAAAACGGATTACGCGTTTTTGGTCAGGATCCAGGCGGCCATTTTGCTCTCCTCGGTCCAGAGCTTGCCGGCGGAGGAGTAGTCGGTCAGCGTCATGCGCGTGCCGTCGGTCAGGGGAACGGTCACCTCAAGAATGGTCTCGTAGGGGGCCTTGGGGGAGTCGGAGAGGACGGCGTCCACGTATCCGTTTTCGTCCACGGCGATCTCCACGGGATCGTCCACGCTGTAGCCAAGGCGATTTTCCTGCGCCAGCGTTACGGGGCCGCGCAAAAGCGCCATATGATAGGGGGCGGTGGGGTCCTCCTTGCTGATCAGCGGGATCACGGTGTTCACGCCCCAGATGACCTTGTTGACCAGAAGCTCCTTGACATAGGGCAGGGGACGGATCGCACGGGTGCGCATATCCAGCAAGAGGGAGATGGCGTCGTCCGTTTTCCACTCACGGGTAACGGAGGCGTATCCGTCGGCGATCTTGGCGGTGGCCTCGCAGTTGAACTGCAGTCCCGTGCCAACGCTCCATGCGGGAATGCGGAGCTTCAGCTCAAAGCACTCGGGACGCTCCAGCTCGACCGTGATGCGAATGTTTCCGGTCCTTGGGTAGTCGGTCTCGGTGCGCAGGAGCAGGGTCTGCCCCTCGGGGGTGACGGTCTTCACGCTTCCGGCAAGGTAGAGGTTCATGGCAAAGCCCGTCTTGGTGGCGAGCAGCTGGGCGCGGGGCACAAGTCCGATGCCTGCGGCACCGATGCAGGCGCAGCAGCCGTAGTAGTGGTTGTCGGACATGATGCAAAAGCCGCCGATCCTCTTTCCGCGCGTTCCGGCGGTCAGAGGGCTGTAGCTGTCAAAGGGAAGGGGCTCCAGATGCAGGTCGGGATAGGTTGCGGCCAGCGTCGGCTCGATCACCTTTTCGGTGTTGATCGATCCGAGGTAGGCGTTGTAGAGCGCGACCTCAAAGGCGTCCATAAACTTGGGATCGCCCGTGAGCAGATGCACCTGGAGGAAGAACTTCATCAGGGTCACGGTCACGCAGGTCTCCTGCATAACGGTATCGTTGTTGGTGTTGGCCTGGCGCACGGTGGAGTGGTCAAAGAGCTCGTGCGTGCAGCCGCAGGAGCCGATCACGGTAAAGTCGGTCTCCAGGATCTTGTTTGCATAGTTGACCACGGCGGTCTTGTATTTTTCCTCGCCCGTGATGCGGTAATACTCGAGAAGTCCCTCAAAGCAGGAGGTCATCTCGTAGGCCTTGGTCACGGGATACTGGTAGGGCGCGGTCTCGTTTTCGTAGGCGAGATCAAAGATATTGACGACGTCGGTGGCACCCGTTCCCACGATATGGGAGGCAAAATCCAGGTAAGCCTGCTCCCCCGTGAGGGAGTAGAGGCGCACGATGGGCTCCAGAATGGAGGAGGAGTTAAGGCCTCTCCAGTGGCGGGTGGCCTTCACGATCGGCTTCTTTCCCTCCTTGGAGCTTCCGATACGGGCGATGATGTAGTCGGCCTGCTTTTTCATGGAGGCGATCATCTCGGCCTTGAGTGCTTCGTCGGGGCAGACCTCAAGGAAGTACTGCATACCGAGCATAACGTATTTACGGCACCAGATATCCCATCCGTCGAACTCCATGTGGAGGGGGTAGGAGCTGATGCGTCCTTCCTCGTTGGCGCTGTCGATCATATCGTGAACGGTCTGCACGAGGACGGAGTAAAGCTCCTCGTCGCGGGTATAAGCCCAGACCATGGAGGCACCGCGCATCATTTTGCCCCAGTATTCCCCTCTCCAGGCGCCGTTGGCGTCGGCGTCCTCACGGAATTGCTGAACGAAGCGACGCCAGAGGACGGGATCTGCCAGGCGAAAATCGCGGATATAGCGGAAGGCTTTGTCAAGAAAGCCGGTATACTGACATTCGTTTTCGTAGTCCGAGAAGAAGACGTCGGTCTTGATTCTCGGCTGATTGACGGGATTGTTTACATAGAGATCTCTCATCTTGATTCTCCTTTTTGGTCTGCTGTACCGCCACGCGGACGTAGGCGATTGGTTTATCTCATTATAACTTTTGCCGATGATTTTGTCAATAACTTTGCTGCTTTTTCTCAAAAAAGAATGCGTTGGGGAGTGGCGTGATTTTTTGTGGGGGACTTTTTGGAAAAAGTCCCCCACGCCCCCCAAAAACTCCCCAAACAAAAATATGTCTACCCATGGAAGGAAGTGCGAACAACGTGCTTCCTTTTTTTGTGCGGTGGAGGGGAGTTTTCGCGCACCGTTACTGCAATACAGGCTCCGGTTCCTGCCCCACCCGCTCGTGGACTTCTTCGAAGCCTCGCCCTACGGGGTGTTGGCGGACAATGGCAACTCCTCATCCACCGCATTATCTGCAACCTGTCATCCTGAGCGAAGGCGGAGCCGAATGTCGGCCACGGTAATCCAAACCAGTTTGGATTACCTCGGCGTTTTTGCTTGATGGCTCAACGCCATCATTTTTGCCCGTTTCGGGCAAAAACCGCAAATTCCGCATGCGTGCGTCCGTAGGACGCGCGGGATCTCGCTTGAGCGCTTCGTATCTTCCTGTAAGGAAAGTTACATCATGTGGACGGATAGCAAAACTCCAAACGAGATCCCTTCGTCGCTATCGCTCCTCGGTTTTGGATCGGATCGTCGCCGCATAGCGGCTCACTCCCTCTCCAAAACTTCGACTTCGCTCAGGATGACAGGCTACAAGTGATGCGGCGGTCACCTTTCGCCTCTACGCGGGTTAGCTTTATTTTGGAAACCTCCGCCACCATTCGCCAACACCCCGTAGGGCGAGGCTTCGAAGAAGTCCATGAGCGGGCGGGGCACAAACCAAAATCTATACCGCATAAACGGCGAACGAAAACTCCCCTTCGCGGCATAGAAAAAAGAAGCACGTTGTTCGCACTTCCTTCCATGGGTAGCAATCCCTTTTGTTGGGGAGTTTTGGGGGAGCTCGAGGGGTCTTTTTCAAAAGACCCCTCGAATAAACCTCGTCCCCCACAAAAACCGCGTCCTTCCTGCGGCGCGATCCTTATGCCTTCGCCTTGACAAATCGGTGGCGTGAGGGTATAATGGGAGAGGACGCCGCTTTTTTTCGTCTTTTTTTGCTTTCTTTGCAACAAATCGTCCTCCACGTCCGTTTAGACAGTGACACCGAGGACCAAGAGGACACGAAAAGCGGCGCCTCCGCCGCCCCCCTTTGGGGTCGCCCGGCATCATTTTGGAAAGGAAGTCCGCCTGTTTGGCGGCAGGGAATGAAGCATGGATAAAAGGAGGATCGACCGCTTGCTTTCTGACGTGCAGGAGGGCAGCGACGAGGCGTTTGAAGCCTTGTATCGGGAAGCGCGGAACGCAGTGTTCTCCTTCCTGTACTCCTACTATCAAAATTATCACGACGCCGAGGACGCGATGCAATCGGTCTTCCTTAAGGTCAAGCTCCGCATCGGTCAGTATACGCCGGGGACCAACGGCTCGGCTTGGCTGCTCCAGATCGCCAAGCATCACGCGCTCGACGAGCTTCGCGCACGCCGCCCCTCGGTCGCGCTCGACGAGGCCCCCGAGGGCTTTGAGCCCTTTGAGGACGGCGGCATCATGGATCTGATGCGCCGAACCCTTAGCGAGGAGGAGCAACGCGTGGTCACCATGCACGTGCTCTGGGGCTGGAAGCATCGGCAGATCGCAAAGGCGCTCGATTGCCCCACGGGAACCGTCACGTCAAAATATAAGCGCGCATTGGAAAAGCTGAAAAAAGCCGTAAAGGAGGTGCTGTAAGTGAGATCTCGAGGATCCGATTGGAAAACCAAATGGGAGCAGGAGCTGGATGCGACTCTGCCCGAGCTGCGTGCGGACGTGCGCGAGCATCCGATCCCCGCGTCCCACAAGCGTCCTGCCCTCAGGCGAACGCGTGAGGACGGCCCTCGCTATGCGCTCCTTGCGCTGGCGGCCGTGCTTCTGCTGATGCTTTGCTTCACCCCCGTTCTGCGCGAGCTTTTGCAAGAGGCCCCCGCCGAAGGGGAAAAGGGAACGCTGATCGCTCTGCACATCAATCCCTCGGTCGCCTTTGCCGCGGATAGCGAGGGGAAGGTGGTGCAGCTTCTTGCCCTGAACGCCGACGCGGACGTGATCCTTTCGCACGCAGGCTTTGCCGAGGAGGTGATCGGTCTTCCGCTTACGGAGGCCGTCGTTCGCTATACCGATCTTGCCGCGCGGCTTGGGTATCTTGATCCCAACACGCAGGGAGATGCGGTCTGCCTGCGCGTTTGCGAGGGAGCGTCTCTGCACGCCGAGTCTGCCGCGGCGGAGCTGGAGGACTACTTCTGCCGTCTCGGCGCGCGCATCGCGGTGGCCGAGGAGAAGCTTTCGCGCACGGATTTCTCCGCGCTGATCGGCACGGAGAGCGGCGAGGACCTGCTTCTCGCTCCCGTAGGCACGGCCGTGCTCTTTGGGGAGCGCGCACTGTCTACGCTGACCGAGCAGGAGCTGCAGGCGTATTACGAAAGCACCGTGCTTTGCCGCGAGGTCAAGGAAACGCTCAGCGCACGTCTGCACTCGCGCATGGAGCAATTCTCCGCACACGCCGAGGCACTTCTGCACGTGACCGAGCTGAGCGGAAGGGTGCTGGCCCATCCCGACAACCCCGGGATCTTCATCAAGAATTATTGGTATCTGGCCGAGGAGAGCGATCCTGCGGAGTACACGCCGTCCTTTGCGTCTCTCATGACCGAAATGGAGCATGCGCTTGCCGATTACGCCAAGACCTACGGCCGCGAGATCGCAAGTGTTGGCGATCTGCTCTCGCTCACCGAGGAGTCGGTGCGCTGGTCGGTGGAAAACCTTCTCTCGCTGCTGGAGGATTTCTCGGACGCCCTTCTTCTCGAGCACGCCGACGAGCTTCTGACCTGCCTCGAGAGCATCGGCGAGGACACCGAGCAGATCCGTGCCCTTCTTACACCTCCCACCACCGCGGAGGAATTTCTCGGCAAGCACGCGCTTGCTCTGCAGATGTCCTTCGATACCCGCGAGGAGAGCGGACGCGAGGCCTACAATACCGAGCGGGAGCCGCTCGGGCAAAAGGAGTATCTTGCCTTCCTGGACGCCGTCAAGGCGGAATACGGCTCTCTTGCGGACTACTGGAAAACGCAAAATCCGTAATCGCGAAAAAAACCTCTCCGCCGTGCAACAAAACGGGGATCTGCTTCGTTTAGTGGATAGAGCCCGAAAAAACCGATACGGGCCGCCGCTTCAAGCTTTGAACAACAAAAAAGGAGATTTACGCAATGAAGAAAACATGGCTCAAGCTTTTGTCGCTTACGCTGGCGACGCTGATGCTGGCAGGAGTTCTTGCCGCCTGCCACAAGCCCGAGGAGGGCGTCAAGCCGGGCAAGGAGACCTACGTTAATCTGGACATCAACCCCGACGTCTCGCTGACCGTCGGCGCAGACGGCACCGTCACGGGCGTTTACGCCGAGAACGAGGACGGCCAGGTCCTGCTCTATGCCGAGACGGACATTCTCGGCGAGCCGGTTGAGGACGCCGTTGCGCACATCGTCACGCTTGCCATCGAGATGGGCTTCCTCTCCGAGGAGAACGCCGTTGTGGGAACCGACGCCGCCTCGGGCGACGATGAGGCCGCCGAGCGCGTGCTGAAGGCCGTCAACGCAAGGATCGAGGCAACCGCCAAGGAGGCAAAGGTCGAAGTGACCACTACCTCCGAGACGGCCTATTCGGTTCTGCGCGAGCTTGCCGCACTCAAGGAGCAGTACCCCGAGAACGAGGCCGTGCAGGAGCTGACCGCCTCCCGCTTCAAGCTCATTCTCTCGGCCACCGAGAGCGGTGAAGTCACCCTGGAGGCCGCCCTGGAGCTTTCGGACGAGGAGCTGATCGCGTCTCTGCGCGAGAGTGCCGCAAAGGTTGAGCAGTTTGCCACCGAGGCTTATCTGCGCGCCAAGACCGAGGCGCTTGCGCTCTACGACAAGGCCGCAGGTCTTGTGCTGGACGGTGTCTACACCGAGTTCTACCTCAAAAACTTCCTTACGCATTCCACCACCGCCTATTACGGAAGCCTCTATCAGCTCTACGCCACCTCGGCACGCGGCTTTGACGCCATCGCCGACACGCTGGCCTACGTAGAGACCGTTAAGCGTTACGAGCTGAGCGAGGAGCAGGTCTCCGCCGTGCTTGCGGCGCTCGACCTTACCGAGGCCGACCGTGCCCTGATCGCCAACAGCGAGGGGAAGGTCACCGTCAGAAGCATCGAGGCCTATGCCGACAAGCGCTTCAAAAATTCCGCGGCCTCTGCCGCTCTTGAGCAGACCAAGGCCGAGCTGACCGCGGCGCTTGAGGGTGCCGAGGACAAGATCCGCACCGTGATCGCCGAGGAGGTTGCCGCCCACGAGCCCGAGGTTCGTGCGCTGATCGAGACCTGCGAGGGCCTCTTGGAGGGACTGAACGCAACGGCCGCGCTTCTTCCTGCCGCCGTTCGCGACGAGCTCAACGCCTGCATCGCTGATTTCAACGAGATCAAGACCGAGATCGAGGGCATTCTCGCAAGCGGAACGCTGGGCGAGACCGAAATGCGCCGTATCGCCGAGCTGATGCGCAAAAAGGCTGCTGACACCGAGGCCAAGATCCTGGCGGATCTTTCCGAGGAGGAGCTTGCCGCCGTCACCGAGCGTCGCGCCGAGCTGGAGTCCACGCTTGCCGAAGCCAAAGCGACCATGGAGAACGCTCTCTCTGCCGCTGAAGCACAAGCCAGAACCTACCTGGAGGAGCTTAAAGCAAAGCACCTCGCCGGCTAATGACGCAGTGGGAAGGGGACGAGGTTTTTTGTGGGGGACTTTTTGAAAAAAGTCCCCTACGCCCCCCAAAAACTCCCCAAACAAAAGGGATTGCTACCCATGGAAGGAAGTGCGAACAACGCGCTTCCTTTTTTTGTGCGGAGAAGGGGAGTTTTCGTTCGCCGTTTGTGCGGTGCAGATTTTGGTTTGTGCCTCGCTCGCTCGTGGACTTCTTCGAAGCCTCGCCCTACGGGGTGTTGGCGAATGGTGGGGGAGGAGTAAAAATGCAAGGCACAAGGCGGCTACGCGACGTGCGTGAGCACTTTGCAGCCCCCACGCCAGTGGGCGCAGGTGGAGGGCGCGGAGCCCTCCTCGCCGTCCGCAGACGGCGAAACAACCTCGGCGTTTCTCTTTTGCTAACTTTTCTCTTTGCGCCTGCGGTGTCAAAGAGAAAAGTGGCTCTGGAGGCTGAAACGGAAAGGGATAGCGCACAACCCGTGTAGGCACCGTCGATCCCTACCTGATTTGTGCGCGTGGCTTTTTTGAGGATTTTGGAAATAGGGATTGACTTTCCCTCTAAACTGTGATACAATAATTCTTGTATAAGGATTTATAGAACCGAACGTTACGATGAAGGAGGAACACGGCGTGGAAAAGGATACGAGACCCCTGGTTTCCGGATCGCATCTGGAATACCTCGGCAAGCCGCTGGTTCGCGAGGGTAACACCATCTGCTACGGCGATATGACCGAAAAATGCATCCTGGTGCTGGAGATCATCTCCTATAAGGAGGTCAACGGCAAGCAGCTGCCTAAAAATATTTTGATCCAGGTGATCGACTCCAAGGATCCCAACAAGATCATCAAGCAGGGCTCCAAGGAGGGCCTGCACGATGCCTTTACCCTTGGCCTGGTCTGGCTGGATATGGCCCTCAAGGCAAACTGATCCCTCGACCGAAGCAAGCACCTTCCCGTCGCTTTTCGCGCATACACCGTGCGGCCGTGGGGAGGTGCTTCCTTTTTTGCTCAATCCATGCATCTTTACGCTACCCGCCCGTCCCTTGACGGACGGAGAAAGGACAACGAATGAAGGATATTCACGCTTTACTTGCTCAAATGACGTTGGAGGAAAAGGTTGGCCAGCTGATCCAGATCAGCCCCAGCTCCCTTGGCGTGTTCGCCGAGATCACCGGCCCTGCACAGGAGTGGGGCATGACGCTCGAGGAGATCTCCCGTGTGGGCTCCTGCCTCGGTGCCACACAGGCGAAGCACACGATCCCCCTGCAGCGCAAGCATATAGAGGACGACCGCAACCACATTCCGCTGCTCTTTATGTACGACGTCATTCACGGCTTCCGTACGCTCTATCCCATCGGCCCTGCCATGGCGGGCAGCTTTGACCCCGCGCTCCTTTATGAGTGCGCCGAAATGGCCGCACGCGAGGCGGCTACGGCGGGCATTCACGTTACCTTCTCCCCCATGGTCGATCTGGCGCGTGATCCGCGCTGGGGACGCGTCATGGAGACCTGCGGCGAGGATCCCTATCTTGCCTCGGTCATGGGCGCGGTCCAGGTCAAGGCCTTCCAGGGCGAGGACATTTCCGCGCACGATCATCTGGCCTCCTGCGTCAAGCACTTTGCCGCCTACGGCGGTGCTGAGGCGGGCAGAGACTACAACCCCGTCGAGGTTTCCGAGCGCACCCTGCGGCAGTTCTATCTTCCTGCCTACAAGGCCTGCGTGGATGCGGGCGTGCGCGTGCTGATGCCCTCCTTCAACGATCTCAACGGCGTTCCCTCCACGGCCAACACCTTCCTCATGAAGCAGATCCTGGAGCAGGAATGGGGATATTGCGGCGTGACCGTCAGCGACTGGGGCGCGATCGCAGAGCTTTGCAAGCAGGGCGTTGCTGAAGATCTCAAGGAGGCTGCCTACAAGGCCTTTACCGCGGGCTGCCAGATCGAGATGATGACGCCTGCCTATTACCGCCATCTGGTGGAGCTCGTGCGCGAGGGAAGCATTCCCGAGAGCGCGATCGACGAGGCGGTATTGCGCATTCTCAAGCTCAAGGACGACCTCGGTCTCTTTGAGGATCCCTTCCACGGCGCCGACGAGGCAAAGGGAGAGGCGATGTTCCTTTGCCCCGAGCATCGGGCACTTGCAAGACGTGCGGCAAACGAGACTGCCGTTCTGCTCAAGAACGACGGCGTTCTTCCTTTCTCCAAGGACGTCAAGAAGATCGCTCTTATCGGTCCGTTCGCCGAGGAGCAAAAGATCTTTGGCACCTGGAACGCACGTGGAAAGGCCGAGGATACGGTCTCTGTGCGCGAGGGAATTGAGCGCAAGCTGCCGGGCGCCGAGATCCTTTGTGCCTACGGTTGCGGAAATCACTATACCGACACCGACACCTCCGGCATCGCAGAGGCCGTTGAATTGGCCAAGCAGGCCGACGCCGTATTGCTCTGCATCGGTGAGCCGCAATCCTACACGGGTGAGGGCAAGAGCCGCACCGACATCACGCTTCCCGGTCCGCAGGCCGAGCTGGTCAAGGCCGTGACGGCGGCCAATCCCAACACGGCGATCGTCCACTTCTCGGGCAGACCGCTCGTGCTGACCAACATCTACGACAGCTCCCGTGCGATCCTGCATATGTGGATGGCCGGCACGGAGGGTGGAAACGCCGTTGCCGACCTGGTCTTTGGCGACGTCAACCCCTCGGGCAAGCTTTCGATGACCTTCCCGCGCGCGGTCGGACAGTGTCCGCTCAACTACAACTACACCAATACGGGACGCCCAAAGACCGTGCCCGACGAGGAGTTCCAGAATTACGTTTCGAGCTATCTCGATTGCGGCAACCGTCCACTCTTCTACTTTGGCGAGGGCCTTTCCTACACCACCTTCACCTATGAGAGCATGACGCTGGATACGCACGAGATGACCGAGGACGGATGCGTGACCGTGACCGTTCGGGTCAAGAACACGGGCGAGAGAGCAGGCAAGGAGGCCGTGCAGCTTTACCTGCGTGACATGGTGGCGTCTGCCGTTCGCCCCGTGCAGGAGCTGGTCGCCTTTGAGAAGATCGAGCTTGCTCCTGGAGAGAGCAAGGAGGTCACCTTCCGCATCACCGAGCCCCAGCTTCGCTTCTGGAATGCGCAGAACCAATTCGTTTCCGAGGCAGGCGAATTTCGCCTGATGGTCGGATACGCCGATCACTTCCACTTTGCCGACAGCTTCCGTTTGATCAAGTAAGACGGAAAAGCAAAAGCCGAGCCGATACGCGGTTTCCCTGCGTATCGGCTCGGTATTTTTATGGATTGGCGTTCAGAGATGTGCCAGCTTCTCGGGGAGGGTGCGGTAATCGTCGATGAAGACGTAATCCATGCCGCCAAGGCGCACGTGGCTGTCTCCGCCGCCGTCGCCAAAATCGTCGCCCACGTAGAGGATCTCGTCCTTTTCGTAGCCGTTCTCCTTGGCGTACTGCATAATGGCGTCGTACTTGTTGAAGCGCTTCTCGGAAAAATCAAAGGAGGAGGAGCCGCCGATGAAGACGGTGTACTGCTCGCCAAAGATCTCCAGCACCTCGGGGTAGAGGACCTTGCGCTTTTCGCGTGTGGGGTCAAAGGCCACCTTGTCCGCAATATCCGCCTTGGTACCAAGCAGAGGGAAGGTCACCATGCCGCTGGCATGGAACTCCACGCCCTCGCCCTTAAAGGACGTGTAGCCGTATTTTTCGCGGAGGTATTGGATTTTCTCGCGGAAAAAATCCTGATCCACGGGGCAGATCTCCTCGCGAACGAGCACGAACTCGCCGTTCACCATCTTGCTCTCCTGCATACCGTAGTTGCCGAGAATGTCGATGGGGTAGCCCTCCATCTGGTCGTAGATGCGGCGCGCGCCGCCCGCTCCAACCATCAGGATCTTGTATTTTTCGTTGAGGCGGTCAAGGACCGCGCGGTTTTCGGCGGTCAGGGGGGAGCGGTGCTGGGTCAGCGTGCCGTCCAGATCAAAGCAGATCAGTCTTTTCATGAGAATGCCTTTCGTCAATGGAATGAATATGGATGGCTCTATTATAGCGCAAACGGTGAAAAATGTCAAGTCCTCATCGCATTTTTGCTTTCCGCCGCGCGGGGGAGGAAGGGGACTTGACTTTTGCCTCGGAGTATGCTATACTGTCGGTAACCGATCGGGAAAGGAGGGACGCGTGTGAAATATTCTCTTTTGTTGCTTTGCCTCGTGCTTTGCCTCTCCCTCGTCTCCTGCGTGCGCTTTATCGACCCGAACGAGCCTGCCGAGAGCGAGAAGGAGAGCGAGAGCGCGGAGGTGACCGATCCTGCGACCGATCCCGAGACTTTCCCTGAGACCGATCCTGCGACCGATCCCGAGACAGATCCTGAGACGGAGCCCGAGACCGACGGGGAGACGCTGCCAAACGATCCCGACCCCGATCACACCGCACGCTATTGAGGGCAAACGAAAAGAACCGCACCGAGCTGCTATGGCAGGGTCGGTGCGGCATTTTTTTTGCGTTTGCTCAGGTCAGCTCCTCGATGCGCCAGTGGGTGTAGAGAATGGAGGGGAAGTCGTCTCCCTCAAGACGCTGGTAGTAGACGGTATAGAGGGAGCCGTCGGCAAGCTCCACCGTGGAGGGATAGCCCACGTCCCAGTTCGTGCAGGGAACGCCGATCGCGCACTCCTTGCCAAAGGTCCTGCCACCGTCGCGGCTGATCAGAATGCGAATGCCGTTGGTGTCTGCGTTGCGGCGCGCGTAGGAAAGGATCACGGCACCCGAGGAATGCAGAAGCAGATGCGGAGGGGATCCGCAGACGTTAAGGCAGGCAGGACGCGTCCAGGTCCTTCCGCCGTCCTGCGAGAAGCAGGTATACATACTGAACTTGTACGGCACGCCCTCACCCTCGCCGCGGATCGCGCCAAGGAGGGTGCCGTCGGCAAGCTCCAGCACGTGCGGCTCGTGGAGGTTCTTGTTGGTCAGTCCCTCGGGGACCTCCAGGGTGCAAAGATGCGTCCACGTGTCTCCGTCGTCGCGGCTCTCCATGGCGAGGATAGCGCCCGTCTCGTAGAGGCCGTCACTGTGCGACTCCTTGCCGAGAAAGAGCAGGCTTCCGTCGCGGCGGCGGATCGGGCCGTGCGGTGCGGTCATGGGAATGATGCGCTTTTCCGTCCAGGTGTCGCCGCCGTCCTCGGTGCGCATCACGTAGGAGCCGTGCAGCTTTTGCTCTCCGACCTGCTCCTCCCAAAGGCCGAGCACGCCGTTGCTGACCTGCCGACGGAGGGGGGAGGGATGCTCGTTGACGTATCGGCGCATTCCCTCGGTCAGATAGAAGGAGGGCTCGTTGCAAAAGGAGGTCAAAAGCAGACGCTTTCCGCCAAGGTAGGTCAAGGCCACGTCGCGGTTGTCCAACAGATCGTCCGCTACCACGCGCGGCACGGACCAGCAATGCCCGCCGTCGTGGCTGACGTAGAGCAGATTTTTGCCGAGGGGGCATACGTGGCCGAGGCGAAAGCCCGAGCAGCCTACGTAGAGCGTGCCCTCCTCGTCACGGGCAACGGTGGGCCAGGCCTGGTAGCGAAAGATCGCACTCGGCTGCCTGCTGACAATTCCATTTCGCATAGATCGTCTCTCCGATCGAACATACAGGATCGCCCTTCGGGTCATACTTCGCCTGCCCGTCGGGCGTCGCTTTCATTGTAGCACGGCGAACGAAAAAAGTCAATCCGCGCGTCCAAAAATCCTCTTGACAAACCGAGTGCTTTGTGCTATAATTTGAGAATGGTTCTCAAATTTAGGAAAAAGGACGAATGGAATGACGAAAAAACGATACCGCACCAAGGGGAGCGAGGCGCTTTTGTCTTATCTGCGCGAGCATCCCGACTGCCAATTTTCGGCGGAGGAGCTTTGCCTTGCCGTCAACGGGGACGCAGAAAAGGGCAAGAGCACGGTCTACCGTCAGCTAAATCAGCTCTCCATGACCGATGCCGTCCGCCGCTTTCGCGACGAGGAGGCGGGACGCAATCTGTATCAATACGTGGGCGAGGGCTGTGATTGCCGACTGCATTTTCACGAGAAGTGCCTGCAATGCGGCAGGATCGAGCATCTCGATTGCCACGGATCTGCGGCCTTTGCCGCGCACCTGCGCGCCGAGCACGGCTTTGTGATCGACTGTGGACAGACCATGCTCTACGGCCTGTGCGCCGATTGCTACGCCCTGACGCGGGGCGAGAGAGGAGGGAAGACGAATGCATGAGCTTTTGCATTTGCTGAAGCACGCGTTCCTGCACACGCTGGAGGAATCGCTGCCGCTGATCCTCTTTCTGTTTTTGACCTATCTGCTGATGGAATACGTGGAGCATCGCTCGGAAAAGCTGGCCGAGCGCTGGCTGCGCGGCTCGGGCAAGGTCGGCCCCTTGGTGGGGGGTGCGCTCGGTATGCTTCCGCAGTGCGGCTTTTCGACCATGGCCTCGGGGCTTTACGCAGGCCGCATCATTACGGCAGGCACGCTCCTTGCGGTCTTTTTGGCCACCTCGGACGAGATGCTTCCCGTTCTGCTTTCGCACGCGGTGCCCGCACCCTTCATTCTGAAGCTTCTTTGCACAAAGCTTGCCGTGGGCGTGCTTTTCGGATTTTTGGTGGACGGAGTGACCTCTCTTTGGCGCAGACGCCGCAAGCAGGAGCCCCCCGCTCCGCAGATCGAGGAGCTTTGCGAGAGGGAGCATTGCAAATGCGGCGAGCATTTTCTGCTCTCCGCCGTAAAGCACACGGCAAGAACGGCGGCCTTTTTGCTCCTGGTCACGTTCCTTATAAACCTGGCCGTTGAGGGGGTCGGCGAGGAGCGGCTGGCGTCGCTTCTCTTGGACCGTCCCGTGCTTGGCAATCTTCTGGCCGCGCTCTTTGGGTTGATCCCCAACTGCGCGCCCTCGGTGATCCTGACCGAGTTGCATATGGAGGGCGTGTTGAGCGTGGGCGCGATGCTCTCGGGTCTTCTGGTCAACGCAGGCGTGGGCACGGCGTTGCTGCTGCGCACCAACCGCCCCATAAGAGATTCGCTCCGCATTCTGCTGCTTCTGCTTTGCGTGGGAACGGCGGTGGGCATTCTCATCGACCTCACCCCGCTCGCCGCATTCCTTTCGCGGTAATTCGATCACAGCGAAAGAACTCGGCATTGCGTGATGCTCTTATCGATCCCCCCCTGACACCCGGTAGGGGCGAACTGTGTTCGCCCGTGGGTGTGTACGCTTGCTATATTATTGGCCGACAGAAAAAAGAATTCTGTTCCGCATAAATTTATGCTACGAAAAAGGAGAATACGGATGAAAGAAGTCATTGAACATTACAACAAACTAATTGATGAAAACAATGACCCTGCCCGTGATCCTAAACCGTTGAGGGATTATATGGACAAGTGGGACGGACAGAGGTTTATTGAGAGTATGCAACTTGATCAGAGCAAAGCTGTTTTGGAAATCGGAGTTGGCACAGGACGAATTGCGGTAAAGGTTGCGCCAAACTGTAAAAGCCTGTGTGGCATAGATGTTTCCGAAAAGACGATCCAGCGAGCGACCGAAAATCTATCCATGTATCAAAATATAAAGCTTATTTGCGATGATTTTATGTTTTGCAACTTTGAAGCAGAGTTTGACGTCATCTATTCGTCATTGACCTTTATGCACATACAGGACAAATTATCGGCGATACAAAAAATTGCTGCTTTATTGTCCAATAACGGTCTTTTCGTTTTATCGATTGATAAAAATCAGAATGAGTATATCGACATGGGTGATAGAAGGGTAAAAATATATCCCGACAACCCCAACGATATCCGTAGTTATCTTTCGGCATCAAAGCTTAAAATCATAGATGAATTTGAAACAGACCACGCATACATAACGGTTAGCAGGAAAGCCTCCCTTGTGTAAAGGGAGGTGGCGCGCGGTGGCGCGACGGAGGGATTGTAAAGGTGAAGCTTTTGCTGAAAACAATCCCTCAGTCACCTTCGGTGACAGCTCCCTTTGCACAAGGGAGCCTTTTTTATGTTCCCTTATACTTTATCCTTTTTCTGACCGGGGACGTATTTGTGTCCGCCAATAGAAACACACGGCATACCTCTTTCGAGGCATGCCGTGCGTTTATAAAACCGTTTGTTAGCGTGCTACGCGAATCTGATACGGTCTTTGATTTATGCAAATCAGTTTGCGTCAAAGTTGAGTTGGTTGTAGACCTTGCCGTCTTCGGTTCTGACGGCCAGGACGCAGCCCTTCCAGTGGTCCTTGTTGTTCCAGTTGCAGGGAGCGATCTCAAGCGTTACGGTCTGACCGACGAACTGCTTGAGCAGAGGATCGTACTGACCTGCGCCACTGCAATAGAGCGAGATGTAGGTGTTGCTCGTGGTGGAGTAGAGCGCATAGTTGGTGGAGAAATTGTTTCCGGTGCGCTCAATGCGGACGGTCAGCACGTAAACGGTGGTGGAATAGTCCACGGTCTCGTCCAGGTCGTAGAAGGCCTCAACCGTGGAGTCGGTGATGAACTTCTCGGTGGAGTACTCGTGGTTGCCGTAGTAGTTGGCCACGATGGTAGCCTTTACAATGGAGGTCTGTCCGTGCGTTTCGTAGGAATCGTCCTTGATGTAGCGCTCGCGCATACCCGTGATCACGATCTCGTGACCGATCTCAAGCCCTGCCAGCTCATCGGTGGAGTTGACCAGAACGGCGATCACGCTGCCGTCCTCGCCAAAGAGGTAGAAGCCGTCCTTGTTGACCACGGAGGGACCAACGATGCCCTTGACGGTGACGGTGGTGTCGATGGGGGCGAGAATGGCGTCGGCAACGGTGATGGAGTCAACCTCCTCGTTGCTCTCGACCAGGATCTCCACGGTCTCGGAGTAGCTGCTTCCGTTGTAGGAGGCGGTCACGGTAACGGTTGCCGTTCCTGCATCTCCGCAGTGGAACACGGTCTTGCCGTCCGTCTCGGTGAAGTAGACCACGTCCTCGTTCGAGGAGGAGTAGGTCAGCGCGGCACCCTCAAAGCCGAGGAGGGTAGAGGAGACGGAGGGGATCAGCTCCACGGCGGGGTCGCCCGTGTAGCTCTCGAGGAACTGGCCAACGCCGTAGTACTGCACGACGTGCTTTGCGGTGTCGGCAAGATCAAATTGGAACTGCTCGTCGTATACGGCGACGGGAAGCAGACGGAAGAAGCAGCTCGATGCGGCGGACTTTGCGTTGAGTGCGGTGAGGTAAACGGTGCAGATCTTGCCGTCAAAGGCGTCAAGCCAAGCAAAATCGCCGCCGTTGCACTGGGTGTAGGTGTAGGCGCCGGTCTCGCCGTCCAGATCATAGAAGTAGTAGTTGACAAAGCCGCTGCCTTGAACCTTCTTAACCAGGGCCGTCACCTTGTAGATCTGCGTGGTGACGTCCTCGGTAACGGGGGTCTCGATGAGCTCCTTGACCGTGGTCTCGGTGATCCAGGAGGTGTCAAAGGCGGTGTTGCCCTTGTCGTTGGAGACGAGCGTGACGCTTGTCAGCTGGTTGCAGCCCGTGTAGCCAAACTTCTCGGCGCTTTCCTTTTCGCTGTCCAGGATCCAGTAGTCCTTGGTGCCGGCCACCTCAACGGTGTTGCCGATCTGCACTCTCTGTGCGGCGTCCATATCGTAAACGTAGATGGAGGAGGTGCTGTCCACCAGGATAAAGCCGTTGGGCTTCATGCCGTTGGCAAAGGTGATGCGGGCAACGACGCCCTTGACCTTGAGATTTGCGCCTGCCTCGGCCTCTCTTGCCTCGGCCACGGTGGCGGCGGTGTAATCCGAAACGTCGATGCTGCCCTGGTTGTTGACGTACTCGATCAGGCGTGCGTTCTTGACCTCCTTGGTGCCGTTGTAGTTCTGCAGAATGCAGTGGAGGAGGACCTCGTCACCCTTTACGGGCTGATAGTCAAGCTCGGGGTAGGTCAGCGAGCCGTCGGCGCTGTAGGTGCCGTAGACCTCGATCGTGCCGGTGGCGTCCTCGATCACCATCTGACCGTACTGCGCATTCTTGATGCTCTTGACGGTCGCGCGGATGTAGTAGCGCTCAGTGGTGATGTTGCCGGGCTCGCCGCAAAGCGCAAGCGCCTCGGCGATGGTAATGGTCTCATACTGCGGATCGGTCTCGGGATCGGTTTCAGGATCGGTCTCGGGATCGGTCTCGGGGGTGGTTTCGGGGTTGGTCTGATAGGGATTTGTCGGGTCGACGGTGCAGGAAACGAGTGCGCCCGTCATCAGCATTAGGCTGACGAGCAGAAGCGCGAGCAGGCGGAGCGTTTGGGTCTTCATAGGGTACCTCTCATCAAAATAGATTTTTGGGGGGCCTGATGAATCAGACACCTTCATTGTACTCTGTTTTTTCGCCCGTGTCAAGACGAAACCGACATTTTTCTCGCCCGTTCGGCAAAAAAGAGGGGACTGCCCCAACCTTGTCGGTTGAGACAGTCCCGAGGTCTTCCGTCAGAGCGACGGGAGAAGCCTTACTTGGCGTATGGATCAATAGTGGTGAACGTCTACCTTTACGTCAACGGGACGCTCAGCAGCTCTTGCGGCTCTCTCGCTGGCAGCAGCGGCGCGGTTTGCGGCGCTGGCAACGGATGCCATGGAGGCTGCGGTTGCGGTGGTAGCGGCAGCGGTGATCGCAGCGGAGGCAGCGGCCTTCTCGTTTGCTACGGCAGATCTCTCTGCGGAGCGAGCGGTGGAAGCGGTGTAGCGCTTGATCTCGTTGAGGTTAGCCTCAAGGTTGCCGCGGAAGATCAGGGTCTCGTAGAGGTTGATGGTCTCCTTGATGGTGTCAGCACGCAGGTTGACCAGCAGGTAGAGCATTGCCTCGATCGCTGCTGCGTTCATGCAGTAAACGGCAGAGAAGCGCTCGGGAATGATGGTCTCAAGGTAGGGGTTGAGCTCGGTGTCCAGGTACTCCTGAACAGCCTTGGCTGCCTCGTCGAACTCGATCTGGGTAGCGTCGCGCTCAGCCTGGGTCTCGGCGATGAACTTCTTCCACTTGTTCTTCTTGACCACGAAGGGGACGATCGCAATGACCAGACCGACTACAAGGGCGATCACGGGAACGACGAAGTCCTTCATGACGAAGTACAGGGCTACGGCGATGATGGCGAAGATGACGATCAGAAGGACCTTCAGCTTGGGTGCGGGGGTGGCGAGCTTCTGGTCGAGGTTTTGCAGGCGCTGACGCAGAGCCTCGCGCTTGGCGACGAGAGCGTCATAGATCTTCACCTTTTCCAGAAGGGTCGAGAGCATCTCGATGTTGGAGTGGCGCTCAGCGGCTAAGAATTCTTTGTTTTCCATGATGAGTTCCTTTTCCTTAGTAAAGTATTAGGCAGTGTCTACCCAAAATTCATTATACTGCCGTATTTTGGAAAAGTCAAGGTGATTTTGAAAGAAAAATGAACAAAATGACAAAAAAATGCAAAAAATCGGTTTTGCTTTGGAAACAGAACGTTCACACTGTTCGTGGGTTTTGTGGGAAGGGAATGGGAATTGGCGAACAGGGCGGCGGAAGGCCGCGGATTTTTGTGGGGGCGGCTTTGTTCGCCTACGGCGAGTGATATGCGCTGCGCGCGTGATATGTCCTTCGGACGTGATATGCGCTGCGCGCGTGATATGCACTTCGTGCGTGATATGTTAGTTCCCCTCAGTCGGGCGAACACAGTTCGCCCCTACACGGGTTCGCTTTATTTTGGAAACCTCCGCCTCTGTTCGCAAACACCCCGTAGGGCGAGGCTTCGAAGAAGTCCACGAGCGGGAGGGGCACAAACCAGAGCCTGTATTGCAGTAACGGCAAACGAAAACTCCCCTATACCGCACAAAAAAAGGAAGCACGTTGTTCGCACTTCCTTCCGAGGGTATCAATATCTTGTTTGGGGGAGTTTTGGGGGAGCTCGAGGGGTCTTTTTCAAAAGACCCCTCGAAAAAACCGCGTCCCCCACAAAAATCCGCGTCCTAAAATCGCGTCCGCTTCAATGCTTGCGATGGAAGCGGGGGCGGAGGCGGAGGAGGTAGGCTGTGATCAGGCGGGTCAAGGCCAGGTCGTAGAGCAGGAAGGCGGCCACGGAGAGCAGATAGAGCACGGGATAGATCCAGGGGCCGAGCGTGGTTTCGAGCATTGAGGGGAAGAAGGCCCAGAAGATCAGCACGATCAAAAGAAGTCCGGCGTGGAAGACGAGCAGCTTGAGGAGAATACAGATGAGCTTGGGGCGTGCCTCCAGCTTTGCTTTGAGGATCGGGTAGTAGCCGAGAAAGAGCGCGTAGAAGACGGCAGGCGTTTTGACGGGCAGAAGCAGAAGGGAAAGCAGGGAGGTGCCAAGCCAGAGCATAAAGGGGTAGTGTCCGCCAAGCTCGATCACGGCGTAGATGCAGAGCAGGGAGGCGAGGGCCGCGGTGGAGAGGTCCAGCACCTCGATCACCGAGCCAAGGAGCATCAGCACCACGCCAAGGGCGCAGAGCATGGCACACAGGGTCAGATCCTTCGTGCGCTTACGAATGCGGTCGTGCATGGCGTTCTCCTTTCTCGGCAAAGCTCTTTTTTAGCAGCAGGGGATCAGGTCTCCGCCCATGCATTCGCAGCAGCAGTCGGCGCAGATCAGCGTCGAGCAGACGTCACAGCAGGAGTCGGAGGACGAGGAGGTGCGGTATCCGCGCCCGTAGGTGGAGGCTTGTGCGCGCAGGCGGTCACGGGCGTCGCGGTATTCCACGTTTGTGGGGTCCATTCCGCAGGCGCGGTCGAGCATACTCTGCGCGTCCAGGAAGTAGCCTTTTTTATAGAGCACACAGCCGTAGAGGAAATACCATTCGGCCGTCTGCCGCGAGGCAGGCATGGCGCGCAGGCGTCCCTCGGCCTCGGCGATGCGGTTTTCGTTGATCATGCGGCGGATCTCGGCAAACTGCGCGTCGGACGTGCCCTCGGCGTGGGGATTGCCGCTATAAGAACCCGAATTGCCCGTACGGGAGGAGCTGCCGCCCGCGGCACGCATCTTCTGGATCTCCTCGTAGGCTGCGTTGATCTCCTTCATCTTTTCGCTTGCCAGATCGGCAAGATCGCTGTCGCGGTATTTGTCGGGGTGGTATTTGCGGGCGAGCGCACGCCAGGCCTGCTTGACCTCGTCGTCGGTAGCAGTGGGGCTGACGCCCAGAATTTCGTAAGGATTTTTCATGTCGGTTCGCTCCCTTTCGGCGGAATTGTCTTGTCGGCTTGGGTCACGCGCACGGCGGCCTCGGGAAGGCCGAGATAGAGAATGTTCGAGAGGATCTCCTGCAGCTCGGCGGCAGGATAGGTGTCGATCAGAAGATACGCGCGCTCGGCCTCCTGCAAAAGCGCGGTCATGGCCAGGCGGAGGTTTTCCCAATCCTTCTCCTCGGGGGAGGGGCCAAAGCGCTGCAGGTAGGGGTTGAAGCGTCCCCGTTTGCGGTCCTCGAAAAAGTCGTCGGCGGCGTCGGCAAGATAGATCCAATGCCCGATCGCGCGACCGATCGCAGAGGCGATGCGCGCGTTCCGTCCTTCAAGCCCTTCGGCAAAAACGGCCTCCATCAGTCCGCCAAAGATCGCGGCGGGCTCGTCGGCGCTCGGCTGATCGGCGCAGGTGCTTTCGTAATCCGAAAGCGCACGCAGCTGCTCCGCGATGCGCGCAGAGAGCGCAGGGTGCCGCTTGGCGGCACGCCGATAGGCCGTGCAGAGCACGGGACGGGAGAGCAGGGCGCGCAGCTTTTTGGTTCCGCGCTCGTCGTGCAGGTCGTCCAGAAGCTTGTGGTAGACCAGAAGGGCAGAGGCGTCGGCACAGTAGGCAAGCGTTGCCGAGTGCATGGCCATCTTGCGCTTGTGGAAGGGGTGCATCAGACAATGCTTTCTTTCCAGGATCGGGCGCTCACCGAGGAGCGACATCCGCAGAGCGGCCAGAAAGACGAAATCATAGCTCAGGGTCATGCGCGAGCACTGTCCCGTGCATTTGCCCATCTGCTTGCACAGCCCGCAATAGAGCGCGCGGTAGACCTCGTATTCGCGTACGCGAAGCTCGCCCTGCGAGGTGCGGATATAGCCGAGCATCCTTCGTCCTCCTTTCTCCCGAGCGGCAAAAAAAGGCAGACCGCCCGATTTTCTTATATCCTCTCTATCATATCCTATTTTTGTGTGAATTGCAAGAACTTTTTGTGTGTTTTTTGGAAAAAGTCCTTTTTCTTCCGCACCGATTTACGCATTCTTGCGCATTTTGCGCGCTTTTTTGGAATATTTGTCAACATTTTTGATCATACTTGACACTTTATGCGCACTCGACTATAATGATAGTGTAAGAATACAGATTATGCTATTCCGGAGGAAATTATCATGGCAAAGACCAACATCGTTGACTGGAGTACGATCACCAATTTCGTGATTGACGCATTCGTGGGCTACGGCGTTCCCCGCGAGGACGCCGAGATCTGCGCGGACGTTCTGCTCGAGTCAGACAAGAGAGGCATTGAGTCTCACGGCTGCAACCGCTTCAAGCCCATCTATCTCGACCGCATCAAGGCAGGCATTCAGAACCCCGTCACCAACGTCACCGTGGTCAAGGAGACCGAGACCACCGCAGTGCTTGACGGCAACCACGGCATGGGCCAGGTCATCGGGTACAAGGCCATGAGCATGGCCATCGAAAAGGCAAAGAAATACGGCATGGGCATGGTCGTCGTGCGCAATTCCTGCCACTACGGAATTGCAGGCTACTACACCTCCATGGCCACCAAGGCAGGCTGCATCGGCATGACGGGAACCAACGCGCGTCCCACCGTTGCCCCCACCTTTGGGGTGAAGGGGGCCTTCGGTACCAACCCCCTTACGCTTGGCGTTCCCACCGACGAGGCCTTTGACTTCAACTTTGACGCAGCCTCCTCCACCTACCAGAACGGTAAGCTGGAGTACTATTCCCGTATCGGCAAGGATGCTCCCGCCGGCGCATTGGTTGGCGCTGACGGCGAGGCCTTCGAGGGAACGGCTGACGAGGCCCTGAAGGCAATGGCGCGTGGCGAGGCCGCGCTCTGCACGCTGGGCGGCCCCGGTGAGGAGGGCTGCGGGTATAAGGGCTATGGCTTTGCCATGTTCGTGGAGCTTCTTTCCGCCGTTCTGCAGGACGGTCATTACGGTCAGTATCTGACCGGCAAGGACGAGGACGGAAACAAGCGTCCCTTTGCTCTTGGTCACTTCTTCATCGCCATCGACACCGACCACTTCCTTGGCGAGGAGCTCTGCCGCAAGAAGGCGGGCGACATCATTCGCGAGGTCCGCTCCACCAAGAAGGCGCCGGGCGCCGAGCGCATCTACAGCGCAGGTGAGAAGGAGCACGAGATCCGTCTTGCGCGTCACGCAGGCGTGCCGATCAACGAGTCGGTGCAGAAGGAGTTTATCGCGATCCGCGACGAGCTGGGCCTTACGCAGTATAAGTTCCCCTTTGAGGACTGAGCCTATCCCTTTCTATCCTAAAACACGAACGGAGAATTTGGATCCATGAACATCAGAGAAGAATCCCTCAAGAAGCATTATGAATGGAACGGCAAGATCGAGGTGGTCTCCCGCGTGTCGGTGGAGGATCGCCACGACCTGTCGCTTGCCTATACCCCCGGCGTTGCCGAGCCCTGCCTTGCCATCAAGGAGGACGTGAACCGCTCCTACGAGCTGACGCGCCGCAAGAACCTCGTGGCCGTCATCACCGACGGAACGGCGGTTCTCGGTCTTGGCGACATCGGTCCCGAGGCAGGTATGCCCGTGATGGAGGGCAAGTGCCTGCTCTTTAAGGAATTTGCCGACGTAGACGCCTTTCCGCTCTGCATCCGCTCCAAGGACGTGGACGAGATCGTGCGCACCGTATCCCTGCTTGCGGGCAGCTTTGGCGGCATCAACCTCGAGGACATCAGCGCACCTCGCTGCTTTGAGATCGAGCGCCGACTCAAGGAGACCTGCGACATTCCCGTCTTCCACGACGATCAGCACGGCACGGCCATCGTGGTTGCCGCGGCCGTCCTCAACGCCCTCAAGGTCGTTGGCAAAAAGCTCTCGGACATTCGCATCACCATGAGCGGTGCGGGTGCTGCGGGCATCTCCATCGCCAAGCACCTGATCAACATGGGTGCCGATCCCAAAAAGATGCTGATGTGTGACATTCACGGCATTCTGTGCGACGGCGATCCCGTCCTCAACCCCGCGCAGGCGGCGATGGCGAGCATCACCAACGCAGGCCACGTCAAGGGAACACTTGCCGACGCGCTCAAGGGCGCCGACCTCTTTGTGGGTGTTTCCGCTCCCGGCATCGTCAGCGAGGAGATGATTGCAAGCATGGCCAAGGACGCCATCGTGTTCCCCATGGCCAACCCCACGCCCGAGATCATGCCCGATCTTGCCAAGAAGGCAGGCGCGCGCATCGTGGGCACGGGACGCTCGGATTTCCCCAACCAGATCAACAATCTGCTGGCATTCCCCGGCATCTTCCGCGGCGCTCTGGATTGCCGCGCCTCCTGCATCAACGAGGAGATGAAGGTTGCCGCATCCTTTGCTCTTGCCTCGCTCATTCCCGAGGAGGAGCTTGGCGAGGAGAACATCATCGCCTCCGCGCTGGATAAGAAGGTTGCCCCCGTGGTTGCCGAGGCCGTCATCAAGGCCGCCAAGGAGACCGGCGTGGCAAGGATCTGATCAGGCAAAATAAAATAAGAACATCTCCCGAGAGACCGGTGTCCCTCGGGAGATTTTCTTATTCCATGTTCTTTATTTGATCTTCCTTGCGTCGGGGAGGTTGGTTTCGGCAACGATGTAGTGCGGGCGGTGCTTGGATTCCATGTAGATCTTGGCCACGTACTGCCCCATGATGCCAAGGCAAAAGAGCTGAATGCCTCCCACGAAAATGATGATGCAGGCGGTCGATGCCCAGCCCGCTACGGGATCGCCGAAGATCAGCTTGCGCAGAATGATGAAGAGCAGCATCAAAAAGGATACCGCCGTCATGCCCATGCCAAACCA
The DNA here is from genome assembly GCA_017507905.1 of Clostridia bacterium. GTDB lineage: Bacteria > Bacillota > Clostridia > Oscillospirales > CAG-272 > UMGS1865. The sequence continues at coordinate 37,073 of JAFWAA010000006.1, read as the reverse complement.
GGAGGAGATGCTAAGAGGCATTTGGGAAAAATTGACGATGCCGTCAAGGGCGTATTTGAAGAGCTTCCAGAAGCTCCATTTGGTCTCGCCCGCCACGCGCTCCACGTTCTCGTAGGGAAGCCAGTAGGTGCGGAAGCCTACCCAGCCAAAGATACCCTTGGAGAAGCGGTTGCTCTCGTTCATGGCCAGAATGGCGTCCACCATCTCGCGCTTCATCATGCGAAAATCGCGCGCACCGTCCACCACGTCGGCGTCCGAGATGCGGTTGATCAGCTTGTAAAAGCGGCGCGCAAACCAGCTCCGTATCGGCGGCTCACCTGCACGGCTGACGCGGCGTGTGGCCACGCTGTCGTATTCGCCGCTCTCCAGCAGCGCCAGCATTTCGGGAAGCAGGGAGGGGGGATCCTGCAGGTCGGCGTCCATTACGGTCACCACCTCGCCGTGCGCGTTGCAAAAGCCTGCAAACATGGCGGCCTCCTTGCCGAAATTGCGCGAGAAGGAAAGGTAGCGCACGCGCTCGTCACGCTCGGCCAGCGCCTTGATGACGCCGAGGGTGCCGTCACGCGAGCCGTCGTTCACAAAGAGCATCTCGCACTCGCAATCCATCTCGGCAAGCACGCGGGAGGTCTCCTCGTAAAACAGGGGGAGCGCCTGCTCCTCATTGTAGCAGGGAATGATCAAAGAAAGCAGCATGGTCCTGTCTCCTTTTTCTTTTTCGATCGAAAATGATAGAATGGGTTACGCCGAAGGGGTGTCGGTGCGCTTTGCGGAGGTCTCTGTCTTGGTGGAGGGCTTCTTTCCGCGCGCATGGCGGCGGCGACGGCGCTTGCCGTTGCCCGATGCCTCCTTTGCCTCCTTCTTTGCGCGTGCATCGTTGCTTTTGCCGCAGCACTCGGGGTAGGCCAGGAGCATCATGTCGGCGCTGACGTGCTTTTCGCGGCAGACCGCGCGCAACAGCTCCATGGTGGTCAGCGCGTCGCCGTCGCTCCGATGCGCATTCTCGGGGGCTTTTTTACACCACGCGGTGTAATATCCGCCAAGACCGTGCGCCTCCTTGTGCTCCTCCTGCAGGCGGCAGAGCCTCTCGGTGTCAAAGAAGGAGTAGAGGATCGGGGCAAGCCCATAGCGCGCGCAGTCCTTGGCAAGGGCGCGGTTATCGTTGGATACCGAAAAGCCGACGGCCACGTCGGCCTCGTCAAAGAGGGCCTTGATGCGCCCGTAGACCTCGGGAAAGGCGGGAGCGGCCTCGACCTCCTCCATGGGATAGGCGAGGATATTCTGCTGCACGTACTCGTTCCAGGGGCACTCGGGGTTGATGAGAATGTCCTCGGGCGGGAGCAGGGGAGAAAACTCCTCGTCGGTCATCAGATACCCGAAGGAATAGATCGAGCCCGGCACCTTGCCGTTGGCAAATTCCATATCAAAGAATAAAAGCTTCATGAGGGGTGATGCGATCCTTTCCGCGTTCAGAGGGGATGGCGCTCACGCAGGACGGCAAAGGCCTCGCGGGCGATCTCCACCGTCTCGCGGATATCCTCATCCGAGAGAGACGCGTTGATGAAATGGTTGTGATGGTTGGTAAAGAAGACGCCTCTCTTGACGCACTCGGCCACCCACTCCTGGTGTAGGCGCAGGGAGGGGTCGTCCGCCACGCGCAGATAAAAGAGGGAGGGCGCGCCCGTGACGTGCAGGTCAAAGCCCTGCTCCCGTGCGGCATCGGTGAGGCCTTCGCGCAGAAGGCGGCCCTTTTCGTCAAGCAGGCGGGGGCAGTCGATGCGCTTCATCTTCTCGATGCAGGCAATGCCTGCGGCAAAGGGAACGGCGCTCATCCAATAGGAACCCGTGTAGGACATGGAGGAGACGGTGTTCTTGAGAAATTCCTGTCCGCAAAGGGCGCTGACGTTATAGCCGTTGGCCAAGGCCTTGCAGAAGCAGATGAGGTCGGCTTTGAAGCCGAAGAAGTGATCCGAGCCGGCAAGGTCCAGGCGAAAGCCTGCGCGCACGTCGTCCACCACGAGCACGGTGCCCTCGTCGGTGCAGAGCTTGCGCACCTCTTTCCAGAAGCCCTCGGCGGGCAGCTCGTTGTCCATAAAGTTGCCGTGCATATAGGGCTGGGCGATCACGGCGGCGATCTCTCCCTTGTGGGTGTCAAAGACCTCGCGCAGCTGCTCGAGGTTGTTCCACTCCACGTAGAGATTGTGCATCACGTCCTCCTCGATGACGCCTGCGTAGTCAATCTTTTGCGTCCAGGGGGAAACGCCGTGGTAGTAGCCCTTGAAGAAGACGATCTTCTTGCGGTGGGTATAGGCGCGCGCGGTCATGATGGCAAGCGTGGTCACGTCGTTGCCGTTCTTGGCAAAGAAGGCCCAGTCGGCCGAGGCGACGGTGTCCACCAGAAGATCGGCAAAGTCGATCATGATGGGGTTGGGCAGCGTGGTGCAGTCGCTGATGGCGCGCTGGCGTGCGGCCGCCTCGTCCACGTCGGGATCGTGGTAGCCCAAAATATTCGGTCCGTAGGCGCACATATAGTCGATAAAGCGGTTGCCGTCCAGATCCCAGAGGTAGCTCCCCTGCGCTTTTGAGGAGTAGAGGGGAAAGGCCTCCACGGGGACGTAGCAGCCCTCGGCAGGGCCTTGGTGGCCGTAGATGCCCGAGGGAATGAGCTTTAAGGCGCGCTCAAAGGCGGCGCGGCTCTTCGGATAATCGTAGATCTTATGCATTCGGCGCCTCCTGTTTTACGCGAGATAGACCGACACGCGGTCGAGAATGCGGTTGACGTTGTCCACCTGCGAGATCATGCCCGCAACGCGGACCCTTCCCGTGCCCACGGCGGCCAGGGCGTTCAGCCGCCCGTCAAAGAGGTCGCGTGCGGTCTGCATGGAGTTAAAGCACATCTCGGAAAGGCTCTCGGCAGGGGGCTCGTGCAGAGCGGTCAGGTGGTGCTCCTCGGCGCGAATGCCGATGGCTACCGCGTCACCAATGCCGATGCGGACGGTGCCGTCCACGATGTTGGAGGCGGAAAATCTGCCTACGGGATCGTGGTTGCCGATCTCGGCGATCGCACCCGCGATGACGTGAAGCATCAGGGTGGTGGAGCGCTCGTGAAAGGCCTTTTCGGCAAGCGCCTCGGGCGAAGGACGGAGGTAGGCGGAGAGAAGGTCGGTTAGCTTGGTAAAGCCGCCAAGCAGAAAACCGATGTGCCAGAAGCCGCTGAGCGGAATGGGCATCCCCTTGCCGTCGATCAGCGCGTTGAACGCCTTGCAGGAGGGAAAGTAGAGCTTGATGCTGCAGCCCTTGGTGCCGCGGCGCATCTCGGCTCTCCCGTCCGAAAAGGCGAGGGTGCCGTGCGGGCCGTCCTTAACGGCAAAGCCGAGGGAGAGCGTCTTTCCCCGAACCAGCTCTCTTGCAGCCTCGTCCAGCTCCAAAAGATAGGGGATCGCGCCAAGCACGCCAAAAAGATTGCAATAGGCCAGAACCTTTTCGTCCTTCATGCAGGAAAACCTCCAAGTCGTGTAGTGTAAAAATCTTCACCTTTTATTATAGCAAACCCCGAGCCAAAAAGCAAGAGCTTTTGCGGCATTTTCCAAAGGTGAAAAAGATGCTCCTCCTTTGAAAAAGGGAAAAAAGAGGCTCTTTCCTTGAAAAGGCGAAGAAGATGTCCCCCTTTGAAAAAAACGGAGATGCTCCTCTTTTGGAAAAAGAGTTGACAACGGGGGAAGACGGGTGTATAATGAAAATAAGAATAAGTCTAATTTTTCCAAATGGAGGAGGGATCCCATGACCAAGCAGCGGGAGCTGATCCTGAGCATTCTCCGTCAGTCCGACCGACACATGACGGCAGACGAGATCTTCTTTCTGGCCAAGCTGAAGATGCCGAGCATCGCTATGGCCACCGTCTACAACAACCTTAACGCCCTGGACGAGGCAGGCGTGATCCAGCGTCTCCACATCGACGGCGTTGCCGATTGCTTTGACAAGCTGACCGAGCCACACGACCACCTGCTTTGCCAAGAGTGCGGCAGAATACGGGATATTCGTCTTCCCGCCCTTTCCGAGCAGCTCGCCCGTGAGCTTGGCGTGGAGGTGCTGGACTACGAGCTGACGGTGCATTACCGCTGCCCCGAGTGCCGCCGCGCAGAGGGCGGACGCCGCTAAGGCGAGCAGACAATGCCGCGGCACACCGTCTCGGCGAAAAACCATTGCAGAAAGGAGCTTTTCCTCTTGAGGGAAGCAACGGGTAGGAGCATGAACCGCATTATTACCATCGGACGCGAATTTGGAAGCGGAGGACGCGAGGTTGGCAAGCGGCTTTCCGAGGCCCTCGGGATCGCCTACTACGACCGCGAGATCGTGGAGGAGATCGCCAAGCGCACCCAGCTGGCCGAGGAGTACGTCCATCAGATCGTTGAGCATCAGCCAAAGCTGCAGTATCCCATCACTATAGGACACACGCTGCACGCAGGCGGATCGGACTATCTGCTTCGTCAGCAGGCGGCCGTCTTTGCCGAGCAGGCAACCGTTTTGCGCGAGATGGCGGAGAAATCCGACTGCGTGATCGTCGGCCGCTGCGCGGACTACATTCTGCGCGAGAGCGCTCCGCTCCGTCTGTTCGTCTACGCCGATATGGAGGCGCGCATGGCGCGCTGCCGCGAAAAGGCGCCCGAGGCCGAGGAGCTGACCGACCGCCAGCTGCGCCGCCGCATTCGTGAGGTGGATCGCCACCGTGCGCGCTACTACACCTACTACACGGGCAAGACCTGGGGCGCGCGGGAGAACTACGATCTCGCCATCAACACCACGTCCATCTCGCCCAAGGAGGCAGCCGAAATGCTGCTCCATCTTCTGCGTTGAGCCCCTTGCTCCGCAGAGAAAACATCTTTGTAACGAAAACACCACCCGACACGCTTCCTTTCGGAATGCGCAGGGTGGTGTTCTTTTATTCATGCGTGCGAAAAATCTTTGGCGGGACGCTTGCTTACTCGAGGTAGAGGGCGTCGGCGTTGAGGAAGGCATGCGCGCCGAGACGGGAATCGGTGGGGATCAGACGGGACGCGGCGCACTTGCGGCAGGTCACGCGAATGCCCTCCTCCAGGATCTCGGCGTCGTATTGGCGGCCGTTCTCCTCGGGAGCGCACTTGCAGAAGATCTTGCCCTCGGCGTCCAGATCCTGCACCACGAACATCACGATCTCGCGGATCTGCGGATCGCTCAGCGTCTCCTCTCCCTCGCCGTGCATAGGGTCAAGGCTCTTGATGCCGCTCTCCTCCAAGAGATCCAGTAGGGCAAGCTCGGTGCGGGCAAGCTCGGCCTTTACGGCGTTGGCGTCCCCCGTGAGGGCCACGTTGAAGTCGGTATAGGGGCAGGGCAGGGCAAAGAGATCCTTGCCGAAGAAGACCGAGGAGGAAAGCGTGTAGCTGTGCGGCGTTGCGCAGAGAATGCAGGGAACGGTGAGGCGCACCTTGCCGTCCTTTTGGAGCACGGCGGTCAGCTCGCTCTTTCCGCAGGTGCATTTCAGCTTGAGCATATCGCCGCCCAGGGCAAAGATGCCAACGGCACTCATCACGCCCGCTCCGCAATGCGGACAGCGGTAGGCAAGGGTTGTCTGCTTGGGTTCAATCACCATCGTCATTCATCCTTTTCTGTAAAAAAACTCACACCAGTATATGCGGTGGGTCACAAAATGGCACGGAGGAACCGTGCCATTCTGCTGCTTTGCGGGATCCGTGGATCCTGCGCGGAATTATTCGTTGTCGCCCGTCTCGGGATCGGTCTCGGGATCGGTCTCGGGATCGGTTGCGGGATCGGTCTCGGGCTTGGTCTCAACGGGGGTCAGGTCGCCGAGCTTGTCAAGGACCTTCTCGTTGGCCTCGTAGCCCTCGGTCTCGATCAGACCGTCAACCCACTCCTCGAGCTGCTCGGTCACGTAAGCGGTCTTTGCGGCGCTCTGCCAAGCGAGCAGGCTCTCGTGGAAGAAGACCACGTAGGAGCTCTTGCCGTCCTCACTGGTGACTACGGCCTTGTCGTTCTCCTTGCGTGCCTCGTCAAAGAGCCAAGCCTTGACGTTTGCATCGGTGATCGCCTTGTCGGTGAAGACGGAGATCTGTGCGGAGCCAAGCTCTGCAAATGCCTCCTCAAGGGCGAAGCCCTCCTTGCCCTCAAGCTTTGCCAGAGCGTCGGCAGCCTGGGTAGCGTGGGGATCCTTCTTCTCCTTGTCGGTATCCTTGGAGTCGGTGAACTGAACGTAGCCGCCGTCAACGACGCGGTCGGTATCCAGGTAGAGAGGCGTGTTGAGCACCATGTAGGTGGTGTAGGTGGTCACGTCCTCCTTCTTGTCGTTCTTCGTGGTCTTTTCGATCATCTTGGTATCGAATTCCTTGCGAATGGCGACAAATCCCTCCTCGGACGCGGAGATCCACTCCTCAAAGCTGTCCTTCGTGGGCTCGCTGACGTACTTCTGCGTGGAGGTGGAGGGGAACTTTCCGGAGGTATCCAGACCGGACTGGAGTGCGGTGAGAATGGAATAGTAGGTGTCGTTGGTGTAGGTGACGTAGGTGATGTCGGCGTTGAGGTTCTCCATTCTGCTGACGTAAATGACGTAGTATCCGGAGGAATCGCTCGCGGTCAGAATGTCACCGGTCTTAACGGTGGAAACGATCACGGCCTTGGTGATGGCGCTGGGAACGATGCTGCTTGCGGTGGAGGAGGTGACGTTCGTCTTGCGGGTGGGGTTCTTGTCCTTCAGGATCTCAAGAACCTTTGCATCCTTCTCCTTGAGCTGCTTTGCAAGCTCTGCCTGCTGCTCAAGACCGGAGCGGTAGTTGGTTTCCTCCCCCATCGTGCAGTAAGCGAAATCAACCTTATCGTCCTTATCGATGTTGCGGACGTAAGCCACGTAGTAGAAGCCGCGCTCGGTTGCGGTAACGATCGACTTCTCGGTGGTCGAAGCGGCCAGGATCTTGTCCAGCAGGGCCGTGGGAACGTCCTTGGTGTCCTTATCGGCAGCGGTAACCTCTACGGCGTTGTGCGCGGTGAGGAGCTTCTCGATCTGCTTGGGGAAGGCGGCCATATCCTTGGCCAGAGCGTCTGCGCGCTTGTAGGCGAGCAGCTGGTCGAGCATGGAGGACTTGAAGTTTGCGTCCTCGCCGTAGCTCTCACCCTCGGCGAAGGCGTAGAACTTGACGCGGGCATCGACCGAGGTGGTCTCTGCGGTCACCTTCTCGGTGTAGTTGGCGACCAGATAGATGCCGTTCTCGGTGGAAACGGTGGAGACCTCGTACTGGGTACGAACGGTCTTGAAGAGCCAATCGATCACTTCCTTGGGCAGATCGGAGCTCTCCTTGGTGTAGGAAGCCTTCTCGGTTGCGCCGATGGCGTTGAGGGCATCGGTCAGCGCGGTGCTGTTGAGGTCGGTCTTGCTGCCGATCTCCTTGAGCGCGTCTGCGGCCTCCTGCGTCACGGTGTACTTGTTGAAGGTGGTCTTGTAGTTGTTCTCGAAGTTGTGACGGACCACGGTCTCGCGGAACTCGTCAGCGCTCTTGCAGGCGGCCAGCTTCTCGGCCAGCTCCTTGTCCTCGGTGGCAAAGGAGAGATAGTCGGTCTTGAAGTAATCGTCGGGGTTCTCGTCACGGAAGACGTCGAGGTCGGAGAGAACAACAGCCTTCTCGTAATCCTCCTGCACCTGCTGGATATACTTGTTGTAGAGGGTAACGATCTCCAGAGCGTGCTTGATGTCGGACTTCTTCATGCCCGTATCGATCGCGCCCTTGAGGAAGGCGTTGAGGGTACCAAAGCCGTATGCGCCCTGCATATCCTTGAGCCAATCCAGCGTGGAGTCGATCTCGGCCTTGTCGTCCGCGTCCAGCGTAACGCCTGCCTTCTCGGCAGCGTCGCAAACGGCAACGTAGTCGACAAGCGTCTCCACCAGCTCCTGCACGCTGTCGCGCAGGGAGTTCTGAACGGTGTAGCGAGCCACGTCAAAGGCGTAGGCATCGGCACTCTGATACTGGGTGGTCACGGTCTTGTCGGTAATGTAGCCGAGGTAAGCGTAATACCAGTAGTAGTAAGCGTTGTAGTAGGCGCCCTGCCAAGCCAGGAAGGTGGCAGTTTGCTGGGTGATGTCGTAGTTTCCGGTCTTGCTCTCCACGATGATGCGGTTACGGTAGATGATACCGCTGTTGGTGAGCACGGAGGCGATCACGCCGACGAGGATCACGGCGGCGAGAAGAATGGAGATCAGGGGAGTGAGCCATTTGGGGGCCTTCTTCGCCTGCTTGTTCTGCCTTGCGGAGCTATTGAGCTGCTCCTGCACATGGCGTTGTCTGTTTCTGCTTCCTTTTCCCATGAGTGGGTTTCCTTTCTGTTTGTGAGATTGCTTTTTGGTGATGCGCCTGTTCTTAGCGCACAAGTAAACACATTATACCTTTTTCGTATGACAGTATTGTGTCGCGATTATGAACAAACGCAAAATTTTCGCTGTATTTTGGGGGCGATAGAATAAATACGGAACAAAACCTGCCGTCAGACGTTCATGATCACGGGAAGGATCATGGGCTTACGCTTGGTCTTGGAATAGAGGAATTTGGTCAGATCATCCTTGACGCGCTTCTTGAGCTGCATACGGTCCACGGGGCGCCGACCCTCGAGCAGGTCGAGAATGGCGTCGGTGGCAACGGCGCGCACCTCCTCCATCAGCTCCTCGGACTCGCGGACGTAAACGAAGCCGCGCGAGATGACGTCGGGACCGGAGAGCAGGAGGCGCTCGTCGGTATCCACCGAGGCGACCACCACGATCAGACCGTCCTGTGCGAGGTGTCTGCGGTCGCGGAGAACGATGTTGCCCACGTCGCCCACGCCGTAGCCGTCCACAAGCACTCTGCCCGAGGGAACGGTGCCGTTCCAGCGTGCGCCCGAGGCGTCGATCTCCAGGACCTTACCGATCTCGGAGAGGAAGATGAAGCGATCCTTCATGCCCATGTGCCGTGCCAGCTCGCGGTTGGCCGCCAGGTGGCGGCTCTCGCCGTGAATAGGCATAAAGTACTTGGGCTTGGTGAGGGCCTGCATGAGCTTGAGCTCCTCTTGGCAGGCGTGTCCCGAGACGTGCACCTCGACCAGGGCATCGTGCAGGACCTCGACCTCGTTCTTGGAGAGCTCGTTGATGATGTTGCCGATGAGCTTTTCGTTTCCGGGAATGGCGCTGGAGGAAAGCACGACGACGTCGTTTGCGTCAAGCGACACCTGTGCGTGATCCGAGAAGGCCATGCGGTAAAGGGCGGACATGGGCTCGCCCTGACTGCCCGTGGTGATCAGGGTCAATTCTCCCGGCTTATACTTGCGGATCTCGTTGATGTCCACCAGCACGCCGTCGGGCACCTTCATGTAGCCAAGCTCGATCGCCGCGCTGACGATGTTGAGCATGCTGCGTCCGGTGATGGCCACCTTTCTCTTGTGGCGTGCGCTCGTGTCGATGATCTGCTGAACGCGATGCACGTTGGAGGAGAAGGTCGCGATGATCACGCGCTTTTTCTCATGGGTGGAGAAGATATATTCGAGCGAGGCGCCCACGTTCTTCTCGGAGGGGGTGTGTCCCGGGCGCTCGGCGTTGGTGGACTCGCACAGAAGCAAGAGGACGCCCTCGCGTCCAAGCTCGCCGAGGCGGACGATGTCCATCATCTCGCCGTCAATGGGGGTGGTGTCCAGCTTGAAGTCGCCCGTATGAATGACCGTGCCCAGCGGGGTGCGGATCGCCAGGGCGCAGGCGTCGGCGATGGAGTGGTTGACGTGAATGAACTCCACCTCAAGCGCGCCCGCCTTGATGCGGCTGCCTGCCGAGACGGTGTTGAGCTTTGGTTTTTTGGGCAGAACGTGCTCCTGGAGCTTGTTGCGAATGATCCCCACGGTCAGGGGCGTGCCGTAGATGGGGGGATTGATCGAGCGGAGCAGGTAGGGCACGGCGCCGATGTGATCCTCATGCCCGTGGGTCAAAAACAGGCCGCGAATGCGGTCGGCGTTGGCCTCAAGGTAGGAGATGTCGGGGATCACCAGATCGATGCCCGGCATATCGTCGTCGGGAAAGCCCAGGCCGCAGTCCACCACGATCATATCCTCCTCGTACTCGATCACGGTCAAGTTCTTTCCGACCTCACCGAGTCCGCCGAGAGGGATAATGCGGAGCTTGCCCGTTGGCTTTGTCTTTTTGGGTTTTCTTGGCATTGTAGATTCCTTTCTGTGTAGAATGAGGGGCGCGGGGGCGAAGAAACGCTGTCGCTCTCCTCGCGCGGGTACGTACGTAAGATGCTGTGTTCTCTCGCCGAGCGTCCGTTTCCTTTTTCTAAGAAAGGGCAAAGGGGGAGGACGGGAAAAGGGTGGGGCTGGGGGCCGGGGGCTGGGGCAGGGGATTGAAAAAGCGGTCCGTCCTTGTCCCGACGAAAAAGAGCAAGCAGAAATCGACCTCAACCTCGGGGAATCACGCACGTTCCGAGAGGGGGAGGCCGGATATGAAATTCGCAAGCGCGCAGAGCCCTGTTCGCCGCACGGGGGCGGGGAATGCGCAAAACGGTCTCATATAACTTCTCCTATTATACTACCGAATAGCCGAAAAGTCAAGACCCTGTGCAAAATTTCCCCGTGAGGGGTCAGAGCAAGAGAAGGCAGAGAGCCAGGGCAGAGCCTGCACCAAGGGCGAGCCCGAGCAAAAACCAGAGGAGGGACATGAGGCGTCGGCGGCCTGCTTTTGGTCTTCCGCTTCCTCGCTCCGCTGTGTCCGAAAGGGCGTTCTCCTCGAGAATGCGGTTGGCCTCGCGGAGCATATCCTTGCTGCAGCAGTTGGCATGCAGCTCGCGGCGAAGGACAAAGTAGGCCTCGTCAAAATAGTGGCTGTCCCCCGTGCGGAGGACGATCATTTGCTTTTGCGCTCCCTTGATCATGCGGTGTTCTCCTTGCTTCTACGCTTTTGCAGGAGTATTGCCCGACCTTCGCCTCGGCAAACGCGGAAAAAGGAAAAATCTTTTCGCACGGGCAAGAGGAGGGCGAGCAAGCAGACCCATTTGTCGAAAAGCGTCGTGCGAATTTTGCGGAAAATACAGATTTTTCCATATTTTCCTATTGACAGGGAAGGAAAAAGGCGGTATAATGGGGGTACACAAGATATTGTGGCGCAAAACCGCAAGCGCTGTCAACGGATCAAAATATAGCGAAAGAACAAAGGAGAACACACATGAAATCAACGGGAATGGTAAGACGCGTGGACGAGCTGGGAAGGATCGTTGTTCCTGCCGAGATTCGACAGAGCATGGGGATCGGGATCAAGGATCCTCTGGAGATCTACACGGACGGAGAGCGGATCATTCTGCAAAAGTATCAGCCTGCCTGCATCTTCTGCAACGGTGCGGACGACGTTCGCCTCTTTGCCGGCAAAAAGATCTGCCGCTCCTGCATCGAAAAGCTGAAGAACGAGGCGTGATCTTTCCCCCGCGTGCGGGAAAAAACGCAGGGAGCAGCATTCGGAATTGCAGCCCTGCATAGAGTGTATGCAGGGAGAGGCAAAAATATGCCGAAAACGACGGACGGGGGCCGCCAATGCATGACGCATTGGCGGCCCCCCTTCTTGCGTGGAGCCTCCGCCGGGGAGGGGGAGCTGACGTCTCAGTCCTCCCCTCCCACGCTTGGCGGGGCGTGGGCAGAGTCGTTCTCTCCTTCGGTTAGTCCGTTCAGTTGCAGCCGCAGCAGCAGATCAGAATGAGCGCCAGAATGATGAGCCAGACCCAGTTGTCGGCAAAGAGATTGCAAAGGCAGTTCGTCATCGTAGATTCCTCCTTGAAGTCTTAAAAGCGCATACGCCGTCGAAATTTGCCCGACGTTGCCCTTCTGGTATCAGTGTATGACGAGAAAGCGAAAAGGTGAGGGGGAGAGGTCGATTTTTGCGTTCCTTGGGCATAGCCGCTCTGCGCGCCGCATAGAATAGGGCAAAACGGTCGATGGAGAGGGGAGGAATGCGGAATGCGTCTGCGCACGGTGGCGCTTCTTGTTCTGCTGGGGCTTTTTTTCTCACTCTCGCTCTCGGGCTGTGCGCCTAAAAGCCCTTCGGCGAGCGTGCGTCTTTTGGCCATGCTTGACGAGGCGCATCCGCTGCCGAGCGGTGCGTGCTACCGCCTCTTTGCCGCGGAGGACGAGGAGGGCTATGCCTCCCCCGAGCTTTTAGCCTCTCTCTTTGGGGAGGGGAGCGAGCCCGTGGCGCTGGACGCGGTGGAGGAGGGGGCGTTTTATCTTTCCTTTACGCAGCCCTACGAGGTCGGGGTCTTCCTCTGCAAAAGCGCGGGGCGCACGCGCGAGGTGAGTGAGATGTGCCTGCGGCGGCTTTCGCATCTTCAGGCCTATTTTTCCACGCGCGGTGAGCGTTTTCCCAAGGGGTACGTGCGCGTGTTCGGACGGTGGGTGGTCGTCTGCTTTTGCGAGGATCCCGACGCCGCCCTGCAGGCGTTTCGGCGCACACGGGGGTAGGTCTTCGTCAGAGCAGACCGACGAGATAGTAGAGGACGCCGTAGATCGCCCCCGCAAGCGTGCCGTAGAGCAGGACGGGCCCCGCTACGGTAAAGATCTTTGCCCCCACACCGAGGACAAGCCCCTCCGCGCGGCTGTCGATGGCAGGGGAGACCACGGCGTTGGCAAAGCCCGTGATGGGCACGAGTGTGCCGGCGCCTGCGTGCTTGGCGATGCGGTCGAATACACCCACGCCGGTCAGCACCACGGCCAGAAGGATCAGCGAGATCGAGGTGAGCGTGCCTGCATCCTCCTTCGTGAGAGAGGGAATACGGGAATACAGATCCAGGAGCAGCTGTCCCAGCGTGCAGATCGAGCCTCCGATCAAAAAGGCCTTCAGGCAGTTTTTCCCAAGCGGGGAGCGTGGGGCGTGCGCCTTGGCCAGGCGCCGATAGATCTCTTTGCGCATATTTTCGGGGTTCTCCTTTCCTCGTGTGGGGCTTTTCGGTTAGGTTTCCCCAAAAAAAGAAGACTATACCGTTGACTTTCGCGCAAAAATGGTATATACTGAAGGCGTAAGATCACGAAAAAAAGGAGAAACGATATGTCTTGGGAAAGCTTTTGCGATAACGTTCGCCGCGTGGCCGATCGGGCAGCGGAGAAGCTCAATCAAACGGCGGATCTGGCCGCCCTGCAGGTCAAGCTTTCGATGGCCGAGGGCAAGCTGAAGGACGCCTACGCCGAGCTTGGACGTCTGGCGTACGGCCATCTTTCGGGGAACGGGGAGCGCACCGAGGAGGTCTCCGCGGCCATGAAGAAGGTGGAGGTCTGCCTTGCGGAGTGCAAGACCCTGCAGGAGAAGATCGCCGAGCAGAAGAAGCGCACCGCCAAGGAGGAGCCTGCCAAGGCCGAAGGTGCCGCCGAGGAGCCGGATCGGGCCGAGTGAGGGAGGATGCGAAAATACCGCTCCCTGCCGTGTTGAACAAGAAATCGCCAAAAGGGGCTGAGTCCGAAGACTCAGCCCCTCGGCTTTTCTACGCGATGAGATTAAGCCAGGTCGGGATAGTGATCCCGAATGTGCTCCTTCCCCATCGGGAGGGAGGCACGCAGGGTGGCCAGCTGATCCGAGTAGCGGGCGAGAAAGCTCTCGCTCATCTCCTCGTTTTCGTCCAGGACCAGCATAGCCGCAAGGTAGTAGATCGCGGCAGGGGCAAAGGCGTCGGAGAGACCGAACTCGCCGTCCAGCGGCACGCAGACCGTTTCGGGCGCGCCCTTTGCCGAGGTGCCGACAGAAGCCCGCAAGGTTGGGAAAGCTGCCCTCCCGCTTTTTGGAGGAGCCGCTCTCCTCGTCGCCGCCAAGACGGCAGGAGAGGAGATAGGCGTCCATCAGCGAGGGGAGCCTTCCCTCGTCCGCGGCCCTTTGCAGGGCGTCCTGCGCCGCGGCGCGATTGGTTTCATTCATACAAAGGAACATCACCTCCGTTCGTTTCTGTGCAAGGACAGTTTAGCATCCGCAGCCGTGCCAACTGCTGACAGACCGTGCCAGAGCGTGCCACGCATCGATGCGGACGTTTTTCTTTTTTGTTGACAGACGCTCGCGGAAGTGTTATAATGGAAGGGAAAAGAAGAGGACCCTCCGAGGAGGATCCGAATTTTGGGAGGAAGGTATATGAAGACGCATATTGGGCAAAATATCCGTATCCTGATCACGGGACTCTGCTGTGTGCTGCTTTTGGTGGGCGTGATCCTCTCGATGATCCCCGAGAAGGATCTGGGGCTCTCGGTCAAGGAGGAGCTCAAGGCCTCCTTTTCGCGCATCACGCTTTCCGAGTCGCGCTACTCCTGCGAGGTGATCGGCCGACTGGAGAATGAGAGGACCGAGCCTTTGTTGATCGAGCGGCTGGAGATCCTCGTCGGAAGCGGAGATAGCGACACGACTCATCTTTTGGAGCAGACGAACGTCACGCTCCCCCCGCGTGCCACGCTGGAGGTCTTTGAGCGCTGGGAGAGCGACACGTCCTACGATCGCGTTCTGTCGGTCAAGGCAACGGTGGGCGGAGAGACGTCCGTGCTGTCCAACGCCTCGCAGGGAGGCGTGGTCAACGGGCTTACGCTGATCCTTCTCGGTTTGCTTCTGCTTTGCGGCTATCTGCTTCTGCGCGCGGTCAAGATCCGCTACTACATGGAGCAGGAGGACCGCCAACAGGCGTTGGATACCGAGGCCAAGGGCTGAGCTTTTGCAAGGATCCCGAAGCAGGAGGGCCTGCCTTCGGGATCCTTTCGCTTTCCAAGGCGTGCGCTCGCCCTTCTTGGAAGGACTTACACATATTCGCCCGCGAAAGCCGGGAAAAGAGCCGTCACGATACATCAGCCGTCCGTTCTTCCTTCTTTTTGGGGGAAGAAAAGGGGCGGCACGGAAAGGAAGTGACGGTATTGAAGGGAATTCTTTTGGCCGGGGGGAGCGGAACGCGGCTCTATCCGCTTACGTGTGCAGTCTCCAAGCAGCTGCTCCCCGTGCACGAGCGGCCGATGATCTACTATCCGCTCTGCTTGCTGCTCGAGGCAGGGATCCGCGAGATCCTCGTGATCAGCACGCCGAGCGACGTCTCGCGCTATCGCACGCTGCTTAGGGACGGTCGCCGCTTTGGGGGAAGGCTTTCCTACGCGGTGCAGCCCTCGCCCGACGGCGTGGCGCAGGCTCTGCTGATCGCCAAGGAGTTCGTCGGCGCTGATGCGGTCGCGCTTGCGCTGGGGGACAATCTGTTTTTGGGCAGCCGCGTGCCTTTGCTTTTGCGGGAGGCTATGGAGCGGGCGGAGCAGAGCGGCAGGGCCACGGTCTTTGCCTGCGCCGTGCGCGATCCCGAGCGCTTTGGCGTGGTGACGCTGGACGAAAACGGCCGCGCGCTCTCCCTTGTGGAAAAGCCAAGCCTTCCCGAGAGCGATCTTTGCGTCACGGGGCTGTACGTGTACGGCGCCGACGCCGCCGATCAGGCGGGAGCGCTTCGTCCCTCGGCACGCGGAGAGCTGGAGATCAGCGATCTGAACCGCCGCTATCTGGAGGCGGGGAGGCTTGAGGCGGTCCGTCTTCCCGAGGACACGGTCTGGCTGGATACGGGAACACCCGAGTCGCTGTACGAGGCGTCCGTGCTCGTGCGCGCGCTGGAGAAGCGGACGAGGCGCCTTTTCGCCTCGCCCGAGGAGATCGCGTGGCGCAAGGGATGGATCACCGATCGGGAGCTGCGTGCCTTTGCCGAGGAGATCGCGTCCTGCGCATACGGAAAAGCCCTGCTCGGCCTTCTTGACGGAGGGGAGAGCAGGGAGATGCATAAAGAAAGAGAGGTTGAGTATCGATGACGCTTTTGGTTACCGGAGGAGCCGGATTTATCGGGAGTCATTTTCTGCGCATCATGCGCGAGCAGTACCCCTCGCTTCGCCTGGTCTGTCTGGATAAGCTGACCTATGCCGGAAGCCGCGAGGCCATCGCCCCTTTGCTTGAGGATAACCGCTTCCGCTTCGTCAAGGGAGATATTTGCGACGGCGAGACGGTCTTTACGCTCTTTGACGAGGAGCGGCCCGACGCCGTGGTGCATTTTGCGGCCGAGAGCCACGTGGATCGCTCCATCGAGGATCCCGCCCTCTTTCTGCGCACCAACGTTTTGGGCACGGGGGTGCTTCTGGACGCCTCGCGCGCCTTTGGCGTGCGCCGCTTTCACCAGGTCTCCACCGACGAGGTCTACGGCGACCTTCCGCTGCACGGCGGAGTTTCCCCATTTACCGAGCTTTCCCCCTTGCGCCCGAGCAGTCCCTACGCGGCCTCCAAGGCCTCGGCGGATCTTTTGGCGCTTTCCTATTTCCGCACCTACGGTCTGCCCGTTACGGTCAGCCGATGCTCCAACAATTACGGCCCTTGGCAGTATCCCGAAAAGCTGATCCCCACCGCCATCGCACACGCCCTGCGGGGTGAGAGCGTTCCACTTTACGGCAGCGGAGAGAACGTGCGCGATTGGCTCTGGGTGGAGGATCACTGCCGCGCGATCGAGCTGATCCTGCATAAGGGCAGGGAGGGCGAGGTCTACAATATCGGCGCGGGGTGCGAGCGGAGCAATCGCGCGCTGGTGGGGGAGCTTCTGGCGCTTCTCGGTCTTCCGCGTGACGCCGTGGTGCAGGTTCCCGACCGACGGGGGCACGATCTGCGCTACGCACTGAACGCCGAAAAGCTGATGCGCGAGACGGGCTGGCGTCCGCAGGTCTCCCCGGAGCGCGGACTTGCCCTGACGGTGGAATGGTACCGCAAGCATCCCGAGCGCCTGCAAACGGTGGCGGAGCGCGGACGGGAGAGCCGCCTTGGCGTGAGCGAGGCGGGAGGTCTGCGTGGGTAAATGGACGGCGGTGCGCAACGCAGGCGGCATCGAGGGGCTTTGCGTGCTTGTTCCGCACCTCTACCGCGATGCCAGAGGCAGCTTTGCGGAAACCTACCACGAGCCCTCGCTTGCCCGTCTTGGGGTCTCCGCGCGCTTCGTGCAGGAGAACCAGAGCGTGTCAAAAAAGGGGGTTCTGCGCGGTCTGCATCTGCAGCGCAGGCATCCGCAGGGCAAGCTCGTGCGCGTGCTTTCGGGCGAGGTCTTTGACGTGGCGGTGGATCTGCGCCCCTCCTCGCCAAGCCTTGGGGCCTGGTACGGGATCACTCTCAGCGCCGAAAACCGCCGACAGCTCTATCTTCCGCCCGGCTTTGCCCACGGCTTTCTTTCGCTTCGGGAGGGAACGACCCTGCTTTACCGCTGCACCGAGGTCTACCATCCCGAGGATGAGGCAGGCGTGCTTTGGTGCGACCGCGAGCTTGGCATTCGCTGGCCGGGGGTCTGCCTTCGGGACGGAGAATACCTCCTGCGCGACGGAACGCCCCTTTTGCTGAGCGAGAAGGATCGCACGGCCAAGCCCTTTTCCGAGGCCCTTTCGCTGTGACGCGCCAATAAACAGCCAAACGAAGGGGGAGGCAAACGAGCCTTTCCAAGGCCGAAACAAAAAAGCCCCGTGCATTCGCCGAAGCGAATGCACGGGGTTTTGGGTCGTGCTTTACATATGGTTTACGGTCGTTGCGGCAAGCCAGCTGTTGTAAACGGGGAAGCCGAAGCCGGCCTTCTTGTAATTTCCGCTGTTGAAGGGGAGAATGGTCTCCTCCAGCTCGGGAATGCGATCCACGCGTCCCTCCACGTAGTCGGCAAGACGCTTGCCCTGCGAGCGCAGACGGAGCAAAAGGCCTCCGAGGCGATGCTCCTGCACGTCAAAGCCGTGCGGCTTGTTCTCCTTGAACCATACGTTGCGGAAGGAATCGACAAAGTTCTCGGCGCAGGCGAGTGCCTCGGCATAGACGGGAATGAGTGCGCGCAGAGCGTCCTTGTCGCCTGCCTGGTAGGCCTCTCTCGTGCGCAGACCGAGGTCGTACTTCACGGACAGGAGACGGCAGAGATCGGTCATCTGGCGGTAGAGGTAGGCAAACGGGGAGTTGCGCTCGGCCAGAGGGGCAAGGCGCTCGGCCATGTCGGCGTACTGCTCCTTCACTCCGGGGACCAGGGCCTGATCGTAAACGCCGAGGAAGGCGTCGTTATAGACCATGGTCTTGTGCGGCGCACCGCTGTTGAACTGGATATAGCCCATATCGATCGGAAGATCGAGCAGCATCATATCGTCAAAGTTCTCGCCCGTGAGCTCCAAAAACTCGCGCTTGATCTGCTCCATGTCGGTGACGCCGTCGTAGAAGCGGCGAACGGCGTAGAGCGAGGGGAGAAGCGACCAGAAGGAGCATTCGCCACCGTTGTCGCCCCACATGGTCAGGAAGATGTTTTCCACGCCCTTCTCACGGCAGGCCTGCATAGCGGGGAGCATGCTCTCCAGCGTCCAGCGGTTGCCGGGAACAAAGCCCTGCCAGGACCATGCGCCGCCGGCGAACCAGGTCTCGCCCTGGAATTTGGCGTGTGCGTCCAGCATTTTTTCGTACCGGCTCTTTTCGTCGCTGTAGTAATCCCAATAGACCAGCTCCACTCCGTCGGGGCAGGCGTTCAGAACCTCGTCGGTGATCAACGAGAGATCCTCGATCACGTATGCGCCGTTGTTGGCCAGACGGAAGAACATATCCGACCACATAATGGGGGTAAAGTCATATTTCTTGGCCAGAGCGATCACGCGCTCCAGGTGGCTGTGAATGATGTCAAAGCGGTTGGTCAGGCCGTGCTTCCTGAGGTATGCACCCATACCGAGATTGAAGGCCTCGTCCATGCCGATATGGATGTGCTTCGAGGTGAAGCAGGCGCGCAGGCTGCGGAACATATTCTCGATCAGCTCGTAGGTGCCGTCCTCACCGACGAAGAGAATGTCGGCGGTGTCGCGAATGTTGCGATACGCGTCCCAGCGGAAGATCGCGGGCAGGTGTGCCAGCGTTTGAATGCAGGGGATCAGCTCCACGCCGATCGAATCGCAGTAGGCGACCATGTCCTTCATTTCTGCCTGCGAGTAACGGCCGCGCAGATAGCCAAAGTAGGGCTCCTCGGGGATCTCGTAGGTGTCCTCCGTGTAGAGCTGAAGCATATTGTAGCCGAGCTTCTTTGCCACGTCGGCAAAGCGCTTGACCTCCTCGGGGTCCATGACGGAATTTCTGGACATATCCAGCATCAGACCAAATCGTTGCAAACTCATTTTTCATCCTCCGATCAAGGGATTTCGGCGGTGTTGACCGCTCGAGGACATTATAGCATACGGGGGTACGAAAGTCAAGGCAAATAGGAAAGTTCACTTGTATTTTTTTACAAAAAGAGAGAAAGAGGAGGCGAAAAAAGCCCCGTAAGCCCTTGACAGGCAGATAAAAAAAGTGTATAATTATAAAGGTATGGTATAGGCATAGATCTGCCGCGCCATACCCCCGACGATTTTTTGACACAAGAAAAAAGGAAAACCCGGACAAGGAGGTGTTTTATGGAAGTGCAATTATGGCTTGCGATCGTGATCGGCGTTGCCGCTCTCGCGGTCGGAGGCGTGGTCGGATTTTTGATCCGCAAGAGCATTGGAGAGTCCAAGATTGGCTCCGCTGAGCAGGAGGCAAAGCGGATCCTCGAGGAGGGCTCCAAGGCCGCGGAGGCAAGAAAGAAGGAGCTTTTGGTTGAGGCCAAGGAGGAGACCCTTCGTCTGCGCAACGAGGCGGAGAGAGAGATCAAGGAGCGTCGCTCCGAGGTTTCCCGCATGGAGCGCAGGATCAACCAGAAGGAAGAAAATCTGGACAGAAAGACCGAGTCGCTGGAGCGCAAGAGCGAGCAGCTGGATGAAAAGCTGAAGGCAAACGACGCTCTGCGTGCCGAGATCCAGGAGGTGCTTGCCTCTCACGTCAAGAAGCTGGAGGTCATCTCGAGCTACACGGCAGAGGAGGCCAAGGCCGAGCTTCTCGCGCAGGTCGAGTCCGAGACCCGTCACGAAATGGCGCAAAAGCTCTCCGAGCTTGAGGCGCAGTTCAAGGAGGAGGCCGACGCAAAGGCGCGCAACCTTCTCTCCCTGGCCATTCAGAGATGCGCCGCGGATCACGTCACCGAATCCACCATTTCGGTCGTGGCCCTGCCCAACGAGGAAATGAAGGGACGCATCATCGGCCGTGAGGGACGTAACATTCAAAAGCTCGAGACGCTCACGGGCGTGGAGCTGATCATCGACGATACTCCCGAGGCGATCACCGTATCGGGCTTTGACCCCGTCCGCCGCGAGGTGGCGCGTCTGGCCCTGGAAAAGCTGATCTCCGACGGCCGTATCCATCCCGCCCGCATCGAGGAGATGGTCGAAAAGGCTCGTCGCGAGGTGGACGCCGTCGTCAAGCAATCGGGCGAGCAGGCAACCTTTGACGTGCGCGTGCATGGCATTCATCCCGAGCTGATCAAGCTTCTGGGACGTCTGCGCTACCGCACCAGCTACGGTCAGAACGTGCTGCAGCACTCCATCGAGGTGGCGTGGCTTGCAGGCATCATGGCAGACGAGCTTGGCGTGGACGGCAATATCGCACGCCGTGCAGGACTTCTACACGACATCGGCAAGGCCTTCCCGCAGGACGTTGAGGGCTCTCACGTAGAGCTTGGCGTCAATGCCGCAAAGAAGTACAAGGAGAGTGCCGAGGTCATTCACGCCATCGAGGCACACCACAATGACGTTGAGCCCAAGACCGTGATCGCCGTTCTGGTACAGGCCGCGGATGCCGTATCCGCCGCAAGACCCGGCGCGCGCCGCGAGGACATGGAAAACTACATCAAGCGCCTGCAGAAGCTGGAGGAGATTGCTGTTGGATTCCAGGGTGTCGACAAGGCGTACGCGATCCAGGCAGGACGCGAGATCCGCGTCATGGTCAAGCCCGAGGTCGTCAACGACGAGGGCATGAAGCTGATCGCCAGAGAAATGGCCAAGAAGATCGAGGAGGAAGTGAAGTATCCGGGACAGATCAAGCTGAATCTGATCCGCGAGACTCGCGCCGTCGATTACGCAAAGTAAGAAGCAGAGTAGCTCCCCCCTTGGGGAATGCACATATATATGAGCAGGATGAAATTACCGTCCGCCCGAAGGCAGGACGTCCGGCATATATACCGTCTTCCAAACGCAAAGAAAAAAGCCACTGTGGGTAACCACAGTGGCTTCCTTTTTTTCGCGAAAAACTTACTTGACCTCGTAGCCGGCGCGGGTGACGGCGTCCTTGAGGGCATCGAGCGACGCCTTGCCCGTTACGGTAGCGGACTTTTCCTCAAGCGATACCTCAACCGAGGAAACGCCCTTGACGGCGGAGAGTGCCTCCTTGACGTGGGCGACGCAACGGGGGCACATCATGCCCTCGACCGAGAGAGTGGTGACGGTTTCTTCTTTTTTCCCAAACAGCATATCCTGTACCTCGTTTTCTGTATTGTTTTTGCGGTTCTTGTTCTTGTGAAGCTTGATCTTGCGCAGGCGGAGCGCGTTGCTCACCACGCAGACCGAGGAGAAGCTCATGGCCGCGGAGGCAAGCATGGGGTTGAGCTGTCCCAGGGCGGCAAAGGGAATGCAGATCGCATTGTAAAAGAGCGCCCAGAACAGATTTTGCTTGATGATGCGAATGGTCGCGCGGCTCAGACCGATCGCGTCGGCCACACCCGTGAGCGAAGTGCCCGAAAGCACCACGCCCGCACAGTCAATGGCCACCTCGGTGCCGGCGCCCACGGCGATGCCAACGTCGGCGCGGAGCAGGGCGGGGGCGTCGTTGATGCCGTCGCCGATCATGGCCACGGGGGCCTCCTTGCTCAGCTCGTGCACCATACGCTCCTTATCCTCGGGCATCAGCCCGGCGAAAAAGCCGTCCAGCCCCACCTGCTCGGCCACGAAGACCGCGGTGCGCTCGTTGTCGCCCGTCATCATCAGACAGCGAACGTCCAGCGAATGCAGGGCGCTCACGGCCTCGCGCGCCTCGGGGCGAATGCGGTCGGCAATGCCCAGAATGCCCACGGGGCACTCGTCCAGCGTCACGAGAACGGCGGTCTTGCCCTGGCGCTCAAGCCTCTCAAAGTCGGCCTTGAGCGAGGAGAGCGCCTTGTGCGAAAGCAGGCGCACGTCGCCCGCGTCTGCGGCGGGAGAGGGATCCTCCTCCGTGCCTTGTGCGGAGGAGGGGAGAGACGCCCAAAGCGCGCTCTCGGGCTTGCCGACGCGGCAGAGGCGTCCGTCGATGCGGCCTTGTGCGCCGATCGAGGGAAGAAGCTGAAAGTCCGTGCATTCGGGAAGCGTGCCGAGCGCTTCCTCCCCCGCACGGCGTACGGCCCGTGCTAAGGGATGGGAGGAAAGACGCTCCACGGCGGCGGCCGAGCGAAGCATCTCCTCGGCGTCCATGCCGTAGGCGATCGCGTCGGTGAGCGAGGGCTTTCCCTCGGTCACGGTGCCTGTCTTATCCAGAACGGCTGAGCGCACGCTGCAAAGCCGCTCAAGCGACTCCGCATTGCGGAACAGGATCCCGCCTCGCGCACCCCGTCCGATACCCACCGTAATGGCGGTCGGCGTGGCCAGCCCGAGTGCGCAGGGGCAGGAGATGACCAGGACCGAGATGGAGGCGCGAAGCGCGGCCTCAACGTTCTTGGTCAGAAGCAGCCAGAGGGCAAGCGTCAGAAGGGAAACGGCCATCACGCAGGGCACGAACACCGCGCTCACGCGGTCGGCGATGCGTGCGATGGGAGCCTTTGAGGCGGCCGCGTCCTCCAAAAGACGGATCATGCGGGAGAGCGAGGTATCCTCCCCCACCTGCTCGGCTTTTACGGTCAGTGCGCCGTCCGAAAGCACGCAGGCGGCACGAATGGGGGAGCCCTCCTGCTTTTCCACGGGCATGCTTTCGCCGGTCAGCGCGGATTCGTCGGTGCTTCCCGTTCCCGAAACGACGGTGCCGTCCACGGGGAGAAGCTCTCCTGCGCGCACGAGAAGCAGGTCTCCCTTGCGGATCTCCTCCACGGGGATCAGCTCCTCGCCGCCCCCGCGCAAAACGGTGGCAAAGCGCGGGGAGAGGGTGGAGAGCGAGCGAACGGCGTCGGCGGCCTTGTCCTTTGCGCGGGACTCGAGCAGCTTGCCGAGCGAGACCAGGGTCAGAATGGTGGCGGCGGACTCAAAATAGAGATCGTGCACGCTATGCGCACCCGACTCGGAAAAGAGCATCAGCCCCACGGCAAAGAGCCCGTACAGCACGGAGGCACCCGAGCCAACGGCGATGAGCGAATCCATGTTGGGGGAAAGATGGACGAGCGCGGAAAAGCCGCCGCGGAAGAATTTGAAATTGAGGATCAGCACGGGCAGGGTAAGCGCGAGCTGAGAGAGGGCCATCAGGATCGGCCGTTGCACGAGAGGGGAGGGAACGGGGATCCCCAGCATCGGCCCCATGGCCAGATACATCACCGCAAGGGTAAAGAATGCGGAAAGGATCAAGCGAACGAGGCGGCCGCGAAATTCCGTATCCTGCCGCGCGCTGCGCTCGGGGGTAGGGGAAAGCAGCGTATAGCCTGCGGCACGGACCGAGGCGGCAAGGCGCTCTTCAAAGGCGGTCCTCTCGCCCTCGGTCAGCTCCTTTGCAAGCAGGATAGAGACCGAACCTGTGAGCAGGGAGACCGTGAAGGAGTCCTCCGCCGTAAGCACCTTTCCCACGGCACGCTCCACGTGCGCCACGCAGGCGGCACAGCTCATGCCCTTTATTTCATAATGGAAGCGTTGCATAGCTCCTCCTTTCGGTTAGGATATGCTAACCGTATGTTATTGTACTCCAAAATTGCGGATTTGTCAAGAGGGGAGCGCGCAGGGGAGCGGATTTTTCCTGCTTTTTCCCCCTTCTTTTCTCCTTTTTCCGTCCGCTTTACCGCGCGTACATGAAAAGAAAGAAGCCTTGCGGCGTCTCCTTCTTCCAAAATTGTTATTTTTATGAACAGAATGTAAATCCCGAATGCAATCTATTGACTTTTTTGTAAAATCATGCTATGATATTTATACCGACATTTCCGGCAGCCCCGGACGAAAGGAGAAAACACACATGATCGGTATCTTTTTTGCAGGAGCGTTGCTCCTCCTCGTTGCCCTGGTTCTCGCCTTCCTCAAAACGAAGGGAGACCGTATGCTCACCCGCGTGCTTCCCGCACTTGGCGTGGCTGTGGTGGCCGTTGTGCTGATTGCGATCAGCTGCGTTCGCACCGTGCCCACGGGTCACACGGGCATCGTCACCGTCTTTGGCCGTGTCAAGGACACCACCTACGAGGCAGGCGTGCACGTTTGCGCTCCCTGGGAGGAGGTCGTCAACATGGATAACCGCAACCAGAAGGCGTCGGTTGACCTCGCTTGCTTCTCCTCGGACATTCAGGAGGTCGCTGTCACCTACACCCTCAACTATCAGATCTCCAAGCAGAATGCGCAGACCATCTACAAGGAGATCGGCGTTTCCTATTACGACGTCGTCATTCAGCCTCGCGTGCAGGAGGCGGTAAAGAGTGAGATGGCCAAGTACACCGCCGAGGAGCTGCTCAGCAACCGCGCACAGCTCTCGCAGGACATTCGCGCCGTACTGACGCAGCAGCTCTCCACCTACAACATCATCGTTGTGGACGCCTCGATGGAGAATCTCGACTTCTCCGACGCCTTTACCGATGCGGTTGAGGCAAAGCAGGTTGCCGAGCAGAAGAGCAAGCAGGCGCAGATCGAGCAGACGCAGAAGACGATGGAGGCCAACGCCGCCGCCGAGCGTGCCGAGATCCAGGCCAAGGCGGACGCCGCCGTTGCCAAGATCGCCGCACAGGCCGAGCTTGACGTGGTCAAGATCCAGGCCGATGCCGCCGAGTATGCGGGACAGAAAGACGCTGCCGTGATCGGTCAGGTACGCGACATCTTCGCCTCCGACCCGAAGAACCTCACGCAGGACGATATCCGCAGCCTTCTGCTCTACTACTACATTCAGAAGTGGGACGGCCAGCTTCCCGAAACCTATTTCAGCGCTGACGACTTCTATCATCTGCTGGCAGGCCTTGGAACGGGCGAGCTTGCCCCCGACCTTCCCGTAGAGCAGCCTACTCCCTGACCCCGACCGCAGGCCGCGGGTTTAGGCCGCGGTTTTAGGACGCGGGTTTAGGACTAGGACGCGATTTTTTCGAGGGGACTTTTGAAAAAGTCCCCTCGAGCTCCCCCAAAACTCCCCCAAAAAAGGATATATGTACCCTCGGAAGGAAGTGCGAACATAGCACTTCCTTTTTCTATGCCGCGAGGGGAGTTTTCGCGTACCCGTACTGCAATACAGACTTCGGTTTGTGCCCCGATCGCTCGTGGACTTCTTCGAAGCCTCGCCCTACGGGGTGTTGGCGAACGGTGGCGGAGGTTTCCAAAACAAAACTAACCCATGTAGGGACCGGCCTCCCCGACGGTCCGCAAAATCTGCGCTACATAATACCCCAACATCGTAGGGGCGAACTGTGTTCGCCCGTCCGAGCGTAAATTTCACCCGAAAGCAATAGATGCATTTGGTTTCAGCGCTCTTAACTCCGCTTTTCCCTCCTGCGGGGCATAAAGCGGGCAGAGGGCGGCATAGAATGTACCATCTTGAAGGATAGAGGAGCGATGCGTTATGGAACAGAACAGACAGGAACAGGGACAAAAATGGACGGTGCAGGTGCCGCTGTGCGATCGGCAGATCCTGACCGAGCTCTCCGCCGACGTCTCTTTGCCGGATTATCAGCCCGAGATCAAGCGGCTCTTGCGCGTCCGCGCGACCGCACTTCCCACCGACAAATACGTGGGTGCGGGGAGCGCCGAGATCTCGGGGAGCGTGGAATACCGCATCCTGTATACCGGCAACGACGGGGGGCTGTATTGCGCCACGCACACCGAGGAATACCGCATGAGCGTTCCCGTGGAGACGCCGTCGGATTTTGACCCCTCCGAGGGGATCGTTTGCGACGCCGTTACGCTTGCCGAGCCTGCGATCTTTCGCGCGGCGGCCCCCCGAAGGATCTCCTTGCGATCCCGTCTGCGCACGCGTGTGCGAATGTACGGTCTGCGCTCACCCGAGGAGAGGCTTCTCGGCAAGGCGATGGGAGGGGCCGAGCGGCTGATGGGGAGAGCGGAATGCGCACGCGTCTTTTTCGGCGCGGGAGAGACGCAGACCCTGGCCGACGAGATCCTCTTGGAGGACGCCTCCAAGGAGTGGCGCGTGGTGTCGGCCGAGGGGCAGGTGTTCGTGGGAGACGCCACGGCGGGCAGCGGCGCGGTCATCTGCCGCGGCGAGGTCTGCCTGCAGCTGCTCTGCGCCGCCGAGACGGACGGCGAGACCTGCCTGCTCCTGCGGCGCATTCCCTTCCACGAGGAGGTGCCCACCGACGGTGCCGAGGTCAATTGCACCTGCCGCGCGGACGGCGTTTGCACCGAGCTTCGCGTGACGGTGGGAGAAGGGAAGATCCTGTGCGAGGTCGGCCTTCGGCTTCGCACGGTCGCCCAGCGAAACGAGACGGTGAGCTACACGCGGGATCTGTATTTTCCCGGTATGCTTGCCGAGGTGCGGCGGCAGGAGCTCGTTCTGCCAAAGGCCCTGCGCTGTCTCAACGGCAATTTCTCGCTCAACACCACCTTAGCACCCGAAAGCCTTGGCGCCGCCAAGGGGAAGAAGATCCTCGAGGCCACGGCAACGGCCGTGGCAAGCGCGCTTGAGGGGGAGGGCGGAAAGCTCTGCCTCACGGGCGTTTGCCATTGCCAGGTGCTTCTGTCCGATGGGAACGAGATCACCCTGCAGGAGACCGACCTGCCCTTCCGCTATGCGCCCGACGGGGTGAGCGGGGACGCGGTGGAGGATTGGGACGCCTCGCTTGAGGTGGTCTCCTGCCGCGCACGCGCCGACGGGGAGCGCATGGCGATCGACGCCGAGATCGCCGTAAGCCTCTCCGCCTATGGAAGGACGCGCATTCTGACCGTGGGAGAGGTGGAGCTTGGCGAGGCCGTTGCAGCGGACGCCGCGGCGTATCGCATTTGCTATCCGTCGCGCGAGGATTCGCTCTGGAGCGTGGCAAAGCGCTATCACTGCCCGATCGAGGCCCTTTGCCTCGGCAACGACCTGGGCGGCACCGCCGCCGCCGACTCCCCCGACTCCCTGGCCGAAAAGACCTACCTCCTGCTCTGAACGCGCAGGAGGGGGCGCTCGGTGCTTCCCTAAAGGATGGAAGGCGCGAGGGAGTGCAAAAATAGCGGCAAAATGAATTTAGCCACCACGTTTTTGTGGTGGCTTTTTTGATATGCGGAAAGCAAAGAAAAGCCCCGCGCGAGGCGGGGCGAGAAATTATTGCTGTAATTTAGACACCCATTCATTCCAACGGGGATCAGCTTGGATTTCGTCTTTCACCAAGGAATATTCCTGTACAGACCACCAAGGCCAATCTTCCGCAAGGCTGATTGCCTCGGTGTGGGGATGAGTTTTGTCAAAACGCCATTGGTCCATATCGATCTTTACCAATTTCAAAAGCGGTGCAGTATATGCAGCTTCATCTTTGATGCAAAGCGCTTCAAACGCCTTGAAATGTAAAAGCGATTTGTCCAATGCATCAAACGCCTCATCATGCTTGCCATTGAGCCAAAGATAGAGTGAAAGCAGAGTGTACATTCGCGCAATATACGAATTGTAAATCCCGTAATTTCCGTCGGTACAAACCAGGTCAAATAGCGTGATTGCCGATCTTATGCTTTGTGCTTTTTCACAAGGCGTCATATTCTGCTCGTAGGATAGCATTGTTCTGATCATCGTTTCTGAGCTGGCACAGATCAGCTTTAATAATGCTTCTCCACAAGCTTCAGCACGGCGTTTTCCGTCAAAAGCATTTGTGCGCAGATACTCATATGAGCCGTAGATCGTCGGTGCGGATTCGATTGCGGCAAGTGCCCGCTCGTGTTCCCCCATATTAAGATAAAGTTGGGTGAGGTGTTCCAACGCGTTATGGCGCATTTCTCCTACTTCGAGAGTTTTAAGGAGCTTTTCATAAATCACGATAGCTTCCTTCCACTCTGAATATTCGCGGTGTCTTTCGATATCGTAAACATTGTAACCTTCGGCGTCGATAAGATGGTATTCTCCGTACCGAACGTAGCCCGCATTGTAAAGCACCTCAGCAAGAGAGAGCATTATTCTTTCGTTAGTGGGAAATTCTATCATCGCTTGTCTTGCAAGTGCAAGACATTCATCAATGTTGATGTCGACACCGTTGTTCCGGCTGTTCATTCCTCTGATTTGTTTCACGAGCGAGTCTATCTTTTTATCGCGGTTATTCTCATATCCAAAAAGCTCATCAATGGTAACCCCGAAATAGTTTGCAATAGCAGGGATCGTCTCCATATCAGGATAACCGCCGTTCGCTTCCCATCGAGAAACCGCTTGCGATGTCACGCCGATTGCCTCAGCAAGTGCTTCTTGTGTGCGTCCATCTCGCCGACGCAGTTCGCGTATTTTCTGCCCTAAATCAAGTTGCATATAAGCACCTCCAAAATTCATTCACCGGTGTGATTCTATTATAGCACATATTTGTAAGAAAAACAATTATCAATTTGTTGTTTCAAATCCAAGCAATCCTTGGATCGTGCTTTCTGCTTTTTCCGACGATCGGCACTTTCCTAAAGGAGGGGAGGCGCGGAGGCTTGCTTTTTTCTTACATGAAGAAAAGACGCAAAAATCGTGCAAGAAAAGGGCGAAATAAGTAAGAACATGAGGAATATGCGCACGCGCCATCTTCTTCGCTACGATCTTGTCGAACGAGAAACCGCCCATCGCGATTGCACTTTCGACGCGCGTCTCTCGCCCTCTCGGCGATGGGGAAGGGGCTTTAGCGGCGGCTCTTTCTTTCCGAAGGGCTTGCCTCGGTCCGCGCGCGAAAACGGCCGATCCGCGGCGGTTTTCCTCCTTCGGCGATGGGGAAGGGGCTTCCGCGGCGGCTTTTTCTTCCCGAAAGGCTTGCCTCAGTCCGCGCCAAAAACGGCAGATCCGCGGCAGTTTTCCTCCTTCGGGCGCCTTTTTTTTCGAGAAAATAAGAATAAGAACAATTCTTATTCTAAAATAAGCGGAGAAAGAAGGAAATTTTACGGATTTCTATTGACAGATGCGCGCAGATCTGCTATACTATGATTGAACAGTTGAAAAGTTGTTCAAGTATAAAAATGAGAGGAGACGGCTATGGAGGAACTGTTGGAGAGCGCAGGCAGGAGCGAGCGCGTTGCATCCGTGCGTCAAAAGATCGCGAGCGAGGAGACGCTTTACGATCTTGCCGAGCTGTTCAAGGTCTTTGGCGACACCACCCGTGCACGGATCCTTTGCTGCCTTGAGGTGCGCGAGCTTTACGTTGGAGAGCTGGCCGAGATCTTAGGCATGAGCGTGTCCGCCGTTTCGCATCAGCTTCGCGTTTTGCGCAACGCCAAGCTCGTGCGCGGCGTCAAGGAGGGTAAGGAGGTCAAGTATGCTCTTGACGACAACCACGTAATGATGATCATTGAGTGCGGGCTCTCGCATCTGCGCGAGCGCGATGAAAGTATGGAAGAAAAAGGAGAAAAAGCATGAAAAAAAGCTACCGTATGGAGAATTTGGAGTGCGCGCACTGCTCCGCAAAGATGGAAAAGGCGATCGCAAAGCTTGCGGGCGTCAAGGAGGTAACCGTTAATTTTATGGCTCAGCGCTTCATTCTGGAGGCCGAGGACGATCGGTTTGCGGAAATTCTGGAGCAAGCGGCGGCCATCTGCCGCAAGGTCGAGCCGGATTGTCGGATCGTTTTTTGAGCGATGGACGGCAAATTTGCACTCACGCGGCGGCAAAAGCGCTTTCTCCTTCGCATTCTGACGGCGCTGGCGGCCTTTCTCGTGCTTCTCGGCACCGACCGCGTCCTCGGGCTTTCGGAGGGCGAGCGTTGGGCGTGGAGCTGGCTTTTGGTGGGCGCGCTGTATCTGGCCGTTTATCTTTGGATCGGCTATGACGTCCTGCTCCGTGCAGGGCGCGGGATCCTTGGCGGAAGCCCGCTGGACGAGAATTTTTTGATGTGCGTGGCCACCTTTGGCGCGTTTGCGCTGGCCGTTTGGCGCGGCGTGCGCGGAGAGCGAGCCGAGGGCTTTGACGAGGCCTGCGCCGTTCTTCTCTTTTATCAGGTGGGCGAGTTTTTCCAGGGCTACGCCACGGGAAAGGCGCGCCGATCGGTGTCCTCTCTTATGGAGATCCGCCCGGATTTTGCACACGTGTGGCGAAATGGCGAGCTGACGACCCTCTCCCCCGAGGAGGTCTCGGTGGGGGAATGCATCACGGTCCTGCCGGGCGAGCGCGTTCCCTTGGACGGCGTCGTCACGCGCGGAGCGTCCTCTCTGGATTGCCGCGCGCTCACGGGCGAGTCGCTTCCGCAGGAGGTGCGCGAGGGTGACGCTCTGCTCAGCGGCTGCGTCAATCTCAGCTCTCAGCTTGAGGTGCGCGTGCAAAAGGCGTATCACGATTCCACGGTCTCGCGCATTCTGGAGCTTGTGGAGAACGCCTCGGACAAAAAGTCGCGCGCGGAGCAGTTCATCAGCCGCTTTGCCTCGGTTTACACACCCACGGTGGTGGCTTTGGCGCTTCTTCTGGCCATTCTGCCAAGCCTTATTACGGGCGAGTGGGCGGTCTGGATCTATCGTGCCCTCAGCTTTCTCGTGGTGTCCTGCCCCTGCGCGCTGGTCATTTCTGTGCCCATGACCTTCTTCGTGGGCATCGGTGCGGCCTCCTCGCACAGGATCCTCGTCAAGGGCTCCAACTATCTTGAGCGCTTCAGCCGCGCCAATATCTTCGTCTTTGACAAGACGGGCACCCTCACCAAGGGCAGCTTTTCGGTGGGGGAGGTGCAGCCTGCGGCCGAGCGTGATGCGGTTTTGCGTCTTGCGGCCATCGCGGAGGAGCATTCCTCCCATCCCATCGCGCGCTCGATCTGCGAGGCGTGGACGGGTGACGTGGAGGAGGGCTACGTCTTGACCGATCTTTCGGGGCTTGGCGTGCGCGCCGAACGCGAAGGGGACGTGATCCTTTGCGGCAACGAGCGCCTGATGCGCGAGAGCGGAATTTCCCTCCCCGAGGACGACGAAAACGCGCCCCTCGGCACGGCGGTCTACGTGGCGCACAACGGCGTCTTTGCGGGCAGGATCTCCATCACGGACGAGGCACGGAGCGAATCACGCGAGGTGCTTTCCGCGCTTCGCGCAAGCGGATCGGAGACGGTCATGCTGACGGGTGACCGCGCCGAGGTTGCCGAGCGCGTGGCCTCATCTCTTGGCATTTCGGCATACCGTGCGTCGCTTTTGCCGCAGGATAAGGTGCGCGAGGTGGAAAAGCGGCTTGCCGAAAAAGAGAAGGACGACGTGCTTTGCTTCGTTGGTGACGGCATCAACGACGCCCCCGTGCTGATGCTTTCGGACGTTGGCGTGGCCATGGGTGGCGTGGGAAGCGACGCGGCCATCGAGGCGGCGGACGTGGTTCTGATGAAGGACGATCTTCGTGGCCTGCTCACGGCGCAGAGGATCGCCAAGGGGACCATGCGCACCGTGCGGCAGAACGTGGTCTTTTCGCTTGCAGTCAAGGGAGCGATCCTGCTCCTTTCGGCCTTTGGAATTGCCAATATGTGGATCGCGATCTTCGGTGACGTCGGCGTGGCCGTTCTGGCCATTCTCAACGCCATGCGCGTCGGCCGCCTCGGCAAAAGGGCGGAGTGAAGGGGACGGATTGAAGGTGCGGTTGCCTTCTCTCAACAAGACTGTGTACTTTGTTTATAAGGAGTGAACGTATGGGGAGCGTTATATTGGTTTGCGGTTTGAATGGCGCAGGCAAAAGCACACTGGCAAAAGCACTTGCCGAAACGTTAAATCTTCGTTTCATTGATATTGAAGATATATACTTTTCTCGTCAAGACAATCCTGATTATCCGTATGAAAAATCCCGTCCTTACGAAGAGGTTGTGTCAATGCTTACAAACCTTGCAAACGGTGAAAATGACTTTGTTCTGGCATCGGTAACAGGCAACTTGGGAGATGAGTTTATTTCTCACTTGAAGTGTGTAATCTCCATTGAAGTTCCAAGGGAGATACGATTAAAGCGAGTATACGATAGGTCATACAATCTTTTCGGCGAGAAAAGCTGTGAAGGCGGTGATTATTACGAGCAAATCAAGTCCTTCCATAATTTTTGTGCTTCAAGGGATGAAAATTTAGTTAATGATTGGCTATCAACTCTATGTTGCCCCATATTTAGAGTAGATGGAACATTGCCAATAAGAGATAATGTGAATTTGATTAAGAAAGGAATACAGTGATGAAAAGCATTAAACCCGGACGCGGGCCGTCCATGATGAGCGGAGTGATCGGCATCTTTATGATCGGATTTGGCGTGCTTTGGACGATCCTTGCGGCACAGGCAAGTGGATTTTTTGCGCTGTTCGGCGTCCTCTGGACCTGCATTGCGATCGGCATGACCGTCTACAATTTTAAGAACGCAACCGGCAAAAACAGATACTCGACCTACGATATTACCGACGCGCACGAGGAGCCCGATCCCTTTAACGAGCGCTTTGGTGAGCCGCGCGAGAGCGCGCAGGAGCAGGACGCGGACAACAACTTCTGCCCGTATTGCGGAACTCCGGTTGACGGCGATTTTACCTACTGCAACCACTGCGGCAAGAAGCTGCCGTAAGGAAATCCAAACAGAACGCACAACGGCGGCTTGCCCCTCGGTCAAGCCGCCGTTTCGTTTTTCATTCGCCGCACGGGTTGCGTTTTCTATTCGCCGCACGGATTGCGTTTTCTATTCGCTGCTTGCCGTGCGCCCTCGGGAGGCTTTGGAAAACCCCCGATCGGTTTCCTCTCGGATCTCGCGGCGCATCGCGAGAAGGGCGCAGAGATTGATCGAGGTCAGCGCCGCGATCGCAAAGTCCGCGATCCCCCACACGCTCTCGGGCGCCACGATCGCTCCTGCGACCGTGCAAAGCCCAAAGAGCAGGGCGTATAGGGGATACAGGCGTCTCCCGCCCCGCAGGGCGAGCAGGCTCTCGCGTCCGTAATCCCCCCAGCAGAGCAGGGTCGCCCAGCCAAAGCAGAGGATCGCGCCGCCCAAAAAGCGCTCCGCAGAGCCCCCGAGGATCGCGCCGTAGGCCTGCACCGTCATCATCACGCCGCCATCCCCTTGGGAGAAGGGAATGCCCGAGCACAGGATCACCAATGCGGTGGCCGTGCAGAGCAGGACGGTGTCCACAAAGACCTCCACGATCCCCCAAACGCCCTGCGCGCATGGACTTTTTGCGTCCGCCGAGGCGTGTGCCGTGGGCGCCGTTCCGCAGCCCGCCTCGTTGGAAAGCAGTCCGCGCATCGTTCCCACGCGCAGGGCACGGGAGGTCAAAAAGCCAACCACGCCCCCTATTCCGCTCGCCGGCTGAAGGGCGTCCCTGAAGATCGAGGCAAGCGCCTCGACAAGCGCCTCCCGCCGCACGACCAGGGCGGCGACCGAGAGAATAACGTATCCCAGCGTCATCACGGGCACGAGCAGCTCGGTCACGCGGCAAACGGCCTTGCCGCCTCCTCCTTTGCCCGCGAGGAGGGGAAGCGTGAGGAGTAAGAGCAAAAGACCGCAGAGCCATTTGGGAAAGCCCCAGATCCCGTGGAGCGCTCCGCTTACGGCGTTGACCTGGATCACGCAGCCCATAGAAAGGGAATTGAGCAGGAGCAGAAGCGCAAAGACCGTGGGGAGGATCGCGCCAAGACGGTGCAGCCTCTTTTTTTGCAGCAGGTCGCGCAGATAGTAGATCGCACCGCCAAAAAAGCGGCCGCCTCCCTCCGCTCTGCGATGCGCGACCGCCAAAAGGATCTCGGCGTATTTGAGGATCATGGCAAAGAGGGCGGAGACCCACATCCAAAGGATCGCCCCGGGTCCGCCTATGCGGATCGCGCTCGCCACGCCCACGATGTTGCCCACGCCAAGCGTCCCCGCAAGGGCAAGCGTCACCGCGCGAAAGGGGGAGGTCCGTCCCCGTCCCTCCGCGCCCGCCGAACGCTTAGGGGAGAGCGCACGGAGCATCTGCACGGGGCAGAGCAGGGGGCGTCCTCTTAAATAAAGGAGGAAAAAGAGCCCGCAGCCCATCAACGCCGCGGGGATCAGACCTCCCGTCAACAGCCAGTTCAGCATTCCCGTCACCTCCAAAGGACCTTCTTTTTCTATCCTATGAGGGTCGGGAAGGAACTATTCGCCGCGCAAAAGGTCGATTTTAGCACACGGATACCTTGCGGGAACAATAAAAATGTTAATATACTGTGAATATTCGCCGAAAAGGCTTGATTTTTCTAAAAAATGGTATAGAATAAGAGCATGAGTTGGCACTCTCTGAATTTGAGTGCTAATTCGACACACAAAAAAGAAGCAAGGAGGACTCTGAAGCATGAACATCAAACCGTTGGCAGACAGAGTTGTGGTAAAATTGGTAGAGGCTGAGGAAAAGACCAAGACCGGCATTTTCCTTACGGCATCCGCACAGGAGAAGCCTCAGGTTGCAGAGGTCGTGGCCATTGGCCCCGGCGCACGCGACGATAACGGCCAGCTGATCCCCATGGAGGTCAAGGTTGGCGACAAGGTCATCACCGGAAAATACACGGGCACCGAGGTCAAGATGGACGGTGTCGAATACACGATCGTCAAGCAGAGCGACATTCTCGCGATCGTTGAATAAGCGTTAAAGGAGGAATACACGCAATGGCAAAGGATATTCTCTACGGCATTGAGGCCCGCGACGCACTGGTCCGCGGTGTCGACAAGCTGGCAAATACCGTCAAGATCACGCTCGGCCCCAAGGGCAGAAACGTGGTGCTGGACAAGAAATACGGCTCTCCCCTGATCACCAACGACGGCGTGACCATCGCCAAGGAGATCGAGCTGGAGGATGAGGCCGAGAACATGGGCGCACAGCTGGTCAAGGAGGTTGCTACCAAGACCAACGACGCCGCAGGCGACGGAACCACCACCGCAACGCTTCTCGCGCAGGCTTTCGTGCGCGAGGGCATGAAGAACGTCACCGCGGGTGCCAATCCCATGGTCGTCCGCAAGGGCATGAAGAAGGCCGTTGACGCCGCCGTTGAGGCGCTCGTGGCCAACTCCAAGAAGGTCAACGGCTCTGCCGACATCGCACGCGTAGGCACCATCTCCGCAGGAGACGAGGTCATCGGCGAGCTGATCGCAGACGCGATGGAGAAGGTGACCGCCGACGGCGTCATCACCATTGAGGAGTCCAAGTCGGCCGACACCTATTCCGAGGTGGTTGAGGGTATGCAGTTTGACCGCGGCTATCTCTCCCCCTACATGGCAACCGACATGGATAAGATGGAGACCGTCTACGACGACGCGCTCATTCTCATCACCGACAAGAAGATCTCCAACATTCAGGAGATCCTGCCCCTGCTCGAGCAGATCGTTCAGGCAGGCAGAAAGCTGCTCATCATCGCCGAGGACGTGGAGGGCGAGGCCCTGACCACCCTCGTGCTCAACAAGTTGCGCGGCGTATTCAACTGCGTTGCCGTCAAGGCTCCCGGCTTTGGCGACCGCCGCAAGGAGATGCTGCAGGATATCGCCATTCTCACGGGCGGCCAGGTCGTTTCCTCCGAGGTAGGACTTGAGCTGAAGGACGCTTCCCTCGAGATGCTGGGACGCGCACGCCAGATCAAGGTCAACAAGGAGCACACCATCATCGTTGGCGGTGCAGGCTACGCCGAGGATATTAAGGCACGCGTGGCACAGATCCGTAATGCCATTGAGGAGACTTCCTCCGACTTTGACCGCGAGAAGCTGCAGGAGCGTCTTGCCAAGCTTGCCGGCGGCGTTGCCGTCATTAAGGTCGGCGCGGCTACCGAGGCCGAGATGAAGGAGAAGAAGCTCCGCATCGAGGACGCACTCAACGCCACCAAGGCGGCGGTTGAGGAGGGCATCGTGGCAGGCGGCGGAACGGCGTACCTCAACGTCATTCCCGAGGTTGCCAAGCTGATCGACACCGTGGACGGTGACGAGAAGACGGGTGTCAAGATCGTGCTCAAGGCTCTGGAGGAGCCGGTTCGCCAGATCGCGACCAACGCAGGCTTCGACGGCGGCGTTGTGGTTGACAAGATCCTCAGCAGCGGCAAGGTCGGCTACGGCTTTGACGCCTACAACGAGGTCTATTGCGACATGATGGCCTGCGGCATCGTAGATCCCACCAAGGTCACGCGCTCCGCTCTGCAGAATGCGGCGTCCATCGCGTCGGTCATTCTCACCACCGAGGCAGTCGTTGCCGATCAGAAGGAGGAGGCTCCCGCAGCCGCTCCCGCTCCCGGAATGGGCGGCGGAATGTATTGATCCCAACGCGTAAGCACGCATAAATCAAACAAGCCGATACGGAGTTGGCGTGATACTCTTAACGGAGTATCACGCCAGTTTTATTCGCCTGCGGCGAGTTCTATTGCGTTGCAGTGATATTCGGCTTACGCCGAGTGGTATTCGCTTCGCGAGTTTTGGAGGCGAATAGAATACCACTGAAGCCGCAAGGCTTCAATATCACTCTGTTGCGAAGCAACAAGAATATCACTCTTGTTTTCTCTGCAGATTTGTGCTATACTATAATCAGTATTATAGGGGTATGGGCCTTGCCCTGTGCCTTTGTAAAACAAAGGCGAAACCGGCGATAAAATAGAGGAGTTTTTAGGATGTTTTATATTAAGGCTAAGGCTACACGACTGATCGATGACAGCGCATATCCGGAAGTTGTACTGTGTGAATTCATTGATGCCAATGATAATCAACACAAGGTCATCGAAAAATGGCCGGTTATATCAGGCGAGAAATTTGAAAATGTTTTTCCACAGGATTGTTTTATCGGATGCACAGTTTTAGAGGAAAAATTCGAGTCATGTATTGTTACCACAGAGCAACCATGGGACATTGAAACTGAAGAAGGGAAAACAATTTTTGAAATCCATAAGAGTCTTTTGATTGAAATGAATGATTAAGAAAAGACAATCCCCCAACAGAAAAATCTGTTGGGGGATTCTATTTGTTTACTGCAGATTAAATAAGG
>JAFWAA010000002.1 GCA_017507905.1 Clostridia bacterium | reverse complement strand
GGTGTGATATTTGCCATGGTTTTTCCGCTTATGCCCTATATTCCAATTCCCGTAATCCGGTCAATATTAAGTTTGCTACTTTGCATGATTGGGGCAGGAGTCCTCGTTCTTTTGCGAAGTTATAAAATTAAAAATTTAAAGAAGTGAATGTTATTCGCAAACTCACGGACGATTGGTCATCAAATCATTTTCGTGATTTTCTATAGGCACGCCGTCAGAAGACGGAGAAGGGCAGAGCGGACTTGACCGCCCCCTCAACGGTTCCTTGCGGGTGGTTGCCTTCCGTCCGCTTGCACAGACCGATCTGCAAGAATGAAGAACAAAAAAACAGCCCCGATGCGCTCTTGCATCGGGGCTTTGCTTTTTTATTCTGCCTGCTCGGCCTTAGGCAGGGGCTTTTTCTCGCGCACGGCTACCTTGAGAATGAAGAAGGTCAGCGAGCCGATGGCAAAGAAGGCCAGATAGATCAGGGGCTGCAGCAGCGGATAGACCGTTACGGGGCCGAGGTGAAGCTGATAGTCAAAGAGCTTTCCGGCAAAGGGGAGCAGGCGTGCGGCCGTATCCTGGTCGAACATGAACAGGTAGTTGCAGTAGAAATAATCCGAGTTCAGCACGACCTTGAGCGTGTTAAAGAGCGTTCCCAGCACGAAGACGATGCCGTAGTAAAGGGAAAAGTCGCGCACAAAATTCTTAAAATCTTGCTTCTTGATGGGAGCGAACACACCGAGGATCAGACAGAGCAGGGGAACGACGATGACGTTGTTGTGCTCCACGATGTAGTGAATGTTGGACCAATAGAGGAGCCCCTCGTTGCCTCCCACGTCCATTACGATCGCGGCGATGATGCCGCCCGGCACGTTGATGAGCAGGTTAAAGAGGAAGAGGCTGCGGTTCTTCTTGAGCAGGGCGATGGGAAGAAGATAGGTTGCGATATTGCAGAGCTGCAGGGGCATTCTCTTGCAGGTCAGCTCGCCGAGCGAGGCGAACAGCTGATTGAACTGGAGCAGAAGCGAGAAGGCGAGGATTAGCACGAGAAGGTAGCGATCCTCCTCGGATCTCTTGCGGAAGATCAGGGTCAGCACCGTGATCTCCAGGATCATGCAGGCAAGCCAGCCGAAGTGCGCCGGCGTAAAGGCCTTGAAGGGGATCTCGGTGTAGGTGTGGAAGATGCCCTCAAGGGCGTAGGTGGGAACGATGGAGACCATGAGCAGGGGAATGAGACCGAGGAAGGGGAGAATATCCCGCTTGCTAAAACGCAGCACCGAGGGGTCACGCAGGATCAGCACGAGGATCGCGCCGATCTCCGTAAGGTGAATGGCAAAAAAGAGAATGCCGCGGAAGATCTCGTTCTTCATAAAGAGGCGCACGCTGTCGGGCAGGTAGCGAATGTCGCACAGACCCGTGCCGAGGGGCGCGGTGTAGCCGGCCAGCGTTCCCTGAACATCCAAGAGGCAGAGGATCGCCACGGGGAGACAGAAGTAGAACGCGATGCGGCGGAAGGTGGGACGGTCAAAGAAGGCCGCCACGGGAAGCACCAGGAAGGAGACGAAGCTGAGCCAGCGCAACAGCATTCGCCAGGGGTCGGGCGAAACGAAGATCAGGCCGCGCACGAGTTCGTCGGGGAGAAGGGTATTGATAAAGGTGAGGACCATGAACACCACGGTCAGCACCTTGCCAAGGGTTACTCGGATATCCTTTTGCATGGAAAAAAAGCACCTCCTTGCAGATCGGTCAAACGGCGAGCGGCCGTTCAAAACGTTACGCCAATTATACCATAATTCCCCACCAAAATCAACAAGAAATCACACAATAAACACCTTATTTTCACATTATTAAAGATTTATTCATAATTTTGGCGCGAAAACGCGAAAGTCTGGGGAAAACTCGGCGAAAAGCGGCTCTTTTTCCACAGGAACTGTGACGGTTGTGTGAAGAAGTGGGAGGAGACATGACGTTTCCTTCTGCTGAGCGAAGCCGCACGGAGGACTTTTGTGAAAAAAGCGGGGGGGCGTGCGCGCGGATTGTGCGGAAGTTTCGGGAAAATCTATTGAAAAGTTGAAAAAAAGTGATATAATGAAGGTATGAAGACTTGGAATTTGATGACGAACGACAACCGAATGCTCCGCAGGCTTTGCCTTCTGCTTTGTCTGTGCGTTCTTGTTCTGCCCCTCGTCTCCTGCCATCGCGAGGAGGGCGAGGCCGTGGCCGAGGTCTACTTTCTGGACGTCGGTCAGGGTGACTGCGCCCTTTTGCGCACCGAGGTGGGGGACGTTCTGATCGACGCAGGACCCGAAAGCGCGCAGGAGGCTCTGGTCAGCCGTCTGCATTCGCTGGGCGTCACCTCCTTGCGTCTTGCCGTCTTTACGCATCCCGATGAGGACCATCTCGGCGGAGCGGACGGCGTTCTACGCAGCTTTCCCACCGAAACGGTCTGGGTCAACGGCAGCGAGGAGCAGAGCGAGACCGTGAGCGCCTTTCTTTCCGCGGCCGCGGACACGGGCGCCGAGGTGATCGCCGCACGCGCGGGGGATCGGATGCGCGTGGGCGTGCTTGATCTTCTCGTGCTTGCCCCGTTTTCGGGCGATCTGCTTGAGGGCAACAGCGGCAGCGTGGTGGTCAAGGTCACCTGCGGCAAGGTGCACGCGCTCTTTTCGGGCGACGCGGAGACGGATGCCGAGGAGGCGCTCCTCGCAAGCTACGGCAAAGAGACGCTTTCGGCAGAGCTGTATAAGGTTTCGCACCACGGTGCGGCCAACGGATCAAGCGAGGCCTTCTTGCGCGCGGTCCGTCCGCAGTATGCGGTGATCTCCTGCGGAGCGGAGAACCCCTACGGGCATCCCAACGGGGCAACGCTTCTTCGTCTTGCCGAGATGGGGGCGGAGATCTTCAGGACCGATCTTTTGGGTGACGTTCTCTTTATTACCGACGGAACGAAATGGGAAAGGATAGAATTATGGCGAACGTACTGATCACGGGAGGCTCCCGCGGCATTGGCCGCGCCTGCGTCCGCGCATTCTGCGCGCGCGGGGATCGGGTGGTCTTCCTCTATCACAAAGCCGAGGACGCGGCCGAGGCGCTTGCCGCCGAGACGGGGGCGTACGCGCTGAAGGCGGATATTTCGGACCCCTCTGCGGCCGAGCGCGCGGTGGGGGAGGCACTCGCCCATCTTGGGTGCATCGACGTGCTGGTCAATAATGCGGGCATCTCGCAGATCAAGCTCTTTACCGAGCTTTCGGATGCGGATTGGCGAAGCATGATGCAGACCAATCTTGACGGCGCGTTTTACGTTACCCGCTCTGCCGTGCGCGGCATGATCGCCAAGCACGAGGGGGCAGGATCATCAACGTGGGCTCCATGTGGGGCAAGACGGGGGCGTCCATGGAGGTGCATTATTCGGCCTCCAAGGCAGGCCTTCGCGGACTGACCATGGCGCTGGCCAAGGAGCTTGGTCCCTCGGGCATCACGGTCAACTGCGTTGAGCCAGGCGTGATCGAGACCGAGATGAACGCCGCGCTGGACGGGGACACCAAGCGCTCTCTTGCCGAGGAGACGCCGCTTTGCCGCTTGGGACGCCCCGAGGAGGTTGCCGCGGCGGTGCTGTTCCTGGCCTCTCCCGAGGCTTCCTTCATCACGGGGCAGATCCTCGGCGTGGACGGAGGCTTTGCCATATGAGCGGCAAGGGAAGGACACTCGGGTGCCGTCTTCTTCTGCTCCTTCTCGCCCTTCTTCTGCTTTTGGGAGGTGCACTGCTTGCCTTTCGGGGGGAGTGGTGGTTCCCGATCCTCTATCGCCTGGAGACGCGTGAGGCGCTTTCTCTCGTTGCGGCGTCGCCGCCTCTCTCGCATTGTACGCTCTGGACGCAGGAGGCGCTCCTTAAGCAGGACAACGTTCGCGCGACGCGCAACCTGATGCTGGTCAACACCGAGCATCCTCTGCCCGAGGGATACGAGGCCGAGCTGGTCCTCTACCGCGGCGCGAGAATGCATCCCTTGATGCGGGACGACTATATCCGCCTGCGTGATGCGCTCTACCGCGAAACGGGGGTGCGCATCTACGTGACGAGCGATTACCGCACGGCCGAGAAGCAGCAGGAGATCTTAGACAAGAGCGAGGCAGGCATTGCGGCCAAGGTGGGCTGCAGCGAGCACGAGGCGGGACTTGCACTCGACGTTTGCGCTCCGCACTTTGGGGGCATTCACTTTTTGAATTCGATCGCCGGGCGTATGCTGCCGCGGATCTGCGCGCAGTACGGCTACATCATTCGCTATCCTGCGGACAAGGAGGAGATCACCGGCATTTCCTACGAGCCGTGGCATTTGCGCTACGTGGGACGTCCGCACGCCGCGCTGATCATGGAGAGCGGACTGACGATGGAGGAATACCTCGAGCATCTTGAGGTCGGGCAGTGGTATCGCACCGAGGAGTATCTCATCGCGCGTCTTCCGCAGGACCGTCTTCTGATCCCCGACGGCTGGGAGAGGTGCGAGCTTTCGCCCGACAACATGGGCAACGTGACGGTCACGCTGCGCTACGCCGACGCGCAAACGCTTTCCGATCTGCTGCGCAATAGAAGCAAGTAAAAAAGAAGCTGTCTTGATGGCATAGCTCCCGAAGAACAGCTTGGCCTACCGACAAAAAAGCAGAAACCGCAGGTTGATTTTCTGCGGTTTTGTGCCATCATAGAGGGTAAGCCGAGGAATGACCCATCCAAATTGCACACCGCTCTATCAAAATGCGGGGTGGCTTAACAATCCATTGACAGAAACGGTGGGGTTCTGTATCATTATGGACGGAGGTGAAGAGATATGACCGATAAACATTCATTTGGCGCGTTCATCAAGAGCAAACGCACCGAGAGGGGCTATTCCCAAAAGGACTTGGCAGAGATGCTTTTTGTTACCGAAGGCGCGGTCAGCAAATGGGAGCGAGGAGTGTCCTATCCCGACATCACCTTGATTTCGGATCTTTGCCGTGTCCTTGCGATCAGCGAACACGAATTGCTTACCGCCTCAACCGATACCGACGCAAGAAAAACGAAGCACGAGGCGCGACAATTCCGTGTCATTCGCAGTGCATGGTTTTGGGTTCCAACTCTATCCTATGCCTTGGCCCTCTTGGTTTGCTTCATTTGCAACCTTGCCGTGGATCACACGCTCTCCTGGTTCTTTATCGTATGGACGGCGTTGATTTGTGCTTACTCCTTTATCCCGTCCTTTACCTTCTTTTTCCCTTCAAAAAAGCTTCTTGCTTTTTCTGCTTCGACGTATCTTTCGATTTGCCTGCTTTTGTTTGCCTGTGCAGTGTATACGAATGGATTCTCCTGGTTTTTAACGGCTTGTATCGGCATTCTGATCGGTTATGCGGTGCTCTTTTTGCCTATCCTTTTATCCCGTACAGCGCTATCCCGCTACAAGTTTATCCTTTCGTTTACCGCGGCTTTTGTGTTGACGGTGCTCCTTCTGCTGAATATCCACGTTTGGCATTCCTTCAGCGTTGTTCCCGCGATCCTGATCACGTGCTACGCCTTCCTTCCCGTGATGGCTTGTGCCGTGATTTGTGCGCTTCGCTTTGATGCGTTTCTCAAAACGGGCATTTGTATCGCGCTTAGCACGGTCGTGTATTATTTCACGAATGCCGTTGTTGATCAATTGTTTGGCACAAATAACAGCTCCTACCGAGTAAATTTTAACGATTGGCAGCAATGCTCAAATGGAAACGTTCACCTGATTTCTCTCCTGTCGCTTTTGCTCATCGGTGTTCTTTTCCTTGCGGCGGGGATGTTCAGGCTTTGGAAAAGGAAGGACCGATAAGGCTTCCTTTTGCGGAACGCATTTGCATACCGATGACGAAAAGGCTCTTTCCACAAGGGAGCCTTTTCTTTATGTCCGCTTATGCGGTTTTCCTTTTCTCGCAGGCGGGGAGCGGTGCTTGCAAATACAAAAGCACGGCATACCTCTTTCGAGGTATGCCGTGTTTCGGAAGGAACGGCCCTTTCGAGCGCCGTTCGATCAAGATATTGTTTTAGGATCCGCTCTGCCCGAGGGCTTCGGCGAGGGCGTCCGAGAGGGACGTGAACTGCGCGATGTTCAGGCGCTCGCCGCGGATCGTGGGCTCGTGTCCGCAGGCGGCAAGGATCGCGTTGATCTGCTCCTTGGAAAGCTCCGGGAAGCCTGCCGAAAGGGCGTTGGAAAGCGTCTTTCTCCTCTGTCCGAAGGCGGCCTTGATCGTGCGGAACAAAAGCGCCTCGTTCTTTGGGCGGTAGGGCTTCTCCTTGTGCAGGCGAATGCGAATGACCGCGGAATTGACCTTGGGTGCGGGCACGAAGCGGTCGGCGGGCACGGTAAAGAGATGCTCGGCCTCACCGTAGTAGGCCAGCACTGCCGTGATGGCGCCGTAATCCCGACTTCCTGCCTTGGCGCAGAGGCGGTCCGCCACCTCGGACTGGATCATAATGGTGATGTAGTCGAAGGGGAGGCCGCTCTCGAGCAGCTTCATCAGAATGGGGGTGGTGATGTAATAGGGAAGGTTGGCACAGACCGACACGGGTCCCTTTGCAAAGTAGGGGGTGAGAAGCTCGCCGAGATCCACCTGCATCACGTCTTGGTTGTGGACGGTCACGTTGTCAAATTCGCCCAGCGTGTATTGCAGAACGGGGATCAGACCGCGGTCGATCTCAAGCGCCACCACCTCGCGGCGGCGGAGCGCCAGCTCGTAGGTCAGCGTGCCGATGCCCGGGCCGATCTCCAGGATCGTGCTTTCGGGGTCGGCGCAGCATTCCTCGGCAATATCCTCCACCACCATGCGGTCGGTCAGAAAGTTCTGGCCGAACTCCTTGCGAAAGGTGAGGTGGAAGGCGGACATGATCTGCCGAACGGTTTTCAAATCACATAAATTCATAATGCGTCCTTTTTTTCAAAACATCAGACGTCGATGTCCTTCATATAGCGGCTTCCGTTCTCGGTGATGAATTTCTTGCGCGCGGGAAGGTTGTCGCCAAGCAGGGTGTCAAAGATGATCTCGGTGGCGGCGGCGTCGGCAGGAGAAACCGAGATGAGGCGGCGGGTTTCGGGGTTCATGGTGGTCTGCCACATCATTTCGGGCTCGTT
The DNA here is from genome assembly GCA_017507905.1 of Clostridia bacterium. GTDB lineage: Bacteria > Bacillota > Clostridia > Oscillospirales > CAG-272 > UMGS1865. The sequence continues at coordinate 18,672 of JAFWAA010000002.1, read as the reverse complement.
CTCGCCAAGTCCCTTGGAGCGCTGGAGGGTGTACTTCTTGTTGCCCAGCTTCTTGAGGATCTCGGCCTTTTCAAACTCGTCAAAGGCAAAGAGGGTCTCGTCTTTGGTGGTGATCTCAAAGAGGGGAGACTCGGCGATGAAGACCTTATGCTCGGCCAGCAGGGTGGGGAGCAGGCGGTAGAACAGAGTCAGGAGCAGGGTGCGGATCTGGAAGCCGTCCTCGTCCGCATCGGTACAGATGATGATCTTGGACCAACGCAGATTGTTCAGATCGAAGGCGCTCAGGTCGTTCTGCTTCTTGCTGCGGATCTCCACGCCACAGCCGATGACCTTCAACAGGTCGGTGATGATCTCGTTCTTGAAGATCTTGTCGTAGTCGCTCTTGAGACAGTTGAGCGTCTTACCTCTTACGGGAATGATGGCCTGGAATTCCGCGTCGCGTCCCAGCTTACAGGAGGTCAGTGCGGAGTCACCCTCTACGATATAGAGCTCGGCCACGTTCGGGTCCTTGGAGCGGCAGTTGACGAATTTTTCCACGCGGTTGGCGGCGTCGATGGAGCCTGCCAGCTTCTTTTTGACGTCCACGCGTGCGCGCTCTGCGCTCTCACGGCTGTGCTTGTTGATGAGCACCTGGTTGCCGAAGAGCTCGGCGGCCTTGGGGTTCTCGATAAAGTAGATCTCGAGCTGACGGCGCAAAAATTCGTTGAGCGCGTCGCAGATAAAGGTGTTGTTGATCGCCTTCTTGGTCTGGTTCTCGTAGGAGGTCGAGGTGGAGAAGCTGTTGATGACCAGCACCAGGCAGTCGGCCACGTCGGCAAAGGTGATCTTGCTCTCGTTTTTGGTATAGCGGTTGTTGGCCTTGAGGTACTTGTCCAGCGCGTAGGTAAAGGCCAGACGCACGGCGCGGTCGGGGGATCCGCCGTACTCCAGATAGCTGGAGTTGTGGTAGTACTCCAGGGTGCTTACCGTATTGGATACGCAGAAGGAGATGTCGGCCTTGACCTTGTAGTCGTCCTTGTCCTCGCGGTCGCGTCCCTGCGCCTCCATGTGCCAAAGGACAGGGGCAGTGAGGGAGGCCTCGCCCGCAAGCTCGGTGATATAATCCGAGATGCCGTTCTCATAGAGGAATTTCTCCTCGGTAAAGCTTTTGTCCTCCTGCTCGATCAGCAGGATAAAGGAGATGCCCGCGTTGACCACCGACTGGCGGTGAAGCACGTCGCGGAAGAAATCGTGGGGAATGTTGACGTCGGTAAAGACCTCAAGGTCGGGACGCCAATGCACCACCGTGCCCGTGCGCTTCTCCTTGGGAGAGAGGGGACGCTCCTGCAGCTCGCCGTCCACGTTGCCCTTCTTGAAGGAGATGCTGCGCTCGATCTTGCCGTCGTAGGACTTTACGGTCATAAACTCCGAGCTGCACTGGGTCGCGCAGGCACCAAGACCGTTAAGACCCAGGGAATACTCGTAGGAGCCGCCCTCGTTGTTGTCGTATTTACCGCCTGCGTAAAGCTCGCAGTAGATCAGATCCCAGTTCCAGCGTCCCTCGGCCTCGTTCCAGCCAAGCGGAACGCCGCGTCCGCGGTCGTCCACCTCGATGCTCTTGTCGAGGAAGACCTTGATGCGGATCTCCGAGCCGTGACCCTCTCTTGCCTCGTCCACCGAGTTGGAAAGGATCTCAAAAAAGGAATGCTCGCAGCCCTCAAGGCCGTCCGAGCCGAAGATGACCGCAGGGCGCTTGCGTACGCGATCCGCGCCTTTCAGGGCCTTTATGCTTTGATCGTTGTATTCCTGTTGAATGTCTTTCTTGCCTGCCATGTAGAGGAAAAGCTCCTTTCTTCTGCACTACTTGAACCTATCATTCTCTATTATAACAGAAAAAGAGCGGTTTGAAAAGGGGTAAAAGCGCCGAATTTTCAAAATAATGCGATTTTTTCTTCGGTTTCCCTTGCAAGGTGGGCAAAAAAAGAATATAATAGAGGGAGAAACCGAGAAAAACGAGGGGAGGCCTTTGGCATGACGGCAACGGAATGGAGACAACGGCTTTGCGGCGCGTCCTGCGCGGTGATCGGGCTGGGAATTTCCAATCGGCCCTTGGTGGAGCTTTTGCTTCGCCTGGGCGCGCGCGTGACCGCGCGCGACCGCAAGAGCGAGACGGAGCTTGGCGATTACGCCGTGCGTCTTCGCGAGATGGGGGTCACTCTCCGCCTGGGAGAGGGCTATCTGGAGGACCTTGAGGAGGAGATCCTCTTTCGTGCTCCGGGACTCCGTCCCGATCTGCCTGCGTTTACGGACGCGGTGGCAAGGGGCGCGATCCTTTCCTCCGAGATCGAGCTTTTTCTGGAGATGACGCCCGCGACCGTGCTTGGCATTACGGGAAGCGACGGCAAGACCACCTCCACGAGCGTTGCGGGCGAGATCCTGCGCGCGGAACGGGCAAGAACGGGGGAGGGGAGCGTCTTCGTTGGCGGCAACATCGGCATTCCGCCCACCTCCTTTCTGGAGCAAACGAAAGCGGGGGACCTCGTGGTGATGGAGCTTTCCAGCTTCCAGCTGCAAAACGCCACGCGCTCGCCCGAGGTCTCGGCCATCACCAACGTCACGCCCAATCATCTGAATTGGCATACCGATATGCAGGAATACGCCGATGCAAAGCGCCGCATCTTCGCTTTTTCGCCTAACCGCCGCCTCGTGGCGAACGCGGAAAATCCCACGGTGCGCGAGATGGCGCTCTCGTCGGGACGGTGCGTCACCTGGTTCTCCTCGCTCAGGCAGAGCGTGAGGGAATTTGCCCCTCTTATGCGAGAGGGCGACCACGCGATCTTTGCGGATCGGGAGGGAAGCGTTCGCCTCTTTGACGGCGCGCGGGAGCGGCATCTGCTCTCGGCGCAGGAGATCCGCCTGCCTGGACGGCACAATCTGGAAAACTACATGACGGCCATCGGTCTGACCGAGGGCTACGCCTCGCCCGAAAGCATCGTGCAGGTGGCGAGGGACTTTCGCGGCGTTCCGCACCGACTGGAGCTGGTCTGTGAGCGCGGCGGGATCAAGTACTACAACAGCTCCATCGATTCCAGCCCCACGCGCACGGCGGCGGCTCTCTCGGCGCTTGCCGAGAAGCCCATCGTGATCTGCGGAGGGTATGACAAAAAGCTCTCCTTTGCCCCCCTTGCCGAGGTGCTTTGCGCACGCGCCAAGGCCGTGGTGCTGACGGGGGCTACGGCAGGGCGCATTCGCGAGGCGCTTCTGGCGCACACCGCGCGCACGGGGGAGGAGATCCCCGTTCTGGCAGACGCGGATTTTGCACGGGCCGTGGCTCTGGCCAAGGGCTATGCGAGGGCAGGGGACACCGTCCTTCTCTCGCCTGCCTGCGCAAGCTTCGACGCCTTTCGCAATTTTGAGGAGCGCGGCGAGACCTTTCGCCGTTTGGTCCTCGCGCAGACCGAGGACTGACGCGCAGAGCGCTCTTTTGGGGCAAAACGGCTCGGCGGGAGCAGATATTTTGCCGTTTCTCTTGACTAAGCGAGGACGGCGTGCTATAATACATCCGTACCTCTTTCCATTATCGCCCTCCCGTGGGAGGCAAAAGAAAAGGAGATTCTCATGGATCAGAACAATCAAAGCTACGATACTGCGGCACCGGCACCCCATCGCCGTAACGCATCCTACTACCGCTCCCGCGCAAGGGAGACGATGAAGAAGAACCTTGGCATCATCATTCTGGCCTCCTTCCTCAGCTTCCTGCTCGTAAACGGCATTTCCTCCGTGATCTCATCCTTCACCTCCAGCCTGAGCACGCTCATGAAGACGATCTCGCTCTCCTTCGTCCTGCCCGTTGTGGGGGTTCTGGGCGTGCTGAGCACGGTCCTCTCCCTGACGGTTGGCGGACCGGTTCTTGTCGGCTACGAGAAATTCCGTCTGGACGCCATCAACGGCAAGCCCTTGAAGCTGGATACGCTGTTCTACGGCTTCCGCACCTGCTTTGGCAAGTCGGTGCTGGCACAGCTGATCTATATGCTGATCTCGCTTGCGGCGGCGATCCCCACGATCCTGCCGGCCGCCTTTATCTACCACACGCTTGGCTCAAGCTTCTTCCGTGCCCTCATTGCAGCTATGTCGGACCCCGAGTCCGCCACCATTCCCGAGATCGCGGAGCAGACGCTTCCGCTTCTTTCGCTTGGCCTTCTGCTTTTGTTCCTCGGCTCGATCGCCACGCTGATCCTGCAGGTGATCCTTTCCTATCGCTATATCTTCGTGAACACGATCCTTGCCGAGTTCCCCGAGACCTCGGTGACCGACGCCTTCCGCAACGCTGCCTCCATGATGCAGGGCAAGAAGGGGAAGCTCTTTTGCCTGGATCTGAGCTTTATCGGCTGGTATCTGCTTGCCGCTCTGCTCGCCTGCTGCACCTGCGGACTGGGCGCGGCCGTGGCAACGCTTTTCCTCTCTCCCTACACCGAGCATGCCCGCACCGCCTTCTATGACGACGCGGCCAACCGCTCCGCCGCCCGTGAGGCCGTCTTTCCCAGTTTGAATCCTGATGACTATTCCGTAGATTGAGCCGCTACGCTCTTTACCTTGCCTTCATGAAAGGAACCCGAAAATGAACAACAACTTCCAACCCGATACGAATCCCTCCTATTACGCTCCCTCCGAGCCGAAGAATGCGGCCTACTACCGCCGCTGTGCACGCAACGTCCTGCAGGGGAACTGGGTCAACCTCTCCCTTGCACAATTCGTGAGCGCCTTTATCCTTGAGGCCGCGATTGGTCTGAGCGTCATTCCAGGCTTTGTGATGGCGATCGTTGGCGCGTTGATGGCCGAGGGCGGAGACCCTACCATCTCCTTCCTCCCCTTTATCGGCCTTTTGCTGATGTACGTGCTGATGCTTGCCGTGGCCTTCGTGCTGGGCGGCCCCTTTACGGTCGGCCTTGCACGCGTTCACCTCAATGCCGTGGACAGAAAGCCCTTTGCGATGGGCATGATCTTCTCGGGCTTTAAGCAGGGCCTGGGACGCGTTATCGGACTGTATTCGCTCTATATGCTCATTGTTGTGGGCATCGCCATGCTTGGCGCGCTGGTCATGATCGGTGCCATCTGCATTCTGACCGTTTTGCTGGTGGCCATCTTTGAGGTTGCCACTCCCTTTATCCTGATCCCGTTCGTGCTGGCCTTCTATTTTGGATTGGTCGCACTGGTCGCCGTCTTCTCCTATCGCTATGCGATGATCTTCTACATCGCGGCCGACCATCCCGAAATGCGCGCGGTCGAGGTGCTTCGTGCCTCGGTGACGCTGATGAAGGGGAACAAGTGGAGGCTCTTCTGCCTGCAGTTCAGCTTTATCGGCTGGTCCATGCTGGCCGCCGTTGCAAGCATGATCACCTGCGGACTGGGTATGCTGGCGATCTATCCGCTGGCCGCCTACTCGGCTACGGCGAACGCGATCTTCTACGACGACATTTCGGGACGTGAGACGGCACAGGAGGAGCGCTCCGACACCAGCGCCTTCCTCGTCAACGAGCTTCCGCCCGAGGAGCCTGCCGAGTAAGGCAGGACACCTCCCCCGTACAGGGGAAAATCCAAGACAGAAAGGCTTTTTCAAGGACCTATGCAATTTTCCGAACGCATCAACACGCTGGCCGAGGAGGCCGAGAGGGCACTGGCCCCGCATTTTGCACGCATTGACCGCATCGCCTATGAGAATACCGCTCGCGTGATGGACGCCTTCCGCAACCACCGCGTGGCAGACGCGATGTTCCAATCCTCCTCGGGCTACGGCTACGACGATCGCGGCCGCGACACGCTGGACGAGATCTGGGCCGAGGTCATGGGAGCGGAGGCCGCTCTCGTGCGGCACAACATCGTCAGCGGCACGCACGCGCTTTCCATTGGCCTGTTTGGCATTCTTCGCCCGGGGGACGTGATGTATTCCATCGCGGGCAAGCCCTACGATACGCTGGAGGAGGTCATCGGACTTTCGGGTAATCCGGGAGACGGCTCCCTGTGCGATTTTGGCGTGGACTATGCCCAGACCGAGCTTTCCTCCCATGATGGCGGCTTTGACTTTGCCGCCATTCGAGAGACGTTGGAGCGTCTTGGCGAGCGCGTCAAGATGGTCTTCATTCAGCGCTCCAAGGGATACCTCAACCGCAAGACGCTGAGCGTGGCCGAGATCGGCGAGGCGATCCGCTTCGTCAAGGCCATTCATCCCGAGGTCTACGTGGTGGTGGACAACTGCTACGGTGAGTTTGTGGAGACGGTTGAGCCCTGCTCGGTGGGAGCGGATCTGGTGATCGGCTCGCTCATCAAAAATCCCGGCGGCGGAATTGCCGAAACGGGAGGCTACCTTGCCGGCACCAAGCGTGCCGTGGAGCTTGCGTCCTACCGCCTCACCTCGGTGGGCATCGGTGCGGAGGCAGGCGCCACCATCGGGCAGAACAAGTCGATGTATAAGGGGCTGTTCTTCGCTCCCCACACCACCGCCCAGGCGCTCAAGACCGCGCACCTGGCGGCCTATATCTTTGAAAAGCTGGGATATGCCGTTGAGCCTGCCTGGAACGAGGAGAGGCACGACATCATCCAATCGGTCATTACCGGCAGTGCCGACGCGCTTTGCGCCTTCTGCCGCGGCATTCAGAAGGGCTCTCCCGTGGACTCCTTCGTCACCCCCGAGCCTTGGGATATGCCGGGATACGGCGACCCCGTGATCATGGCGGCAGGTGCGTTTACGCAGGGAAGCTCCATCGAGCTTTCGGCCGACGGTCCTCTGCGCGAGCCGTATACCGCCTTCTTCCAGGGAGGACTGACCTACGAGAGCGGAAGGATCGGCATTCTGACCGCCGCACAGTCCATGCTCGACGCATGACCGCCGCAAAATTCACAGATTGTTGAAGATGTTCAACAAGGAACGTGATAGAATGATTAGGATCACATAAGGAAGGACGAAACGAACACAGAATGAAACGGATGCTTAAGGGATCCTTGATCCTGCTTTGCCTTGTTCTGCTTCTGGCCTGCGTTTCCTGCATGAAGGGACCTGAGAGTGACGCCTCGGTTCCCGAGGGCATGAAGCTTGCTACCTGCGCAGGAGCCGATTATCGCCTCTACGTTCCCACGGTGTGGAACACCAACACCGACTACGGCGTGTCGGGAGCGTACTACAATATGCTGACGCAATCCACCGTCAGCGCGCAGAAATACGCGATCACCGAGGAGATGCGTGCGGCGTTTGCCAATGCGCCCTCGCGCTCGCACATCGAGATCTTCTGGGAGGAGCACCTCCTTGAGCCTCTCCGTGCCTACGCCCTTGGCGGCGAGGTGGAGCTCTTTGCGGAGGAGACCAAAAGCGTCACCCTGCACAAGCTCAACGCCATGCAGTTCTCCTGCGGCGCGACCGTGGCAGGCAAGGAGCTTCGCCTGTTGCACGTGATCGGCGAGAAGACCGACGAGGCCTTCTACGTGCTGAGCTTTACCGTTGACGTCTCGCTTTACGAGCGTCTGCTCCCCGATATGCAGAAGATCGTTTCGACCTTCGTGCTTTCGGACACGCCCTACGAGCCCTTCGATTACGTCAAGGGTCTCAATGAGAACGCCCCTGCGGTTGACGGCATGAAGATCGCCTCGGGCGAGGACGTCAAATATCTCTTTTACGTTCCCACCGACTGGGTGATCGACCGCAATCAGACGGTCTATGCCGCCTACGATCCCGAGGACCGCTCCAGCGTCAGCGTGGTGCCCTATCTTCCTGCCGAGGCAGAGATGCGCGTGTCCGAATACTTCGCGCTCTGCGAGGAGAAAATGATCAACACGGCGGGCGAGGATTATCAGCTGATCGCCTCGGGCGAGAAGCTTGACCTCGGCGGACGCGAGGCGACGGTTTACGAATACACCTACCGCGTGGGAGAGACGGTCTACCGCTACAAGCAGGTGATCGCCGCCTACGGCAGCATGATCTACAGCGTGACCTACACGGCACGGCCCGAGTGCTTTGACGCGCACCTCGACGAGGTGAACGCGATCCTTGAGGCCTTTGTCTTTCACTGATTCTCACATAAAGGAGAGGGGGATCCTGGAATAAGGATTCCCCCACTTATGCAAATGAGCAAGACGGTATATCTGGACAATAGCGCAACCACCCCGCTGTGCGATGCGGCAAAGGAGGCGATGCGCGAGGCGATGGAATGCTACGGCAACCCTTCTTCGCTTCACCCCGAGGGCGTGCGTGCGGGAATGCTTCTCGAGCAGGCAAGACGCACCGTTGCGGCAACGCTTGGACTGCGCGGAACGCTTTCCCCGGGGCAAGTGATCTTCACGGCCTCGGGTACCGAGGCAGACCTGCTCGCGCTTCGCGGAACGGCTTTGGGAAAACCTCGCCGCAAGGGCGGCCGCATCATCACCACCGATTCGGAGCATTCCGCGGTGGAGAAGACGGTCGCGGCACTGGAGAGCGAGGGCTTTGAGGTGGTGCGTATCCCTACGAGACAGGGCGTTCTTGACCTGGACGCCTACGAAAAAGCGCTTAATGACCGCGTGTTTCTCGTCTCTCTGATGACGGTCAACAACGAGACGGGCGCGCTCTACGACGTGGGAACGGCCTTTGCGATGGCCAAGGCAAAGAACCCCGATGTGGTGACGCACACCGACGCCGTGCAGGGCTATCTCAAGGGCAAGCTTTTGCCCAAGGCACTCTCGGCCGACCTCGTTTCGGTCAGCGGACACAAGATCCACGCGCCCAAGGGCGTTGGCGCGCTGATCGTTTCTCCCGACGCCTTGCGCCGCCGCGATCTTGCCCCTGTGCTTCTCGGAGGCGGTCAGGAGGGCGGCTTCCGCTCGGGAACCGAGAACCTCATTGGCATTGCGGGCTTTGCGGCCGCGGCAGAGGAGGGCTTTTCGGCGCTTGGTGCGCGCGTGGAGCGAATGCGTGAGCTCCGCGACTACGCCGAGGAAAAGCTGCTCGCTCTTTCGCTTGCCGTCAACCGTCCCATGGGCGCGCGTGCGCCGCACATTCTCAACGTCCGTCTCCCCGATATCCGAAGCGAGACTATGCTGCACGAGCTTTCCAGAAGCGGCATCTGCATCTCCAGCGGATCGGCCTGCTCCTCGCACGCCAAGGCTCCAAGCCGCGCGCTCACGGCCTTTGGTCTCTCTCCCGAGGAGATCACCTGCTCCATTCGCATCAGCCTCAGCCACAGCAACACCAAGGAGGAGATCGACCTTCTTGCCGACGCCATGAGCGATGCCCTCGGCCGCCTCGTGCGGATTCATCATTGATCAAAAAAAGCCCGTTTTCGTAGCGGTGAGTGTATCACGCATACGAAGACGGGCTTTTATTTTCTGCTTTTACATTGCGTATTGCCAGATCAGTTCGTTGAATACCCACCAGAGGAGGGAGGCGAGGACAATGGCCCCTGCCAGAATGAGCAGGGCGATCAAAAGCTTTACGATCCGCATAGGGGTTCTCCTTTTCTGCTTTTTTTCTTTCTGCCTCCATTATAGCAGAGACCGTGGCGAAAAGCAATACCCCTGCCAAAATTTTGCGAGAAAAGCTTCCGTTTCGTGAAAAATCGTGCGACGTCCTTCGTCGGAATCTGCCCAAAGGGGAGAGGATCCCCTCTTTTTTTGTCCCCCGTTCGCAAAAAAACGAGCGTGGGGGGCTTTTTTTGTCCTTCCTCTCCCAAAAGGGTCAGGATTTTCCCCTCCCGCTTCGACCGTTTCCGCACGGGAAAAAGAGTAAAATAGGAAAGGAAGAGCAAAACCGCACTCTTTGCGGTAGGAAAGGAAGAAAAAAGATGCAGGAGCAGGCAAAAGAAACGGGAAGAAGCAGGGCGGACGTCGGCCGCGAAGCAAAGACGGGAAGGGCAGGAGCATGGCTGAGCCTTGCCCTGGAGCAAATTCTGTTCGGAGGCGCAGGCTACGTGCTTGGTCACGCGGAGATGCTGTTTGGCACGTTCCCTCTGGGGCTGGCCCTGCTTTGCGCCTCGCGCGGACACACGGTAGCCATTCTGCTCGGGCTGATCGTGTCGGCGCTCCTTCGCATGGAGGCGCCCTTGGTCTACCTTTGCGCCTACTGTGCGGCCGCCCTTTTGCGCGGCGTGCTTGGTCTGCTTCTCGAGGAGGAGGAGCAGGACGCCCGTGTGGGACAAGCCCTGCGCAAGCGGCTTCGGGAGAGCCGTCCTTCGCGTGACGGGACGGAGGAGGACGCGGAAAAGGACAAGCGCGAGGGCCTTTGGCGGCGGATCGCCACGGGAATTGCGGAGACGCCGCTTTGGAAAACGGGCGTGCGCCTTGCTCGGGAGATGCGCGCGGTGCTTTGCCGCAGTCTGCTTTGGCGCGTGGGGATCGCCGTGGGGGCAAGCCTTTTGATCCTTATCTGGCGCGTGATCGAGGGAGGCTTTCAGTACTACGATCTTTTTGCCCTGGTCTTCGGTCTTTTCGTCACGCCCTCGGCCCTCATTCTCTATGCGATCGCTCTGGACGGGCGGACGCGGGATCGGATCCTGCTCGTGCTTTCCCATGGGGTGCTACTGTTCTCGCTGGTCTTTGCCGCCGAGCGGCTTTGGCTGTTCGGGTTCTCCTTTGCGGCCCTTTTGGCCTTCTATCTGACGCTGCACGTCTGCGCGCGAGGAGGCGTTTGGCTGGGAGTCGGGGCAGGCTTGCTCGTGGGCATCGCCTACGAGCCGCTTTATGCCCCCGCCTTCCTTCTGGCGGCGCTTGCCTACGCGCTGGTGGGCAGGCGCGAGCATCCGCAGGGAGGCGTTCTCACGGCCGTTGGCGCCTTCCTCTCCTGGGGGATCTACGTCGGTGGCGTGCGCGCTCTGCCTCTGCTTTTGCCGCCGCTTTTGCTTGGCGGAACGGTCTTTACCGTGGCTGAACGCCTGCGCGGACGAAAGCAGGCCGCGGATGAAGAAGGAAAGGAGCAGGCGGAGGAAAAGGAGAAAAAACGCGAGCGTGCGGAGGAGGGAATGCTCTCCGAGACGCGCTGTCGGGATGCCAACGAGCGCTTTCGGGGAATCTCGGATGCCTTTTCCTCCCTTTCGGAGATGTTCTACACGCTCAGCGACCGCTTTCGCCGCCCTGGCGCGCTGGATCTTCGCCGTCTGTGCGACAACGCCTTTGACCTGCACTGCGCCGATTGCCCGAACAAGACGGTCTGCTGGGGGCTGGAGTATCCTGCCACGCTTTCGACCGTCAATACGCTGATCTCGCGCCTGCACACGCGCGGACGCGTTTCGCTTGACGAGATCCCCGAGAGCCTTCGCCGCCGATGCGCCTCGGTCGAGCAGATCCTCGACACCGTCAACCGCGATTGCGCGACCCTGACGGGGGAGATGCTGCGCAACAACCGCACCGAGATCTTTGCCATGGACTACGAGGCGGCGGCCAGCATCATCAACGACGCGCTGGAGGAGGACGACGGCGAATACCGCTTTGACGAGGTGCTAGAGAAACGGATCGCGGAATACCTGCGCGACGCGGGGGTGGGCTTTTCCTCGGTCACGGTCTACGGCAACCGCCGTCGGCAGATCCTGATCCGCGGTGCGGACACCTCTGCCTCCAGGGTGACCGAGGAGGTGCTTCGCGCCGACCTTGGCGAGATGTGCGGTCTGGAGCTTGGGCGTCCGAGCCTGGAGCTTGAGGAGGGCGTGCAAACGCTGATCCTGCGCGCCCAAAAGCGCATCGCCGTGCTTGGCGCAGAGAACAACGTCTCGGCCGACGGCGGCGTCAGCGGAGACAGCGTCAACCTCTTTTCGAGCAAGCGGGATTATTTTTACGCCCTGATCAGCGACGGCATGGGAGCAGGTCGGGAGGCGGCCTTTACCTCGGGGCTTTGCTCGGTCTTCCTCGAAAAGATGCTCCGTGCGGGCAACCGCGCCTGGACCTCCTTGCGTATGCTCAACAACATGATCCGCTCGCGCGGGGCGAACAGCCTTTGCGAATGCTCCTCCACGGTGGATCTGCTCGAGCTGGATCTGATGACGGGTGAGGCCTCCTTCATCAAGAGCGGCGCGGCGCCAAGCTTTGTGGTGCGGCGCGGTGAGGTGCATCGCCTGGAGGCGGGAACGGCGCCCATCGGCATCATCGAGGCGCTGGACGCCAAGGCTACGGATTTTCCGCTCCGCATCGGGGATACGGTCGTCCTGGTCAGCGACGGCGTTCTGCCCGAGGACGATGACGGCAGATGGCTTGAGGAGATGCTTGCGGAGTGCGGCGAGCGGACGCCCGAGGAGATCGTCTATCGGATCTGCCTGCACGCCGCCTCGCGGGAGGAGCACGACGATTGCTCGGCCATCGCCCTGCGCATCACGGGCGCGATCGAGGGATAAGAAAAAACGCCTGTACGGTTGCTCTTTTTGCACCGTGCAGGCGTTATTCGGTTTTCTCTTTCAGGCAAGGCCCTTGGGGAGGAAGGTTTGGTTCTTTCCCAGATGCTCGTCGTGGGCGTATTCCACGAGGCGGACGAAGTGGCCCTCGTCGTCGTATTCGGCAACCGTTACCGAGGCGTTGCTGCAGCGCGGAACGGAGGCGGCCTCCGCAAAGGGAACGCCGAGCCAGTAGCACCCCACCATGCGGACGGGGGTGGCGTGACTGAAGACGGCCACGCATTTTCCCTTATGGAGCAGAGCCAGGCGGTCCACCTCGCGGCAGATGCGCTCGCCCACCTCCAAAACGCTCTCGCCGCCGTTTGGCCTTGCGCGACCGAGATCGTCGGTCCAGCGGGCGTATTCCTCGGGGTAGGCGGCCTTCAGCTCCAGGTAGGGGCGTCCCTCCCAAAGTCCTGCGTCGATCTCGCGCAGAGCCTTATTCGGGATCACCGAAAGCCCCTGCCGCTTTGCCGTGGCCTCGGCGGTCTGCATAGAGCGAACGAGGTCGCTGGAATAGATGACGTCGATGGAAAAGCCGTCGAGATAGCGCGCGGTGCATTCGGCCTGCGTCTGCCCAAGCGGGGTCAGCACGGCGTGCCCTTGCCCCGTGAAGCGATGCTCGAGGTTGGTGTTGCTCTGTCCGTGACGGACAAGGATCAAGGTGGTCATGGAAAATCCTTTCTTTTTGGGTTCAGTCAAGAATGCCTCGCCGCAGGCGGTAGCCCTTGCCGTAGACGTTGACGATCAGCGGACGCGGATCGATCGCGCTTGCGCGGCGGTTGATGGCCGAAACGGTCACCGAGAGCGAGGCGGCGGTGGGAGGATCGGTGGGATAGCAGAGCGAGAGAAGATCGTCGCACGAGGTCAGGCGCGGTGCGCGGTAGAACAAACAGCGCAAAAGGATATGCTCGCGCGGGGAGAGGGGCAGGGGATAGCCCATGTAGCGCGTCCCTGCGGGATCCTTGCCCACGGTGAGCGAAAAGGTGCTCATCTCCCCCGTCGGCCAGCCGCACAGCGTGTGGCAAAAGTCGAGCAGGGCGTCGGTCATTTCTTCCTCTCCCTCACGCAAAAATCGGTCGGCGGGAGACGTGGGCAGATACCCCTTTGGGAGCATGAGGGCGATTGGCAGCTCGGGATAGCGCGCCCTCAGCTCACGGCAGAGCGCCTCGCTTTTCTGCGGCGATGCCGCTCCGTCAAGCAGAACGCCTCCGCAATCCTTGGCCTCGCAGAGAAAGGAGGCCGCGTCATGGGAGGCGCGCAGGGAGAAGATGCCGCTTTGCAAAAGGCGCGATGCCAGGGACTCGCCAAACGCCCGTCGGTCGGTGACGAGGATCAGCATACGTCCTGCTTACTGCTCGGGAGTAACGAAGCTTGCCGTAACGATGGTGGGGGGATCGAGCGGACGGTCATTAGCTCCCACGGGAACGGCAACGAGTGCGTCGATCACGTCCATACCGTAGACCACCTCACCGAAGGAGGCGTAGCTGCCGTCCCAGTAGGGGTAGTCGGAGGCCAGGATAAAGAACTGGGAGGACGCCGAGTTGTAGGAATTGCTGCGTGCCATGGAGATGACGCCGCGCGTGTGGCTCAGGGGGTTGGACCAACCGTTGGCGTCAAATTCGCCCTTGATGGTCTGATCCGAGCCGCCGTAGCCCGTTCCCTCGGGGTCGCCGCCCTGAATGATGCTGACGCCGCTCTTGAGAATGCGGTGGAAGATCAGGCCGTCGTAGAACTTCTCGGAGACCAGCTCCTGGAAGTTGGCGACCGTGATGGGGGCGACGGAGGAGTAAAGACGGATCACGACCGAGCCGCCCTTTTCTTCACCCGTTGCCGTGGTGTAGGTGAGGTTCATGCGGACGTATTCGGTGATCTCCTCGCTTGCGGTATAGCCCTCGATCTCGCCAAAGGTGATGCCGTCCTCCTCGCAGGAGGAAAGAAGCAGGGGAAGCGCACCCATGCACAGCAGAGCGAGAAGCAGGGAAAGAAGACGGAGAACAGATGCTTTTTTCATGGAATAACCTCTCTTTACGTTTGTGTTTTTTGCATTTACAAGCATTATTCTATCAAAAAAAGAGGGAGGTGTCAAGGTTTTCTTTGAAAATGAGAAATAATTTGCTCCCGCGGCGGATAAGATAGAGAAAAAAGACCTGTCCGAGGGAAGGGAGGCGATCTTCGGTGAACGAGGCACGCGTTCGGCATCTGGCCGAGCTTCTGTTTTGCGCTCTGCTTTTGGGCGGTGCGCTTTTTCTTGCTCTTCGCTATCTGCTCCCCTGCATTCTTCCGTTCCTCGTTGCCTATCTGCTATCGCGCGCCGTCCTGCCTGCGGCAAGACGCCTTAGCCGCCGTTTGCCCCTCTCGGAGCGGGTGCTGGCGCCCATTCTTCTGCTCCTGCTCTTTTCGGGGGTGCTCCTCGCGCTCGGCCTTTCGGCAAGGCGGCTCTTTTTGGAGGTGGGGGAGCTGGTTGAGGGCTTTTTTGCGACGGAGGACCCCGTCGGGGGCGTGGAGCAGCTGCTGTTGCGTCTGGAGGCCTTTCTTGCGCGCTTCGGTCTGCGGGGAGAGGGGCACGCCGAGGCGCTTGGCGAGATGCTCTCGACCGCTCTGCAGAGCCTCGTCTCCTCGCTCAGCGCGGCGCTCCCCCGTATTGCCGGGCGCGTGCTTTCCGCCCTGCCCGGGATCCTTCTGGTCTCGGTGATCACGGTGATCGCGGGCTTCTATTTTTGCGTGGACGGCGACCGCCTTTCGGGAAGGCTGGTCTCCCATCTTCCCGCAGGGCTGCAGGAGGCGATCCCGCGCTGGCGTGCCATGACAAGGCGCCTCTCCTGGCGCTATCTGCGCGCCTATCTGATCCTGCTTGGCATCACCCTTCTGGTGCTTTTTCTCGGCTTTTCGGTGCTTGGCGTGCGCTATGCCTTTTTGCTCGCCCTGCTCACGGCGCTGGTGGATATGCTCCCCATTCTCGGTGTGGGCACGGTGCTTTTGCCCTGGGCGGCGGTCATGCTCCTGCAAAAAAAGATGTTTCTCGGCGTGGGACTGCTCATTCTTTACGGCGTGATGCTCCTTTTGCGGCAGATCCTTGAGCCGAGGCTCGTGGGCAAGAGCCTTGGGCTCTCTCCGCTCCTCACCCTGTTCGCGGGGTACGCGGGCTTTCGGCTCTTTGGGGTGCTTGGCATGATCCTGGGGCCTCCCGTGCTGATGCTTGCCCGCTTGGCGATCCCTGCCGTCAGACGGGCGGGGGGCACGGGAGGGGAGGAGCAATAGGCGTTCTCCCCATCAAGGGGGGAAGGGCTTGCCGAGGCTCTCCCCCCCTTTTTTGACGGTCGGTCTCCCTTTTCCAAAAAGGGGTTGCAAAAGCCGAGGCTTTGTGGTATAATGAGAGATAAGCAGTTGAGCTTGTCGACAGAAAAACCGCGGAAATCGAGGACAATGCATTGAAACGCTTTTGGAAATCGCTTTTGAGGGAGCTTGGTTACTATCGGGACCTGCGCCCCTCTACTCTGACCTCAAGAAAATATAACCACCTGTTTTTCCTTTTCTACTGGCCGCTCTACGGCATCGTCTTTGGAAGCGTGGAGAAATGGTGGCCGATGCTTTGGGAGAAGCTGACGGGATCTCCCCTTCGCTTTACGGAGGTGGTCTGCGGTCTTGACGCCATGATCCCCTTTTGCGAGTGGTTCGTGATCCCTTACTACTTTTGGTTTGCCTATATCGTGGGCATGCTGATCTACGGGCTGATCCTGGATCGGCAGACCTTCAGGGACTGTATGTACTTCATTATGCTGACCTACAGCGCAACGATGGTGATCTATCTGCTCTGGCCCAATATGCAGCTTTTGCGCCCCGAGAGCTTTGCACGGGACAATCTGCTGACGCGCATCGTGCAACATCTTTACGCCTTTGACACCAACACCAACGTATGCCCCTCCATTCACGTGCTGGGCTCTGTGGCGGTGACCCTGGCAGGGCACCGCGCGCCAAGACTTCGGGGCATTGGCTGGAAGTTGTTTTTCCATATTTCCAACGTCCTGATCTGTCTGTCCACCGTTTTTCTCAAGCAGCACTCGATCCTGGACGTCTTTGCCGCCCTTGCACTCTGCGCGATCTGCTATCCCTTTGCCTTCCACCTGCTGGATCGGAAGGGAAGACGTGAGGCACGCGCGGCAGAGCAAACGCTTCCCGACCGCGAAAGAACGGAGGAAAACGCATTATGGCCCTGCTGAAATCCTGCTTGTTCGTCCTGGTGGTGGGGATCCTCTCGCACTACGTGGGCGAGGCGCTTCCACGCGCATGGTTTCACCCCGACCGCTTTCCCTTTCGCGCCTTTGCCTGGGAGAGGGAGGGGAAGATCTACGACAAGCTGCGGATCCGCGACTGGAAGGATCAGCTGCCCGACATGAGCCGCGTGATGAAGGACATGATCCCCAAGCGCGTGGGAACCTGCCCGACCGCGGAGAAGGTCATGATCCTCGTGCGCGAGACCTGCGTGGCCGAGCTGATCCATTGGCTGCTTGCCCTTTGCGGCGGAGTGGTCTATCTGTTCTGGAAAAATAGCGTGGGCGTACTTCTTTCGTTCCTCGTCTTCCTTGGAAACCTGCCCTTTATCCTGATCCAACGCTACAACCGCCCGGCGCTTCTTGCTCTGGCAAAGCGTCTTGCGGAGAGAGAGGAGAGAAAACGGAATGCGCGTACTCATTCTGTCCGCTAACACGGGTGCCGGTCACAATTCCACGGCCGGAGCCATCGCGGAGGCGCTCGAAAAAAAAGGCGCGGAATACGAGATTGTAGACGCATTGGCCTTCATTTCCGAGAAGGTCTCCGACTTTATCAGCAAGGGACATTCCTACGTTTACCAAAAACTGCCGAGGCTCTTTGGTCTTGGCTACCGCTTTGAGGAGAGGCATTCGGTCCGCTTTATTTACGAACAATGTGCAAAGGGGGCTCCCGCCCTGCAGAAAAAGCTTGAGGAGGGCTACGACGCCCTGCTTTGCGTGCATGCGTTTGCGGGAATGATGGTCACGGAGCTTCGCCGACGCGGCGTGAGCCTGCCGCCAACCGCCTTTCTGGCCACCGACTATACCTGCAGCCCGGGGGTCGGGCAATTGGAGATGGATCGGTTTTATATTCCGCACCCCGCTCTTACGGGGGAGTTCGTCCGCAACGGCGTACCGCGTGGGCGGATCTCTTCGACGGGCATTCCCGTGCGGAGCGCATTCTTCGAGGCTCCCGAGAGGGAGGAGGCAAGACGGCTCCTTGGCCTTCGGGAGGATGCACGCATGGTGCTGCTTTCCTGCGGAAGCATGGGCTGCGGACGCATGGAGAAGGGGGCGCTTGCGCTGGTGGAGGCCTTGCCGAGTGACGCGTTTCTCGCGGTGATCTGCGGAAGCAATAAGAAGACCTACGAGGCACTCTTGCCCTATGCCTCCGAGCGGCTTTTGGTGATCGGCTTTACCGATCGAATGCCGCTGTACCTTTCGGCTACGGATCTTTACATCACAAAGCCGGGAGGACTTTCGACCAGCGAGGCGATCGCCTTGCGCCGACCGATGGTGTTTATCGACGCCGTTCCGGGATGCGAGACGAGGAATTTTGATTTTCTTACCCGAAGCGGAGTGGCGATCGGCACGAAGAATTGGAAGCAGGTGGCGTCCGCGGTCAACCGCGTGATGAGCCGAGAGGAGCTTGCAGGACGCCAGACGGCGAGCATGGAGCGCTTTTCGGAGGGACGTCCGGCGGCAGAGGCCATTTGCGAGAGCCTGCTCTCCATGGCGCAGACGGCAAACAGAGAATGATTTTTCCGTAACGGAAAACAAAAAACGGGCGACCGTGTTCCCAAGAGACAACGGGAGGACGGCGCCCCATATGCGGGTATGGCGGAATTGGCAGACGCGCAAGATTTAGGATCTTGTGTCTTTGGCGTGCAGGTTCGACCCCTGTTACCCGCACCAACAAAGGAGCAGGTGGGCAAACGCCCACCTGCTCCTTTGTTGGTGCGGGTAACAGGTCGCTAAGAATCGCACTGCGTTTTGGGTTTCGCTTGCGAAATGCGCTCGTCAAGAGCGCAACAAAACGCCAAAGCGCCAAAATCCACAGAAAAATCTGCAGAGACTGCGGAGGGCGCTTGTGCAGAGTTCGACCCCGCCATCTGCTCCTTTGTTGGTGCGGATAATTGGTAGGGAAGAATCGCACTGCGTTTTGGGTTTCGCTTGCGAAATGCGCTCGTCGAGAGCGCAACAAAACGCCAAAGCGCCGAAATCCACAAGGAAATCTGCAGAGACTGCGGAGGGCGCTTGTGCAGAGTTCGACCCCGCCCACCTGCTCC
>JAFWAA010000063.1 GCA_017507905.1 Clostridia bacterium | reverse complement strand
GTGATATTGAAGCCTTGCGGCTTCAGTGATATTCTATTCGCCTCCAAAACTCGCGAAGCGAATATCACTCGGCGTAAGCCGAATATCACTGCGAAGCAATAGAACTCGCCGAGAGGCGAATAGAACTGGCGTGATACTCCGATAAGAGTATCACGCCAATCGCTTACGGGGATCTTTTTATCGGTTTGCAATTTTGCGGATATGGCGGAAGGTCTCCTTCTCGCCCTTTTCCTTGAGCATGATGAGCCATTCCTCAAGCTGATCGGCAGTCGCAGGATGCATTTTGTCCCGCGCGCGGCCGCGCAAATAGTAATCCAAGGCGGCGGAATCGGTATAGTTCTTTCCCTGATAGATCTTGCTCGCCGCCACGCGGTCACAGAACATCTCCTTGACGTAGCGCACGGGCATGGGAACGGGTTCGTAGCGCTTGGTCTGCATATTCAGATCCACCCAATACTCGTAGTGATGGCGGTTGCGCCCCTTGTGGTGCATCCAGGCCGCCGAATAGCCAAAAAGCTCCCGCTCGCGCTCGGTGGGGCTTCGCGTGCCCTGGTAGTAGCGCGCCCCGGGCAAAAACTCGGTGGGCGAATACTTGGACAGATCATGAAACAGCCCCTGCCAGCCGATCCCTGCCCGAAAGCAATAGGCGATCACGCGGTGGCGGTGCTTGGTAACCGTATAAAAATGCGCAAACGGACGCGCCATGACTCCTCATCCCCTCTCTCCTTCTTCGCTTATTATACCACGGCAAGAGGGCTCTGTCAATGCGAAAATGAACAAAAAAGCAGGTGGCAACCGGGGTTGCGCACCTGCTTTTTGCTTAGTCGATGCTCGTGTCCATACGGAAGCGCATGATCTTGCGCAGCGTATTCTTGGGAAAATCCTCGGTGCGGACCTTGAGCAGACCGATCTTCTTGTACGGAACGGCCGTACGGTTGTACTCCTGAATGAAGGGGTGGAAGTAGGCGTAGGCGTCCTCAATTCCCTTCGCCTTGAGGTAATCCTCGCTCGGGAAGATCTCGGCCACGGTGGTGTTGTAGGCGATTCCGCGGCGGCTGATGCCCTCGTAGACCACCACGTCGGCCACTCCGGGAATGGAGGAAAGCGCCGACTCGATCTCCTCGGGATACACGTTCTTGCCGTTGGCGAGAATGATGAGGTTCTTGATGCGTCCCGTAACCGAGAGCCAGCCCTCCTCGTCGAGACAGCCGATGTCGCCCGTGCGGAAGTAGCCGTCCTCGTCAAAGGCGGCCTCGGTGGCGTCGGCATCCTTATAGTAGCCGAGCATCACGTTGTTTCCCTTGACGCAGATCTCGCCCTCTCCCTCCTCGTTGGGCTCACGGATCTTGACCGTGTTCACGGGGAGGACCATGCCAACGCGGCCGGGCTTTTGGTAGCGGTTGCGGTTGACGGCGATCACGGGTGCGCACTCGGTAATGCCGTAGCCGTTGAGAATGGTGATGCCGATGTTGTCAAAGAACTCGATCAGATTCTGCGACAGAGGCGCGCCGCCGCAGATGACCAGGGAAAGCTCGCCGCCAAAGGTGTCAAGGATCCCCTTGAACAGCTTGCGGCGAAGGTCCACGCCCGTCTTACGCAGGGCGTTGCTCACCTTGACGAGGTTGGAGAACTCCTTCTCCATCTTCTTCTCGCGGATCGCGTCCTCGATCCTGCGGCGGAAGCTCTCCAGATAGAGCGGAACGAGCACCATATGCCCTGGCTTTTCGGCCTTGAGCTCCTTGAGCAGGTAGCGGATACCCGAGGAAATGTAGATCTCGGCGCCAAGGAAAAGATGTCCGACGAGGGAAAGATTGGAGCCAAAGGTGTGGTGCGCGGGCAGGACGGCAACCGTCTTTGGGGTAACGTGAATGACCTGCGTGCCTGCGGTGATGTCCGAGAGAATGGCCTTTTGCGAGAGCATAACGCCCTTGCCCTGACCCGTGGTTCCCGAGGTAAAGGCCAGCATGGACATAGCGTCGGGCTGAAGTCTCGTGCTCTCGTAGGAGCGATCTCCGGCATGGCGAAGCTTTGCGCCCTCGCCGATCCAGGCCGTAAGGCTGTCGTCCTCCTCGGCGTCGGCGTCAAGGCGTACCACGGTGGAAATGCCCGTGACGGCAAGGATCGCGGAAAGCTTGGTCTTCTCGATCTCCGCCGAGCAGAATACGGCCGAGCAGTCGGCACGCTTAACCGTGGCGGCAAGATCCTCGGCGGTCCAGTCGGGATCAAGCGGAACGATCACGGCACCGACGGCAAGAATGGAAAAATAGGAGCATACCCAAGGGTAAGAAAGCTTGCCGATCAGGGCAATATGCGCGTGCGTCAGCCCGTTACGGTGAATGGACGTGCAAAGCGCGGCAACGTCCTCGCGCAGCTCGGGATAGGAGATGCGAACCGCCTCGGCGTCGCTCGGACGCTTGCGGTAGGAATAGGCGATGCGATCCTCATACTTCTTAGCGACCGATTCCATCATCTCGCGGACGGTCGCGTAGCTCTCGGCAGGATAAAGCGGATACTGTTTCATAAAACCTCCATGCGTGGTTGGGAAGATTCCCGATTATTGGTCGCGCTCGGCAAAGCGGGAGAGCTCGCCGTTGACGCGTGCAAAATTGCGATTTAGCTTTTCCAGAGTGGAATAAAAGGCTTGCAGCTCCTCCTCGCCGATGTCGCGGTCGATCTCGCGCTGATAGCGAAGCGCCAGATCGCCGATGCGCTGTGCCAGAAGCTTTCCGCGGTCGGTCAGGTAAAGCTTTGCGTTGTAGGAGCGCTTCCCCGCCTCGCTCTTCACGGCAACGATCTCGTTGCGCTTGAGCAGATCGATCTCGCGCGAGATCAGCGAGCGGTCGATCATGGCGCGGCTTGCCAGCTCACTGGCCGTCATGCCCTCGGGATGGGTGTAAAGCTCGTAGAGCCAGAAGGCGTGCACGCCCTTAATGCCGATCTCGGCGGCATTGTCGATCTTGATGCGCTGCAAATGCTTGTTTACGCCTCCGATCAGAAGCGCAAAACGAATAAAACGGTCCTTCTCCATGCTTCCTCCTTAAATGTTGACCTGTCAACAATCTATGCCTATTATAGCACACAAATGTTGACTTGTCAACATCTTTTTCCATTTTTTATCCTTCCCGTCCTCGCTTGGGCGAAAAATCCTCCCGCAAAAGGGTCAAGCGCGGATGATAATACGGATCTCCCTTTTCCAAAGCCTCTCCCCATCGCTCCTTGAAGACGGCAATCTCGCGCAAAAAGCGCGCCTGCTTTTCGGGCGTATCCTCCGCCCCTCGGGTGAGCGACTCGTGGTGATAGGCCTCGGCGTAGGGGGTAAAGGCAACGAGATACCCTTCCCTGCGAATGCGCAGGCAGAGGTCCACGTCGTTAAAGGCCACGGGAAGCGAGGGGCAAAGCCCTCCGAGCGCGCGCAGAAGCGAGGCTCTGACCATCATGCAGGCTCCCGTGACCGCGCTCAGATCCTGCACCACGGCAAGGCGGGAAAAATACCCCGTTGCTCCGCGCGGAAAATGCTTGTGCGCGTGCCCTGCGATCCCGCCAATGCCGAGGATCACGCCCGCGTGCTGGACCGTGTCGTCAGGATAGTAAAGCAGCGCTCCCACGGCACCCACGTCCTCTCTCTGCCCAAGCATCAGCATTTCCTCGATCCACGAGGGAGTCAGGATCTCGACGTCGTTGTTGAGGAGAATGACGTACTCCCCTTTGGCGTGAGCAAGCGCAAAATTGTTGATGGCCGAGTAATCAAACTCCCCCGAGAAGTGCAAAAGCCGCACCTGCGGATAGCGCCTGGGCAAAGCCTCATAAAAGGCAAGCTGCTCGGGCGAGGTGTTGTTTTCGACCACGAGGATCTCATAGCGCGGATAGGTGGTGCGCAAGGTGACCGAATCGAGGCATCGCGCGAGCAGGTCACAGGCGTTGCTGCTCGGAACGAGCAAGGAGACGAGGGGCGTTTGCGAAAGGGTGTACCGAATGCGGTAGGTGGTGGGCACGCGTCCCTCCTCTACCCTGCCCGAAAGGCCCATGCGTGCAAGGTGCGCCTCAAGGGCCCGCTTGGCACTCTCCACGGCATAAGGCTTTGCCTTAGGGTCTGCGGCAACAGACCCCTTATGCGCGCGCCAATAGTAGAGCACCTGCGGAATATGGCGAATGCATTCGGCTTTCTCCGAAAGACGCAGGAGCAGATCGTAGTCCTGGCTGCCGTCGTATTCCCGTCGAAGCCCTCCTCGGGCGCGCTCAAGCAATCCCTTTGAAAAGACGGCCAGGTGGCAGATATAGTTGTAGCTTCGCAGAAGATCGGGGGAAAAATCCGGCTTGTAATGTGCGCAAAAGGCGTCCAGCGGCGTATGGCGAAAGGTGGCCTCGTCGGTATACAGAAGATCCGCGCCGCTCTCTGCAATAGCCGAGGCTACGCAAAAAAGTGCCCGTCGGTCGAGCAGATCGTCATGGTCAAGAAGGGCGAGATAGTCTCCCGTGGCAAGCGCGAGGGCGGCGTTGGTGTTCTCGCTGATGCCGAGATTTTCCTCAAGACGGCAGTAGCGTATCCGCGTATCCCCCTTCGAATAGCGCGAAACGGCGTCGGACAGCCCCCGTCCTCCGCTTCCGTCGGCAAGGCAAAGCTCCCAGTGCGGATAGACCTGCCTTAGCACCGAGCGGATCATGGCGCGCAGATAGCGGCGCGGTGTGCGGTAAAGAGGCACGAGCAGGCTGATCCGCGGAGGATCGCGAAAAACGGTGCTTTGCATACGCCGAAGCTCCCGCCACCCATAGTGCGGCCGCGCCGAGCCGGGCAGCCTTTGCCGCAGCCTAAGCAACTGCTGTCCAAGCCTTCCCGAACGCAAACGGTGAAGCACGATCCGTGCGCGCAAAACGAGCGCGGAGTGCTTGATCCTTCGCAGGAGCCCAATTCCCGATCTTTTCATCTTGATATCCCCCTGTTTCATGCGTGGTTTTCCGTTTAGTATACCCACATCACGCCCTTTCCTTGCGCAAAAAAAAAGAGCTGTCGGGGCAATTGCCCCGACAGCCGAATTTTCAATTCTCTTTTGGTCAGTCTTCCTCTTTTTGGTAGGCGATGCGCGCTTCTCCATTTTCCAGATGAATGATCCCGCAACGGACAAAGCCGTTCTTCTCCAGTGCGCGCTGCATGGGAAGATTGTCTTGATGCGTGTCGATGCGAAGGTTGTGACAACGCGAGAAACAATGTGCAAAGCAAAAGCTCGCCACGCCGCGTCCGCGCGCCGCAACCGCGATGCGGTGGATCACGCCGTAGGGCGTATCCGAGAGCCACGCGCCGTCCTCAATGACGCGATAGGTGGGATCCTCTCCAAGGGCAAAGTAGAATACGCCCAGCAGCTCTCCCTCCTCCTCGCATACGTAAAGACGCTCCGCGGCAATATCGGCAAGGAGCAATTCCGACGGCGGATACTGCGTCCGCCATTGATTTGGATTTCCCTGCTCGCGCATAAAGACGCGCGCCGAGGCATAAATCTCCTCAATGCGGGAGAGCTCCTCCGTCCTTGCGGGCCGAATGTTCATTCGTTCTCGTCCTCCACAAAATTCAGCTCGATCGAGCCGATCCCACCGTCGATCCGAATGGAATGGGCTCCGTCTCCGTAGGTTTTTCCGTCCGCGACACGCTCGCCGTCAAGCGCAGCACTTCCAATGCCCTTCTCCACGGTGACGGAATACTCCTCTGCACGTCCGCGCACGGTCAGCTGTGCGCTTCCGATGCCGAGATCCACGTCGGTTTCGCCGCTGAAAGCGGCAGAGATCACGGTCTCACCGATCCCCATATCCAGCGAGACGTTCTGCAGAGCGCCGCTTCGAACCGTCAGATCGCCAACGCCGCAATCGATCTCGCCCGATTGGGTGATCGAAAGGCTGTCGATGACCACGTCACCAACGCCAAAATTCAGCGTTGCCTGCTTGGCGGCAATACGATCGATGTTCACCTCGCCCACGTCGGCAGAAAGCGCCAATCGGTCAAAGAGGATCTCGGGAAGCGTCAGGGTCAGTTCCCCGACCTTGGAGCTTGTCGATCCGATCTGCATTGCCAAAAACGAGGTTTTTCGCTTGGGCTCTGCCAAGAAAAGCTCTCCTTCTTCAAGAACTGCCGTAATGGAAGGATCGTTCGTCACGATCCCCAGCGCGTCTCCGCGGCAAACAGTCAGCTTGGTGGCAAAAAGCTCGATCCTAAGGGAGGTCAGCGCGCTTCCGCCCTGCTCGATCGCAAGCTCTGTGGGCGCGTCCAGAAGCTCCTTCTCCCGATCCACGCTCGCCAGGCGCGCAAAAAGCTGAATGACGCCGCCGATCATCGTAGCAATGATCAAGCCCGCCAGGGCAAGCGCGCAGTATTTGATGATCCTTTGCGTCTGCGTCATTTGATGTCCAAGCCTCCAAAGACGCAGGTGCTGTCGATAAAGACGGTCACCGCGCCGTCGACGTTGGTATGTCTCGTCTTATCCGAGGTTCCGCCAAAAATCGAGTCGGAATCGATCTGAACGTTGACGTTCTCCGGCAGGAGCAGATCCACGCCGCCAAAGATCGCGTTGACCTCGATCGCCACGTCATGCTCAAGGATCGCGCCGCGCAGATCGCACTTGATGCCGCCAAAGACGGCGGTCAGCTCCGCGCCCTCAAAGACCATGCCGTCATAGCTGATGTTCTGGCCCGAGAAGGTTGCGCAAAACTCCTTGGTGCCCGGCGCTCCGCGGTCGAGCTTGATCTGCTTCTTCTTCGCCGACTTGCGGAAGAAATCCCGAAGGATCATGCGCAATCCGATGAAGATCACCACCACGGGCAGGAAGATCTTCCAGAGCAGATCGAAGGGCAGAATGTCGCGCGTGCCGAGCAGCAGGATCACGCCAACGCAAAGACCGATCAGGTTGCCCATCTTGTCTCGCTCGGTGATCAGACCGATGCCGCAGGGCAAAATGATGAACATGGTCCACCAGCCCTTGAAGAAGACGTCAATATCGGCAACGCCGCAAACGTCCAACAACCAGATCACGCCGATCGCAACCAGGATCGCGCCCCAAAGAATTTGTTTCAGCTTTTTCATCGTAGTCTCCTTTTTGTTCTTGTATTTAAGCGTCTGCAGGATCACTTCCTGCGACGGTTCAAGCGGCAAAGAATGCTGTTTTCGTTTCCAAACTGCTCGTAGAGCGTGCAATACTCCCAGTAGAGCGCGTTATAGGCCTCCTGCGCCTCGGGATTTGGCTGATAGACCGCCTTTGGCGGAAGCGCAAAATGCTTGGCGGCGGCGGAAAGATCCGAAAAACCACCTCCAACGGCCGCACCGAGGATCGCACTTCCCCGCGCGCCCGCCTGCTTCATGCCGCCGACCGCGACCTCAAGCCCCGTAACGTCGGCAAGGATCTGCATCATCATCGGGTCCTTCCACGCAATTCCGCCCGTGGCGAGAATGCGGCGGACCGTGATGCCGCTCGCGCCGAAATCCTCGACGATGCGGCGTGCGCCAAAGGCGGTCGCCTCGATCAGCGCACGGTAGATCTCCTCCGGCTTGGTCCTGACGGTCAGGCCGAGAAGCATGGAGGAAAGGCTGTCATTCTTGAGCGAGCGATCGCCGTTGAACCAATCCATGGCCAGAAGTCCGCTCTCGCCAACCGAAAGCCGCTCCGCCTTTTCGCGCAGAAGCGCGTGAGCGTCAATCCCACGCTCCTCGGCCTCGGCAAGGTAGGACGCGGGAAGGCAGTTGCGCACGAACCAGTCAAAGCTGTCGCCAAGTCCCGCCTGCCCGGCTTCATAGGTGTAAAGCTCGGGGTAGACAACGCCCTTGGCCGCGCCGAACACGCAGGGAACGTTGCATTTTCGTGCCGAATGGAGGATATAGCAGGCCGACGTTCCGATCACGGCAAGAAGGTCGCCCTCCTCACGCAGATGCAGTGCGGGAATAGCGGCCTGCGCATCGATCATCGCAGGAGCTACGGGAGTTCCTTTGGCAAGTCCCGAGAGGATCGCCCCCTCCTCGCTCACTCGCCCAACGCAAGAGGACAGCGGGATCACGTTCGTTGAGATCTTTCCGCCAAGCAAGCCCTTCAGCCGCGGATCCACGGCGCAGAGATAGTCCTCCGTGGGATAGGCGTCCAGAACGTACTGTGCCTTATAGCCTGCAATATTGCGGCTGTGCGTCTCCCGTCCCGTAAGCAAAAAGGTGATCCAATCCCCTGCCTCGACGAAGCGGTGCGTGGCCGCATAAAGCTTCGGGGCCTCGTTGAGGATCTGCAGGACCTTCGGGAAGACCGACTCCGAGGACACCTTGCCCCCGATAAAGGGCAGCCACTCCTCCTTTCGCTCCAGCGCCACCCGATTCATGCGGTCGGCATACCCTTGCGCACCGTGATGCTTCCAGAGAAGCGCATAGGAGAGGGGCTCGTCCGCAAAGGCGGGACTGAGGCAAAGCGGCTCGCCGTATTCGTTCAGCGAAAGAAGCGTGCAGGCGGTAAAATCAATGCCCACGCCCGAGATCTCCTCGGCGCGGATCTCCGCCTTGGCGATCACCCTGCTCACCACCTGCCGAAGGGCCTCGCGGTAATCGTTCGGGTGCTGAAGAGCAAACTGCGGCGGAAGACGCCTTCCGCTCGGCAGAGTCTCGTCCATCACGCCATGCGGATAGTCGTAGATCGCCTCGGCCACCACGTGACCGTCCTTCAGACGCATCAGCACGGCTCGCGCCGAAAGCGTACCGAAATCGATGCCCAGCGAATAGGCCTTTCTCATGGCGTTCATCTCCCCTTTTTCCGTATTTTCTTCCTCCATTATAGCACGCTTTCCGCCGTCTGTCAACGAAAACCGCATTCTCCGACAAAAAAAGAAGGGCGGAGAGCGTCGGGAGGAGGATCTCCCAAGCACTCTCCGCTCACCCTCAAAGCAGAATGCAGATCAGGCCGTTGCTTCCCTCGTTGATGATGCGCTCAAGCGTTTCGGAAAGCTTCTTGCGCGATTCCTCGGGCATATGCCCAAGCTTTGCGTGAAGCCCCTCGTTGATCAGCTCGTAAAGCGACTTTCCAAACATCTTGGAGCCCCAGATGCTTGCGGGATCCTCCTCAAACTCCTTGAGCATATAGCGCACCAGATCCTCCGACTGCTGCTCCGTGCCCACCATGGGGTTGATCTCGGCCTCGATGTTTGCACGGATCATATGCACCGATTGTGCGCCTGCGCGCAGACGGACGCCGTAGCCGCCCGATTGCTTGACGATCTGCGGCTCCTCAAGATGCAGATCCTCCACCTCGGGCATCACGATCCCGTATCCCGTCTCGCGCACCGAGGCAAGCGCCTCGGCAACCTTGTCGTATTCCGTCTTGACGGCCGATAGCTCCGTAAGCAGCGCGATGAGCTCCTCCTCGCCCGAAACCGCAAAGCCGGTCAGCTCGCGAATGATCTCGTAGTAAAGCCCCTCCCGCATGACCAGATGCAGATCTGCGCATCCGCTGCCCAAGGAAATGCTGTCGATCCTGACCGAGTCGACGTATTCGTTCTCGGTCATTCCCAGAAAAGCCTTTTGCACCTCGCCGATCCGCTTTGCGTTCTCGGCACAGCGGCAAAGAGAGGCACGAATGGCGCTTTGAATGCGGTGGGTGGGAGGAAGCGCGTGCATCCAGGCAGGCACGTGCAGACGGATCTCCGTGATGGGAAACTCCTCCAGCACCATGCCGAGAATGTGACGGATGTCCTCGGCATCCAGCGAGAGGCAGTTGACCAGCGCTACGGGCGCGCGATAGGTCTCCTCCAGCTCCATTGCCAATTTTTGCGAGGCCTCACTCTCGGGATGCGCGGAATTGAGGATCACGGCAAAGGGCTTTCCCATTTCCTTCAGCTCTCTGGCCACACGCTCCTCGGCCTCCACGTAGGAATGGCGCGGAATATCCCCCACGCTCCCGTCGCTGGTCACCAACATACCAATGGTTGCGTGCTCGGTGATCACCTTGTGCGTTCCCATCTCGGCCGCCTCGGCAAAGGGCATGGGCGATTCGCTCCAGGGGGTGCGCACCATGCGGGGCTGTCCCTCCTCCAGGGCTCCCATGGCCTCGGGGATCAGATAGCCCACGCAATCGATCATGCGCACGCGCATCTCGGCGTTATCCTCAAGGCGGATCGTCACCGCCTCCTCGGGAATAAACTTCGGCTCCGTGGTCATCACCGTTCTGCCGGCCGCCGACTGCGGAAGCTCATCCCGTGCGCGATCCCGGGAATAGCCCTCCTTGATGTTGGGCAGAACCACCGACTCCATAAAGCGCTTGATAAAGGTGGATTTGCCGCTTCTGACGGGACCAACGACGCCAACATAAATGTCGCCGCCCGTCCGCTCGGCAATATCCCGATAAATTGAATGCTCAGGCATGATAAAACCTCCCATATATCTGCGTTGCTACAGTATATGGGAGGTCATTTCGTTTTAGAACAGAGCGCCTCAGCCCCAAAAAGGAAGAAGCCCCACGAGAAAGGCTGCCGCGCAGGAGGCCAGCGCCACCGTAAGAAGCGAGCGGCGCAAAAAGGCCAGCAGAATGGCAACCAGCACGCCTGCCGTTGCCGACCAGACGTTCCCCGTGGAAGAAAAGATCGCGGGAAAGGTCATGGCCGAAAGGACGGCGTACGGAATGTAATAGAAAAAGCTTCTGGCAAATCGGGAACGGATCCTCCTTCGCATCAGCGTAAAGGGGATCATGCGGATCAGGTAGGTGGTCAGCGCCATCGCCAGAAGGTAGCCGATATACTCCACTCTCATGCGTCCGCCCTCCCCTCTTTTTCCTCGGGATCGGCCTCGGGATCCTCGGGGACCGGCATACAGACCGCCATCACCGCCGCGGCAAGGATCGCGCAGAGAATGATGGAGAAGCCCTCCGAGATAAAGTCGAGCGCGGGAACGAAGGCTACGGTGCAGCTCAGCCCCGCCGCAAGAAGGACCGTGAACAAAACGCCTCTCTCCTCTCGCATGGGAGGAAGGATAATGGCGATGAACATGGAGAAGATCATGATCCCAAAGGCAAGACGCAGATCCTCGGGCAGGATCTGCCCGGCCAAGGCGCCGAACAGCGTGCCCCCCGTCCAGCCGATATAGGGTGCGGTCATCAGTCCGTAAAAATAGGAAGGACCGATGGGATAGGGCTTGGAGACCGCCAGGGCAAAGATCTCATCCGTGATGCCAAAGGACATCAGAAGCCGCCTTGGCGTGGTGCAGCGAGAATCCAGCTTTTGCGTCAGGGAGATCCCCATGAGCGAATAGCGCGCGTTGATGACGAGCTGGGTCAGGATCATCTCAAGGATGGTGCCTGCCGCCATCATCACGGTCACGCCCGCCACCTGCCCGGCAGAGGTCATGTTGGTCATGGAGACGAGCAGAGCCTCGATCACGCGAAGCCCCTCCCCCACAGCCGTGATGCCAAAGCCAAAGGAGACCAGAAAATAGCCAAGGCCTACCGGAATGCCCTCTCGCAGGCCATCCCGATAATGATATGGGGAAACGGTTTTGGTCATGCGAAGTTTCCGCTCCCCTCAGCAGCCGTAAAGAGAATCGGGGTAGACACCAAGCTCATGCAGCTTGGCAAGCTCTACCTCCACGGCCTCGCGGTCTGCCTTGTAGGTGATGCCGAACCAGCGGTCGGGCGAGGGCTTGCAAAGCACGGAGATTTTCTTCTGCTCAAGGAACTCGTTGACCATGATGGGAAGCAGACATTCCGCCTTGATCTCCTCGGGCCTCAGCGCACGGAGGAAGTCCTCAAAGTAGGTCTGCATATCGGCAAGAAGCTCGGGGTGGAAGCCCCAGATGTTCATGGAGACCATTTCCTTGCCCGTCAGCTCGCCAAACTCGCCGAGGATCTCGCGATTCTCGCCGTAGTGGATCTCGTGCGTCTCCACCACGTGATCGAGGTAGCCGTCGCGGATCTCGCAAACGCCGCGGGTCACGCCGCCGTTCTCGCTCATGGTGTTGCCGAGGATATACGGAACCATGCCTGCCTTCTCCTTGGTGGCAAGGTCACAAAGCAGCTCGTGCATGATGCGGAAGGCGTCCTTGCCGTAGTAATCGTCCGCATTGACGGTGGCAAAGGGACCGCGGATCAGATCCTTGGCGCAAAGCACGGCGTGCACCGTGCCAAAGGGCTTCGTGCGGTCTGCGGGAAGATCGTACCAAGCGGGAAGCGAGGAGGTATCCTGCACGGCGTAATCCACGCGCACGCGGTCGGCGATGCGGTTCCCGACCGTCTCACGGACGAGATCGACCATTTCCTCCTTCAAAATAAAGACGACCTGCGAAAAGCCTGCCTCAATGGCATCGTAGATGCAGTATTCCATCAGGATCTCTCCGTGCGGTCCGACGTGCGAGATCTGCTTGTTTCCGCCAAAGCGGCTGCCAAGGCCTGCGGCCAATACGACAAGAGTTGTGTCCATATTCTCTTCCTCTCTTTTCTGTTCTTCGTCCGCTCTCACGGATCAACTTTCCTTCAACAAGTCATTATAGCACAAGGGATCGCGATTGTCAAGGAAGGAGACCGAAGAAGCCTCTGTTTTTTCGCCTTTTTTCCTTTTTTCAGAGGAAGGATCAGGACACGGTCAGGATCCTCTCGCAGAAGGCCTTGGTAAAGGCCTCCTTGGCGGCAAAATCCATCGCCTGCCCGTAGATGCGTTCAAGCTCCCCGTGGACTGCGCGCACCTCTCCCAGCGCCGCCTCCGCCCCCGAGAGCATGGCGCGCCGCGTGCGCTCGGCGCGGTTCAGCTCCTCACGAACGCCGTGCATACGCGCCGTCTCCACAAAGCGGCGCATGGAGATCCGCCTGTGCGGATAGGCGCACTCCTCCTCGGGGCAAAGCACCATGGCCACGCCGCTCTCGGTGAGGAAGAAGCCGTCGGGACGGTCGGAAAGGATCGGATCGTGCGAGACGCGCATCCGCCAGCGCCTAGCAGGTGCAAGCGAGCCGAAGGCGTCCAAAAGATACTGCCCCGCTCCCCGACAGTCCTCAATGCGGAGAATGCGGCTCGCCTTGGCAAAATAGGTATCAAAGCCCACCCTGCCCTGCATACCGATGGAATGCATGAGCGCGACCTCGCAGGAAAATCCGCTCCCCCTTGGGATCTCCTCGGCAAGACGGGCGGCAAGGGCCGCGATCCGCTCCCGCTTGATAAAGGGGGCAACCAGTTCGTCGCGCAGACGCGTCATGCTCTCGACCCCCGAGAGATAGCGGTAGGCTCGCCCGTAGGCCTCCTTTTTTTGTTGCTGCAAAAGCGAAATGGCCTCCCCATTCTCGGCAAGGCGAGCAGGATCCCAGAATGCGCCGAGATCCACCAGCTCCTCGCGCATCCCGGGATGCACGGGCTCGTAGACGTGCGGCGCCGTCGCGTCAAGCAGAGCGATCCCTTCCTCGCCCGAAAAGAGCCTAAGGCCGTCGAGCGAATCGGGATCCGAGGAGCAGTAGATATACTCCGCGCGCCAGCCCTTTTCCCGTGCCGCCCGCGCGACCGCGCGCAGGAAAAAGCTTTTTCCCGTTCCCGGTCCTCCCTTGACGGCGTAAACGCGCTTGATGGCAGGAGCGTCAAAGCACTCCCCATAGTAGCTGCAAAAGCCTCTTGCACTGTTCGAGGCCGCAAAATAAGCATCCTCACCCGTGGAACGTATTTCCATAAAAAACCTCCCTTTTCATCGTTTCGCTATTATCCTATGCAGAAAAGGCGCAGGGTTCTACTTTTTTTGCCGATCGCATATAGTGGCTACGGACAAAGACGGAGACGCGACGGAAGGAGGGAGAAAGGTATGCAGATCATCCGACGGGAAAAACGGCCGCCGCAGCTTCCCGACGCATTGGAGGAGCTTCTTCCCCCCGCGCTCACCGAGGAGCTTCGGCGATGCGGCGCGCCCTCCGTGGAGGAGCTTCGCCTCTATGCCGACCGCCTCTGCACAGTCACGGCCGAGGGGAGACGCTATCCCCTTGGCATCAGCCTCTCCCGCGAGGAGCTTGGCGGACTGCTCAAAGAGATGTGCCGCGGCTCGCTCTACGCTTACAGCCGAACCATCTGCCAAGGGTATCTGACGCTCGAGGGTGGCATTCGGGTGGGGGTGTGCGGCCACGCCGCAACCGAAAAGGAGAGTGTGATCGGAGTCAGCGAGATCACGGCGCTGATCCTGCGCATTCCGCACGAGATCCCGCTCCCCATCGACGAGCTGCTTCCCTACCTGCGCACACCGGACGGACGCCTGCACGGGCTTTTGCTCTATGCACCGCCGGGAGTGGGAAAGACCACGCTTTTGCGCGCGCTGGCACGACACGTCTCCGCCCCTCCCTATCGCGTGCGGGCCGTGGTGGTGGACACGCGCGAGGAGCTTGCGCACACGCTGAAGGGACGCGAGCTTGAGCTTGCCGTTCTGCTGGGATACCCGCGTCGTCTTGGCATTGAGATCGCCTTTCGGACGCTTGGGGCGGAGCTGATCCTGTGCGACGAGATCGGCGGGACCGAGGACGCCTCTGCCATTCTCGCCGCCGCAGGCTGCGGCGTTCCTTTGGTGGCCACGCTGCACGCAGGCTCGGTCGAGGAGGCTCTGGCGCGCCCTGCCATTGAGCGATTGCACCGTGCGGGCGTGTTTTCGACTTACGTAGGGCTTGCGCGTTCCTCCTCCCTCCCCCCGCGCTTTACCTTTACCGCCCGGCAGGAGGCGGATCACCTTTTGCGCACCCTGCGCGAAAACCGTTAACACCGTAGAAAAGGAGGGATCTTCTCTGCTTGCGTTAAAGCTGCTCGGCACGCTGATGATCCTTCTTGCAGGCTCGGGTGCCTCGCTTTGTGCCGTGCATTACGAGCGCGCACGGCTTCGTCTTCTTGACGGCTGGATCGATCTGATCCTCTTTATTCGCGGACAGATCGACTGCTACCTGACCCCCATTGACGAGATCCTCCGTGCACTTGACCCCGAGCTTCTCCGCCTGTGCATGGGAAGAACGGGCTGTACCTCGCTGAGTGCGCTTTTGCAGGCGGGCAGGCTCTACCTCTCCCCCGAGGCGTACCGCCTGCTTTCCGGATTTGTGCGTGAGATCGGCTCCTCCTACCGCGAGGAGCAGCTGCGCAGATGCGACTACTATCTGGAGGCACTGCGCATCCTTCGGGAGAAGGTCGCCGAGGAGCAGCCCGTTCGCATTCGCCTCTCGGTGACGCTCGGCCTTTGCCTGAGCATCGCAACGGCGATCCTGCTTTGGTAAAAACGATCCGCATCGGTAAAAGGAGCAAAGCCAAATATGCAAAGAACGATTATCAGCAGGTGGGTGAAATAAAAAAATGAGCGAGGGCTTGGAGGGAGGAAAGGGATATGGATATTTCGTTGATCGTCAAGATCGCAGGGATCGGTCTGCTCGTGGCCGTTGCTTCACAGATCCTCACCAAAAGCGGACGGGATGAGCAGGCCGTTTTCGTGACCGTGGCAGGGATCCTGGTGGCGCTCACCCTCCTGCTCCGCCAGATCCGCGAGCTGTTCGATTTTATCGTTTCCGCCTTTGGAATGTAAGCATGACCAGTCTGAAGGTATGTATGCTGGCCTTGACCGGGATCACGGCGGCCATGCTCCTCAAGCAATGGCGGAGCGACCTTTTGCCTCTGATCCGTCTTGGCACCGCACTGCTCCTGGCGCAGGCAGTGCTTTCCGCTTCTCTGCCCGTTCTGGCCCTTCTCCGCTCCTGGCTGGGCGCAAACGGGCTCTCCGAGTACGTTGAGGTGCTGATGAAGGCGCTTGGCGTTTCGATCCTGACCCAGACCTGCGCCAACGCTTGCCGCGAGTGCGGAGAGAGCGGGATCGCGGACGGCGTGGAATGGATCGGCCGCGTGGAGATCCTTTTGCTCTCCCTGCCTCTCCTTGAGCGCCTGCTCAGCCTTTCGGGAGAGCTTTTGCGGCTGGGAGGTGCGCCGTGATCGGAAGGAAGCAACCACGCCGCGCTCGGCTTTTCTTGGTCTTTCTTCTGCTTCTTTCGCTCCTGCTCGGCATCGGGATCTCTGCCGAGGAGGATACGGCGGAAAAGGAGGAAACGGAGGAGGAGCTTGGCGACGCGATGCCAAAGGAGTTTCTTGCCCTTCTGGAGAGCCTGCCCGAGGAGCTTTTGGCGCTTTTGCCCGAGGGCATCTTTTCGCAAGGGAGCGAGGAGGTGGGCGAGGCGGTGCGGGAAATGGGGGATTTCTTCTTCCTCCTTGAGGCCGTGCTTTCGCTTTGCGGTCTTCGCCTGCGCGACTGCGTGGGGATCCTTGCCTCGGTCCTTGGGATCCTCTTGCTTTCTGCGATCTCGCAGGCCGTTGCCTCCTCCCTTGGCAGTAAGCGCATCGGGCAGGCCTTTTCGCTTTGCTCCTCACTCGTGATCCTGCTCTCCCTGATCTCCGTCAGCTATCGCGGATTTTCCTCGGTCTCCTCCTATTTTGCCACCCTAAACGGCATGAGTGCCGCCCTTCTGCCCCTCATGGGCGTGCTCTACGCCATGGGCGGCAACCTCTCGGCGGCAACCGCATCCACGGCAGGGCTTTCGGTCTTTATGACCCTGATCGAGGAGCTGGTGGGCAAAACGGTGCTTCCCCTGTGCGGCATCTGCCTTGCCTTCTCGCTCATTTCCGCGCTGGAGGGCTCTCCGCGCCTTGACACGCTCATCGCCTCGCTCAAGAAGAACTACCTCACCGCCATCTCCTTTTTGATGACGCTTCTTCTGGCGATGCTCGGCACGCAGACCACGCTGGGCGCGCGTGCTGACGGACTTGCCATGCGAGGGGTCAAGTTTGCCGCGGGAAATCTGATCCCCGTGGTGGGGGGATCGGTGGGTGAGCTTTTGCGCACGGTGTCGGCAAGCGTTGGCTATTTGCGCGGAACAGTGGGAATGGCGGGCATTCTCTTTTTGCTCCTTGCGCTTCTGCCCACCCTGCTTGAGCTGTTGCTCCTGCGCATGACCTGGCAGATCGCGGCCTCGGCGGCCGAGATGCTTGGATGCACGGTCGAAAAAAAGCTGCTTACGGAATTCGCCTCGCTCGTTGGCTATCTCATTGCCGCCGTCAGCATCTGCTCGGCCATTCTTCCCGTCTCTCTGACGCTTCTGGCGCTCTGCGCGTCCGCACTATCCTGAAGGAGGACAACGCGTTGTGGAAGGCTATTCCCTTTCGATCCTTGCCGCATCGGCCGTAGGCGCACTCATCGGTCTGCTCTCCCCCTCGGGCGGCGTCTCCAAATACCTGCGGCTGACCGTTTCTCTCTTTCTGCTCTGCGCGCTCCTCTCGCCGCTTCCCTCTCTGCTAAAGGATCTGGCAAACGGAGAGCTTCCTCACCTTCCCGACCGTGAGGAACAGGCAGAGGACTATCGCGACGCGCTGGACCAAGCACTCAACGAGGCCTCAAAGGACTACTTTGTTACGATGCTGACCCGCGCCATCTCGGAGGAATGCGATCTGGACGCCGAAACGGTGCGCTGCACGGTGCTTTGGCAGGAGGGTGAAAAACTCCTGCCGCGCCGCGTGACCGTGATCCTCTCGGGGGGATCCATCTGGAAGGATCCCGCCCCCATCAAGGACTACGTCATCTCGCTCCTCGATTGCGAGTGCGCCGTGGCCATTGAACCCTGAAAGGAGTTGATTTCCATGTTTTCCTTCCTTAAGGCCTCCTCGGAGGACGCCCCGCAAAAGGGGAAGCTCTGGATCCTTTTGCTCGTGGCGCTCCTTGGGATCCTGCTCCTGCTCTTTGGCGGAAGCGCGGAAAAGAAGCAGGAGGACCCTTTGGACCTTCCCGACACGCAAAAGGAGGATCTCACGGCCTACCGCGAGGCACTCGAGGAGCGCATCCGCAAGCTCTGCGAATCGGTCAAGGGCGTGGAGAACGTCTGCGTGATGGTCACGCTCGAGCGCGGCTTTTCCGCGATCTACGCCACCGAATGGGAGGGAGACAAGGAGAGCTACGTCATTCTCGGCAGCGGCTCCTCGGCGCAGGCGCTCTATCTTGGCGAGAGCGCTCCCACGGTAACGGGAATTGCCATCGTTTGCACGGGAGGGGACAATGCGACCGTGCGTCGGGAGCTGACCTCCCTGCTCTGCGCGGCCTTTTCCCTTTCCAGCACGCGCATTCACGTGACCGAGCGAGGGCCGTGATCCTCCAAACGGTCTCATGCGCCCTTTTCGGATGGAAAAAGCGGAAAATTTTCGTCCTCTCCCGACCGCGTGGCATATTCCGCCCTGCGGCGTCATAAGGTGTAGCGTAATCAAATCACAGGAGGATTCGGATCAATGAAGCAAACATCCACAGCAATCAGCGAAGTGAAAAGCGAGGGCAAGGTAACGGCCTTTTTCCAACGGATCGGAAAGCGCAACCTGATCATCGCCTGCTCCGTGCTCTTGATCGGTGCGGCGGTCTGGCTCAACTGGATGCTTTTCTCCTCGCCGGATACGGGCGACGGCTACGACGGCTACGACAAGCCCAGCGGCAGCGTTTCAGATGACCTTGGCGGAGGCTCCTCCACGGTCGATGAGGACAGCTACTTCTCTGCCACGCAGGTCAGCCGCCAGAAGGCGCGTGACGAGGCCCTTGAGGTCCTGCAGGCCGTGGTCGACAACGAGGACGCCACCGAGGAGCTGAAGAACGAGGCCCTCGCCAGCATCTCCCAGATCGCCGACGAGATCCAGAAGGAGTCGGACATTGAATCGCTCATCACGGCCAAGGGCTTTGAGCAATGCGTTGCCGTGCTGAACGGCGATACCGCCTGCATCGTGGTCAAGGCCGAGAGCCTTCAGGCCGCACAGATCGCCCAGATCAACGCCATCGTCTACGAGCAGACCGGCATTACCCCCTCGGGCATCACCATCATCGGCAAATGAATCCAACAAAAAAAGCGGGGCTGTCTCAAGCACAAGGTTGAGACAGCCCCGCTTCATTTTGGGGTTACTGGGAAAGGCTTTCGGCAAGCCGCTGATTTCCGTCAGCCAGCGCAATTCCCTCCCGCGCCGAAGCGCTCCTGAGGGCGGCACAGCCGCGGAAGGCATTTTTGCCCACGCTGCCCACGCCGCCAAGGTCGATCCGCACAAGCGCATCACACGAGGCAAAGCAGGAGTCGGGGATCGCGGCAAGCGCCGTCGGCAGAGCAAGCTCCGTAAGCGAGCGGCAGAAGGCAAAGGCATTGATGCCGATCGTTAAGGACGCCATACGCTCGTCAAAGGTAACGCTTTCGAGATAGTAGCAATACAGAAAGGCGTTATCCCCGATCTCGGTCAGCGCACCCGGCAGATCGATCGCGCGCAGGTTGATGCACCCGTAAAAGGCGCGCGGACCAATGCGCTCGGTATTGGCCGAGAGGCGGACTGCGGCAAGCGACAGGCACTCGTAAAAGGCGTCCGTCCCGATCGCGGAGCAAGCGTCCGACAGAATGATCTCGCTCAGCTCCTCGGGATAGTAGCCGCGGGAGAATTCGGGAACGGCGGCGCCGAAGATATAGCCCAGATAGGCATTCTCCTCGCTTCCCCCTCCGATAAAGGGGAGCGTCATGCGGCGAATCGCGTTACAGCCCTCAAAGGCGCCGATGCCGATCGAGTTCAGCTCCTCGCCAAGCGTAAGAACGGTCAGCGCAGAGCAGGAATGGAAGGCGTATTCCCCGATCTCCTGAAGACCGTCAAGGGGAATATAGCGAAGCCGCTTGCAGCTGTAAAAGGCGAAATTCCCCACCGAGGTGATCGTCTGCGGGAGCAGGATCGCCTCAAGATCGTTGCAATCAAAGAGGGTGTAGGCAGGAAGGGCGGTCAGCACGCCGCCAAGCGAGAGCGTTTTGAGCGTTGTGGGAACCTTCAGCGAATTGTCGGTGTAGCGCAGGGCGCCAAAGAGGTACCCGGCAAACTGCTCCGCATCGGGCGTCTTGCCCAAGAAGGGCGTGTGCAGATAGGTAAGCGCCGAGGCCCCCGAGAGGATCCCCTCGCCGATGTGCAAAAGCGAATCGGGCAGGCTGAGCGCC
Source organism: Clostridia bacterium (assembly GCA_017507905.1). Taxonomy (GTDB): domain Bacteria; phylum Bacillota; class Clostridia; order Oscillospirales; family CAG-272; genus UMGS1865. Next base: position 29,672 of record JAFWAA010000063.1, on the reverse strand, counting down.
GTCAGCTCGGTTTCGGCAAAGGCGCCGTCCGCGATCGCAAGGACGCGCTGTCCGTCAAGAGCATCGGGAATGCGAAGGGCCCCGGCCTCGCCCACGTATCCCGTGATCGAAACGCCCCCCTCCACGGCCGTATAGGTCAGATCGCTTGCCGTAGCGTCGGTCCATGCGGGCGAATTTCCGTATCCCGTGACCTCCTCAATGGCAGGGATCGCGCGGGGCTTTTCCAGAGGAGCAAGCGGCTCGGGCTCTCCGATGGGCTCCTCTCCGCCCCGACAGGAGACGAGCGGGAGAAGAAGCAGCAGGAGAGAGAGCAAAGCCGACCAAAAGCGTACAGACTTCATGCGTATCCGTCCTTTCCAAAAAATAACGTCTGCCCTATTGTACCACAAAATCCGCCCCTTCGCAAGGGCATTTGCGAGAATTCATACATTATTTCCATTCTTGCGGGAAAAATCCCTTGTAAACCGGACGGAAAAATGCTATAATAAACGGTAAGGAGCAAGCAGAGATGGGAGAGGAGGCGCCGTATGCAATTCATCATTACCGAGCAAGATCGGGACGTGACCGTCCTGGCCTTTTTGCGCCGCGAGCTTTCCCCCTCGACCAAGATGCTCAAGTACTTAAAATACCGCGAGGACGGGATCCTGGTGGACGGAGAGCACCGCACCGTGCGCTACCGCCTGCAGCCCGGAGAGCGGCTTGAGGTGGCCACCGAGGACAAAGAGAAAAACGACGCCCTTCTGCCCGTGGAGCTTCCGCTCGACGTGCTGTACGAGGACGAGGATCTGGTGGTGCCCGCAAAGCCTGCCGATATGCCCACACACCCCTCGCGCGACCATTACGGCGACACCGTGGCAAACGCCCTCGCCTTTCGCTACCGCCATCTCGGCGGCGCGTTCGTCTTTCGCCCCATCAACCGCCTTGACCGCAACACCAGCGGACTTTTGCTGATCGCGCGGAACAAGCTCAGCGCAGGCAAGCTGACCCGCGCTCTGCAGGGCGGAGAGATCCAAAAGACCTACCTTGCCATTCTGGAAGGAGAGCTTGCCGAGGAGAGCGGACGCATCGACCGCTGTCTGCACCGCACGGCGCAAAGCATTATCCTGCGCGAGGTCTGCTCGCCCGATGCTCCCGACGCCGATCCTTCCCTGACCGAATACCGCGTGCTTTGCCGCGGAAACGGATACTCGCTGGTCATGGCGCATCCCATCACGGGGCGCACCCACCAGCTCCGCTTGCATTTTGCCTCGATCGGGCATCCCATTCTCGGCGACGATCTCTACGGGCAGGAAAGCCCCGTCATTCCGCGCCACGCCCTGCACGCCTACACCCTCTCCTTCCCGCACCCAACAACGCACGAGCGCTTGACCCTTCGCGCCCCCCTTCCCTCCGATATGGAGCAGGCCCTTTTGCAGCTTTTGCCGCAGGGGATCGACGCGATCCGCGCCCAAGAAGATAAGGAGCTTTTATGAACACCGATCCGCAAACCGAAATGCAAACTCCCGTGTCGGAAACGGGAATGGAAGAAGTACTGACGCAGACGCCCAAAAAGAAGCTGCCCCTCGCCTGCACAGTCCTCTATATCCTGGGCGGGATCAGCCTGATCCTCTACGTGCTTTTCCGCGTCAGCGTCCCCTTTGCCGACTTCTTTAACGGAACGGTCGGCGCCGCCGTGCGCCGCATCTTGGCCTATCTGACGGCCTGGCTGCCCCTCTCCCTTGCGGAGCTGCTCCTTCTCTCCATTCCGCTTTTGCTGGTCCTGCTCGTCGTTGTGGCCTACCGCCACTACTGCGACAGCCGCCGCTCCATGCTGGTCTATCTCGGGATCCTTTTCTCGGTCGCCGTCACGGTGGGGATCCTCTTTGTCTGGAGCTTTGCCGCAGGCTACTTTGCCACCCCCCTTGCCGACAAACTGGAGCTCGCGCGTGAAAAGGTGAGCCGCGAGGAGCTTGCCGACACCGCAGAGATCCTCGTCCGCGAGCTGAACGCCCTCTCGGCAGAGCTGAACGCCGACGAAAGCGGCAGCACGGTAATGCCCTATTCCTACGGCGAAATGAACCGCAAGCTGCTCCTCGCCTACGACCGCGTGCATGAGCGCTATCCCTTTATCGACACCTTTTACAGCCGCGTCAAGCCGGTGATGCTGAGCGAACCGATGTCCTATACGCACATTACGGGGGTGTATACCTTCTTTACAGGTGAGGCGAACATCAACGTCCACTTCCCCGATTACACCGTTCCCTTTACCGCCGCCCACGAGCTGGCGCATCAGCGCGGCATCGCACGCGAGGATGAGGCAAACTTCGTCGCGTTCCTCGTCTGCCTGGAGTCGGACGATCCCTATATCCGATACAGCGGCTACCTCAACGTCTACGAGTACGTGGCCTCCGCCCTTTATTCGGCGGATCGCGAGCTGTATCGCAAGAGTGCGGCCTCTCTCTCGGAGGAGGTCAAGCAGGAGCGCGTGGCCTACCGTGCATTTTTTGAGCGCTACCGCGACAACGTTGCGGCATCGGTAAGCGAATCGGTCAACAACGGCTATCTCACCTCCCAGGGCGCGCCCCAGGGCACGAAAAGCTACAACCTCGTGGTGGATCTTGCCGTGGCCTACTACCGCGCGGCAAAAGAGTAACGCGCACCTCCCCCAAGGCATATACTGCTTTTGCGGGATCAGCCTGCTTTTTCGCATTTTTTTTGCAAAAAACGGAAAATAGAACTTTCCTTTTGCAAAATTCTATGGTATAATGAGTACAGAGAAGGATCAGGGCGCGCCCTTTGGCGCTTGCCTGATCGACGAACGTCAATTCACAAAGAAGGAGCGGGAAGCCGACTTCCCGAGAGTGGAACTATGCCAACGAAAATTCTGATCCGAGGAGGCCAGCCCCTGCACGGCGAGATCACCGTCAGCGGAATGAAAAACGCGGCCCTCCCGATCCTCTTTGCGACCATCCTCGTGAAAGGGACCTGCGTTCTGAATAACATTCCCGACGTCAGTGACATCACGATCTCCCTGCAGATCCTGGAGGCCATGGGCGCGGATATTTCCAAAAGAAGCGACGGCGCCATCCGCATCGATACCAAGAACCTCTGCCAGGGCTCCTCGCCGCTCGAGCTGGTCAAGCGTCTGCGCGGCTCGACCTATCTGCTTGGCGCTGAGCTTGGCCGCTTTCACAAGGCCACCGTGGGCTGGCCGGGCGGATGCGATTTCGGAACCCGTCCGATCGACCAGCACATCAAGGGCTTTGAGGCTCTCGGTGCCGTGATCAAGCAGGACAACGGCTACATCCGCCTGCAGGCCGAGAACGGTCTTACGGGCAATTCGGTCTATTTTGACGTGGTATCGGTCGGCGCGACCGTGAACGTGATCCTCGCCGCTACACTGGCAAAGGGCACCACCGTGATCGACAACGCCGCACGCGAGCCGCACATCGTTGACCTGGCCAACTTCCTCAACTCCTGCGGTGCAAACATCACGGGAGCGGGAACCTCGGTCATCAAGATCCGCGGAGTGGAATCCCTGCACGGCTGTGTGTATACCATCATTCCCGATATGATCGAGGCAGGCACCTTTATGGTGGCCGCCGCGGCAACGGGAGGCTGGGTGCAGATCCGCTCGGTGATCCCCAAGCACGTGGAGAGCGTGACCGCAAAGCTGACCGAGATGGGCGTTCAGGTGGAGGAGAGCGACGACTCGATCCTGGTTCGTTCCACGGGAGAGCTTCGCGGCGTCAACATCACAACCCTGCCCTACCCGGGCTTTCCCACCGATATGCACCCGCAGTTTGCGCCCCTTCTCTGCATGGCCAGCAACATCAGCTGTATCCAGGAGAGAGTTTGGGAGAACCGCTTCCGCTACGTGGAGGAGCTGCGCAAGATGGGCGCGCTCATCATGGTGGATAGCCGATCTGCCACCTTCTCGGGCGGAAACCGCCTCATGGGCGCCCCCGTGGACGCGATGGACCTGCGGGCAGGCGCGGCGTTGATCATCGCAGGCCTTGCCGCCGAGGGAAGGACCGAGATCGGCGGTGTGCAGTACATCAAGCGCGGCTACGTGGATATCGTTCACAAGTTCCGTATGCTGGGCGCGGACATCGAGGAGATCGAATGCCCGTAGAATAACCCGTAAAAGAAAAAGTGCCGTTCTCTTTTCCTTGAGAACGGCGCTTTTTTATTTGCCAAAGGCGTCCTTCCAATCCTTCCGAAAGCGCGCAAGCCCGAGATCGGTCAGCGGATGCGCGGCCATTTGCAGAAGCACGCGATAAGGCACGGTCGCGATATGCGCGCCGGCACACGCCGCATCGGCCACGTCCTGCGGACTGCGAATGCTGGCCGCGATGATCTCGGTGGGAATGCTATGCCCCGTGAAAACGTCGGCAATGTCTCGCACCAAGGAGGCACCGTCGGCGGAAAGATCGTCCAGACGTCCGACGAAGGGGCTGACGTAGGTCGCGCCCGCACGCGCGGCAAGCAACGCCTGCGCGATGCTGAAGACCAGCGTGACGTTGGTCTTGATCCCTTGACGACTAAGCTCTTTCGTTGCGCGAAGCCCCTCAAGCCCGATGGGCAGCTTGATCACCACGCTCGGGTGGATCGCCGCAAGCTCTTTCCCCTCCTCGATCATGCCCTCCGCATCCTCGGCCACCACCTCGGCGCTGATCGGTCCGTCCACGAGGGTGGCGAGCGTGCGAACCGTTTCGCGCAGATCCTGCCCCTCCTTTGCGATCAGGGTGGGATTGGTCGTCACCCCCGCGATCACGCCAAGCTCTGCGGCAAGGCGAACCTCCTCCTTGTCTGCACTATCCAAAAACAGCTTCATGCCAAACCGTCCTTTCCGTAACCGCAGGCGCGAGCGCTTCCGCCAAGACCGCCTGCTCTATCCCCAGTTTTCCCCAAGCACGGCTTTGCTATGCATTCCCCGCCCACAGGATACCTCCCCTTCCGCCGTCAAAATCCGCCCGAGAGAAGGATCTGATAACAACGGTCGTCATTCATCTCGATGCGCACGCCCTCGACGTGCAGGCATCTCGCCTGGGCAAAGCCGTAGGAGGAGATCGGACGGTTGAGCGCATCGTTGGATTGCGCTGACACAAAGATCTCACCGTCACGGATATCCGTGACCAGAACGGTGTGATACCAATCTCCGCTTCGGTTGGCGTATTGGAGCACGTCTCCGATCTCCGCCGCCTCGAGCGGAACGACCGAGGCATACGGACCGACACCGCCGTTCGCCGCCGCAAAGCCCTCCGCCCCCGTGAGAAAATCGTACAGAAATTCCACTCCGCTCCAGGCAGGCGCGCGCTCCTCAAGGGAAACGTAGTACCACCCAAAGTCGGGGGTGTAGTTCATCACACAGCTCCCCGCAAGAAGGCATTGGGAAACAAAATTGGTGCAGTTGCCGCCGATCTCGCTGAAATCCGCAAAGAGCGGATTGCGCCCAAGCGCCCACCGCTCGGCATACTCCACGGCTCGCTGGCGCAGATATGGCTTGGTGATAAGCATAACGATCCTCCTTCAATCAAGCATATTCCAGTATATGAAAAAAGAAAACGGAGGGAAGCTTGTGCTTCTCTCCGTTTTTTCTTTTTCCTTTTTACTTGTCGCTTCCCGCGCGGCCGTTTTAGGGCAGGTAGGCGTCCAGAATATCCTTAACGTCCTTCATCGTGCGGTATTGGTAATCCTCGCCGCCGCCAAGGATCAGAACGTAGCTCCCGTCCAAGGCTTTGCTGCGGCAGAAGGAGGCAAGACAATGGTTCTTGACGCCGTTCTCGTCCTCCAGATATCCCGTTTTTGCCCCCAGGAGCACGCCCGTCTGCAGGGTGAAGGGGGTATGATAGGTGTTCTGATAGGACTCCAGTCGGTCATTGAGCGAGCTGCTGAATTGGCGGTTGTAGGTCTCCTCCGCGCCGTCCTTCTCGTAGTAGCCCTTGTAGGGATAGACCTCGGTTCGTCCGAGAATATCGGCGATCAGCTCATTGCGGATCGCGTAGGACAGGATCACGGCCATATCCGATGCGGTGGTATAGTTATTCTCACTCTCATAGCCAACGGCGTTGTCAAAGTGCGTATCCCGAAGGCCAAGCTCCTGCGCCTTTTGGTTCATCAGGGCAACGAAGGCGCTCTCCGAGCCGCTGATGTCGGTAAAGATCATGTAGGCGCAATCCGAGGCCGAATGCACACCGATGCCGTAGAGCAGATCGATGATGCGGAACTCGTCGCCAAGATAGAGCTCGATCTGGTCACGCGAGGGAATAAGCCCCGTCGTCGTGCCCGCGTAATTCCCTGCCGTGCAGTAATCCACGACCTCCTGCGTAAAGGTCAGGCGACGGTCAAGATCGCTTTCCTTCAGCTGCTCACAGGCCACGATCAAGGTCATGACCTTGGTCATCGAGGCCGGAGAAAAGCGGGTATCCGCCTGCTTTGCGGCCAGGATCTCACCCGTCTCGGCATTGACCAGCACGGCGTATTTGGAGGCCACGGCAAGGTCGATCTGCTTCGTTGCATCGCTCGCCGTCGGATAGGGCGGGATCACGCCTCCCGAAAGGATCGGCGGATCAAAGGGCTCCGGATCGGTCTCGGGATCGGTCTGCCCCTCCCCGGGGCGCGATCCGCTTGAGGACGCGCCGGCCAGCTTGGCGATCGGACCTGCCAACAGAAGAACCAGGAGCAATATCTCAAGGATCATAAACAGGATCATACAAAGAAGGAAGCGATCCTCTCTTCCCCACGTGCGTTTTTTCTTCTCCATGACGCACCGTCCTTTCTCAGATGTACTCTATATAAAATTATACCCGAAAAGCGCGCTTCCGTCAAGGGATTTTTTTGCAAAGCAAGCAGAAAATTTTTTCATTTTTTTTGCAAAAAGTTATTGACATATGTCGAAAATCATGCTATAATATGCTCGTAAGGAAAAAGCAAAGGGAAAGGAGAAACAGCAAGCATGGCAAGACCAAAAAAAGAACGCGTGATCTGCTCCTCTCCGCGCTATCGGTACTTTTGTCCGATGCCCGATTCCCTAAGCGAATCCCTCCTTTTGCAGGCAGATGAATACGAGGTCCTGCGTCTGCACGACCTTGAGCACTTGAGCCAGGCCGAGGTGGCCGCACAAATGCTCATCTCCCGCCCCACCGTGGCGTCGCTCCTGGCAAGCGCACACCAAAAGCTGGCCGACGCTATTGTCAACGGCAAGGCCGTGAGCATTGAGGATTGCGGCTGTATGGTCTGCGAGATCGGAGCCGCCTGCCCTGCCGAAAAAAAGGCCGCCTGCGAAAAGCGGCAACGCTGCGGCGCATCCTGCCGAGCGCAAAAAAGCTGTCCATCTAAAAAATAAAAAACACATAGATCAAAGGAGAACAACATCATGAAAAAATGGAGATGCACCATTTGTGGAGAAATCGTAGAGTCGGACGTTCGTCCCGACAAGTGCCCCCTTTGCAAGGCACCCGGTGAGAAGTTTGAGGAGATCGTTGAGACCGAGGGCATGACCTGGGCAACCGAGCACGTCGTCGGCATCGCAAAGGACGCTCCCATGGAGATCATCGAGGGTCTGCGCGCAAACTTCCAGGGCGAATGCACCGAGGTTGGTATGTATCTGGCAATGTCCCGCGTGGCCGCACGCGAGGGCTACCCCGAGATCGCGCTCTACTGGAAGGAGGCCGCCCTTGAGGAGGCTGAGCACGCCGCAAAGTTTGCAGAGCTCCTCGGCGAGTGCGTATACGACTCCACCGAGAAGAACCTGACCGTTCGCGTTGAGGCCGAGAATGGCGCAACCGCAGGCAAGTTTGAGCTGGCAAAGATGGCAAAGCAGCTGAATCTGGACGCCATTCACGACACCGTTCACGAGATGGCAAAGGACGAGGCTCGCCACGGCAGAGCATTCCAGGGGCTTTTGGAGAGATACTTCGGCAAGTAAGCCGTCCATGCAAAAGGGGCCAAGCGTTGCGCTTGACCCCTTTTGCTTTTTTCTCGCCTTTTTTTTGCAAATTATCCCCCCTTCCCCGTTGACAATCCCAAAAAAGTGTGCTACAATAAATATGGGTGAGTATCGCACGATGCTCGACGGAACGAATTTTTTATTTTTATGGAGGTACGTATGGCACTGTTCAAGAAGAGAGAAAAGAAGGAAAGCACGAGCGCAAAGGTGGGCGAACAGACCGCCGCAACCTCCCAGACGCCGTCCCTGAAGAACGTAAAGGCTGCTCCCGCCGCCGAGGCTGCTCCTGCCGCCAAGAAGGCTCCCGCACGTCCTGCGGCTAAGGCTACTCCCGCAAAGACCGCAGAAAAGACCGCTACCAAGGCTTCCTCTGCAAAGCCTGCCGCAAAGGCTGCAACCAAGACCGCAACGAAGGCCGCCCCTGCTGCAAAGGCTCCCGCCGCTGCAAAGCCCCGTGTGACGGTATCCCCCTCCCGCTCCTTCTTTGCCACCACCGAGGAGGACGTTCGCATCGCGTTTGACCAGGCCATCGCCGAGGCAGACGCCCAGATCCGCCGCAACACCGACCGCGCCGTTGGTAAGTACGAGTTTGCCCTTGAGGTGGACGGCTTCCACTTCTACCTTTGGGCCAACAACGGTCAAATGCTCTTTGACAGCCCCAGCTTCACCACCCTGCTGGGCGCGCTCAACGGTCTGAAGACCTTCCAGAAGACCGTTGCCGAGGGCAACTTTGACGTCCGCGTGGACAAATACAACCGCTACCGCTTCATTCTGGCCCGCAAGTATTACGGCGAGAACTACACCACCCGCGAGCAGTGCCTCAAGTGCGTGGAGTCGGTCAAGAATTTTGCAAACAACTCCAAGATCCTGCGCTACGTGCCCAGCAAGGAAGCCGTAAAGGCCTTTGAGCTGGCCAAGATCAGCAAGCGCACGCCCGAAAGCATCGACTGGAGAGCCGTGGAGAAGGCTGAGGCGCAGGCACAGAAGATGGGCAAGTTTGAGATCTGCGCCGAGGGAGATCAGTACTGCTTCTACCTCACCGCAAACAACGGCCAGATCCTCTACTCCAGCCGCTACTACGCCAGCGAGAAGGCCTGCCGCAACGGCATCGACTCCTTCAAGCGCGCCGCCTACGTGGGCAACTTCTTCGTTGACCGCGACAAGTTTGGCAACTACCGCTACGTGCTGAAGAACATCGGCTCGGCTCCCTCCTTTATCGGAGAGTCCTACGACAACAAGCCGCAGTGCGAGAAGATCATCGACTCGGTCAAGAAGTTCATCGTTACCGCAACCATCGAGCTTGAGGTCAAGGCGATCGTCTGATGAAATAAGGATTAAATAAGAAAAAAGCAAGTGCTTCGGCACTTGCTTTTTTTCACCGATCAAAAAAAACGGCCCGAGTGCTTCACTCGGGCCGTTTGATTTGCTTATTTCTTCTTGAGCATGACGAACAGATCGTCGTCATCGTCCTCCACGGGCTTTCTGACAGGCTGAACCGGTCTGGGAGCCGGCTTCTTGGCAGGAGCGGGAGCAGGAGCTGCAGGTCTTGCTGCAGGCTCTGCGGGCTTTCTTACGGTGAAGGGAGAATTCTCATTCTTGGAAACACCGGGGATGCGGCGGTTCACGTCCTCGGGCTTCTTCTCAAAGCCGGTAGCGATGATGGTGATGCGCATCTCGTCCTCAAGCTCGGGATCGAAGGCAACGCCCCAGATCACGTTTGCATCGGGATGAGCCTCGGCAGCGATCAGCGAGGATGCGATATCCACGTCGTCCAGGCTGACGTCGGGAGATACCGAAATGCTGATCAGAATGCCCTTTGCACCTTTGATGGAGGTCTCGAGCATCGGGCTGGAGATCGCCTCCTTGGCGGCCTGCTCGGCCTTGTCCTTGCCGGTAGCGGCACCGACACCCATGTGTGCGTAGCCTGCGTTGGCCATGACGCTGGTAACGTCGGCAAAGTCGAGGTTGATAAAGCCGGGAATATTGATCAGACCCGAAATGCTCTGTACGCCGCGACGGAGAATGTCATCGGCAATACCGAAAGCGTTGGAGAGGGAGATCTTTGCGTTGGAGACCTGCTTCAGTCTCTCGTTGGGAATGACGATCAGGGAGTCCACGTACTGTGCGAGCTCGGCAATGCCTGCCTCGGCCTGATCCATTCTTCTCTTGCCCTCAAAGGCAAAGGGCTTGGTTACGATACCAACCGTCAGAATATCCATTTCGCGTGCTGCGCGAGCAACGACGGGAGCTGCACCCGTTCCGGTACCGCCGCCCATTCCTGCGGTGATAAAGACCATATCCGTGCCCTCAAGGATAGAGCGGATATCGTCGATGGACTCCTCGGCTGCGCGTGCACCGATCTGGGGGTTTGCACCTGCACCAAAGCCCTTGGTGATCTTCTCACCAATCACGAGCTGGGTGGGCGCCTCGGACTTGCGCAGAGCCTGACGGTCCGTATTGACAGACACGAAGTCAACGCCGCGGATATTGGTGACGATCATGAGGTTGACGGCATTGTTTCCGCCTCCGCCAACGCCGAGAACCTTAATATTCACGCCGCATTCCAGGGTATCATCATGTTCAAATGTCATGGTTGTTTATCCTCCCGAACTTTTATAAATCATACGTTTTTTTGGATTTATTGCCCGTCGTGGGCACATTGAGACGCATTCTATATATATAATACTATTTTTTTGCAGAATTTGCAAGATGTTTTTTCAATATTTTTTGAGAAAATCGCATTTATTTTTCAAAAAAAGGCCTTTTTTTCGTTTTTTGCTCAAAAAGGAGGACGCAAAGCAAGCTTCGGCCTCGCCTTTTGGAGATCCGCCCTTCCCTTTTTTCGCCCCGTCAAAAAAAGCGTTCCGAGCGAGCACGCTCGGAACGCGAATATTCTTGCCTTGTGCGATCAGCCGTTGGCCAGGAAATCGGCCTCGCTGAGGACGCGGTAGGTAGACTTGTGCAGGTCGGAGACGTCAAGAGCAACGTACTGCACGCCCTCGGTGCGGCGCTCGGAGAGGATCTGCTCGGCCAGTGCCAGCTTCTCATCCAGATCGCTGACCTTGCCAAGCGTCAGACGAAGCGTACCGCCAAGCTCCACGGATACGCCGTACTTCTTCTCGCAGTCCAGCTTGGTCACGTGCGCGAGAAGTCCGTTCTTCTCCAGCGAGGCACGAAGCTCCGCGATATAGCTCATATCCATCTCCGCGTTGGCAAAAAGGATCTCGTAGCCCACCTCGATCGCGCGGATCTCGGGCAGCTCCACGTAAAGAAGCTGTGCAAAGTCCTTGCCGTTCTGACTTGCGGCAATCACGTTAAACGCCTCGTCAAAGGCGTAGTAGGTGCCGTTGTGACGGGTATACATCGCCTGCTTTTCGACCACGGTGATGCGAAGAACGCCGGAGAAGAAATTGCCGCTCACGGTCACGCGGTCGATGTATCCGCCCGCGCCGTTGCGCACGTTGTTGGCCACCTCGCGTCCGTCAATGGCCAGCCACTCGTCTCCCGTGGAGACGCCTGCGTAGCGGACGATCTCCTCCACCGAATGGTGCGTATTTCCCTCCACGACGATCGCGCGGACACGGAAAAGCGGAAGAACCGTCAGCAGCACGCCAAGGATCAGGATCGCACCGCAAAGTGCGACCATAGCCGTGCGCAGCACGCGCAGCTTGCTCTCGGCAGGACGGTTGCGACGTCCTACGTGAATGGGAGTTCCCGGTTCCATACTCTGTTTCGTGTTCTTCATGAATGCTACCTCTTTGTCTTTGATGATCCGAAATGCTGTTTTTTCGTTTCAGCGATCCTTTTGAGCGATCAGCTCGCGTATATCGGCAAGGATCAGTGCCGCGGTGTCCACGTCGGCAAAGCGGCCGATGCACTCGCCCATGCTCTGCATGGAGGAGGACGAGGAGAGCAGCTTCTCTGCTTCCTGCGTCAGCCGATCCTCAACAAGCGTGCTTTCCTCCACCAAAACGGCGGCGCCCGCATCCGCGAGGGTCTTTGCGTTGACGTACTGATGATTTGCCGTCACGTAAGGCGACGGAACCAAAATGCAGGGCTTTTGCATACCGGCAAGCTCGGAGAGCGTCATCGCTCCCGCGCGCGAGATCACCAGATCTGCCGCCGCCATCTGCAGGGGCATATCGTAAATGTAATCCACTAAGCGGCATCGGCTCACGCGGTCGAGACCGTACTCGCAAAAGAGCTTCTGCACGGCTTGAACATCCCGCTTTCCTGCCGCGTGCAGATGACGGATGCGCGTATGCTTTGCGGAAAAATCACGCATCATACGCAAAGCGGCGCGGTTCAGATCCTCCGCCCCAAGGCTTCCGCCAAAGGAAAGAACGAAGATCTCCTCCTCGCCGATCCCCAGCTGCGCTCTTGCCTCCTCGCGGGAAAGGCGGCCGAAATCCTGCCGCAGGGGGTTGCCCACGCGCAGAACGCGCGCCTTTGGGTGAAGCGACTCGCGCGTGCGGTCAAAATTGATCCATACGCGCCCGACGTTGCGCTGAAGCCGACGGACGGCAAGCCCGGGAGAAGCGTTGGATTCGTGCAGAGCGGTGGGAATCCCCATGCGTACCGCCGCCGCCATAATGGGCCAGCAGGCGTATCCGCCCGTTCCGATCACGATGTCGGGGGAAAAGTCCTTGATGATCCTGACCGTCTCCTTGGCATAGGGGGAGGTCAGCGCCATCCAGAGTGCTTTGATATTGGAGGGGCTCAAGGAGCGCTTGAAGCCCATGGATTCCACAAAATGCAGGCGGTAGCCCTCTCGGGGCACGAGATCCGCCTCCTTGCCCGTGCGGATACCGGCAAACTCGATCACCGCCTCGGGAACCTCACGCCGAATGATCTCGGCAATGGCCAGGGCGGGATTGATGTGCCCTGCCGTTCCGCCTCCCGTTAACAGCACGCGCATCAGAGCATCACCTCGGGCAGAGGAACCTGCCAAAGCACCACGGTGCCTGCAAGAAAGACCACCGTGAGCAGCGCGGGAATGGCAAACCAACGCTTATCCCCGTGAAAATACGGGATAAAGCAGAAGGCCAGAAAGCTTGCCGCCGCGATCACGATCACCGAAAAAACGCAATAGCTGATCTCGGTAAAATGCGAGGTGGCAAGGCTTCTTCCAAAGAGGAAAAGCCAGGCGAGGAAAAGTGCGCTGAATCCAAAGGCGGCGCGCAGGGTGAGATGAAAGCGTCTGGTTCTGATTCTTCGCATATGCGATCACGGCTCCTTTCCTAAAATCGCGACGGGAGAGTCGCTCAGATCTTTTCGTGTGTGCAGTATCTTGAGATAGAGAGAATGATGCCCACCTCGAAGATCTGCAGCATCAGCGAGGTTCCGCCGTAGCTGAAGAACGGGAGGGCGATGCCCGTATTGGGCATGGAGTTGGTGACCACCGCAAGGTTGAGAATGGTCTGCAAGGCGACCTTGAAGACAAGACCGTAAACGATCAGCGCGCTGCACCTGTCGGGTGCGTGCTTGGCAATGCGGAAGCCGCGCCAGACGAAGGCGATAAACAGACCGACGACGAGGGCCGCGCCGATAAAGCCAAGCTCCTCGCAGACGATGGTGAAGATAAAGTCGTTTTGCGGCTGGGAGACGTAGCCGAATTTTTGTCGGCTGTTTCCAAGACCAACGCCAAACAATCCGCCCGAGCCGATCGCCATCAGGCCTTGCAGGGTCTGCCAGGCCTCGCCCAGGGGGTCCGCCTGCTCAATAAAGAGCCAGGTCTCCACGCGTGCCTGCGCGTAATCCGAAACCAACACGAGCAAGCATCCCGCACAGCCGATCAGTCCTGCGATCGCCGCAAGCCAGCGCAGACGCGTTCCGCCGAGAAACATCATCGACATACCGATCATGCCCACGATCATCAGTCCCGAGATATGCCGCTCGGCCGCAATGAGAACGCCGAGCACGCCGATCATAAGGCCTGGAAAAAGCACGCCGTACTTGAAGCTTCCGCCGAAGCGGTACTCCGAAAGCACCTTTTTCTGGTGGTCGGTCATAAAGCGTGCCATGACCAGCACCAGAGCAAGCTTTGCGATCTCGGAGGGCTGAATGGTAAAGATCTTAAGATCCAGCCAGCGCTTTGCTCCGCTTCCCAGATCGCTTCCGACCACGAGAACGGCCAGGAGCATCAGGATCGCCAGAGCGAAGATCGGGTAGCTGAAATCGCGCCAGAAGGCAGGTGTGCAAAAGCGCACGATGACCGCCGTGAAGGCAACGGACATCAGCAGAAAAAGAAGATGACGGGTGATAAAATAGGTGGTGGTATCGTGGTGCTGCTCGGCAAAGACCGAGGAGGCACTGTATACCATGACACAGCCGAACAGAACGAGAGCGGCGGTGATCAGAAGGAAGACGATGTCCACGCTTCCCTTTCGCAGGGCCGTGGAGGTCTCGGTCGCAGATGCGTGCTCCGCTTCTGCTTCGGGGGTGCGCACGGACACGGCACTGTCTTCTCGGTTCATGCGATCACTCCCTTCCGTATTCGTTTCCGACCGTTATATGGCCATAAAGGCCAAAAGACAAAAGCCAAGCTCGACCAGCGAGAAGATCAATACGATCTTATTCTCGCCCCAGCCGCATTTTTCAAAATGATGGTGAATGGGCGCCATCTTAAAGAGGCGCTTTCCGTGGGTAAGCTTGAAATACACGCGCTGCAAAAGGCTGGAGAGCATCTCGATGATATAGACGCCCGAGATCAGAAGGCCAATGCCGATGTCCCCCGCCTGGAAGGCGCCTGCGATGACAAGGCCTCCGAGGAAGAGCGATCCGGTGTCCCCCATGAACACTCTTGCCGGGTGAAAATTATACACCAAAAAGCCAAGCGTGCTTCCGAGCAGCAGGGCCGAAACGACCGAAAGTTGCAGATCAAAGCGATAAAAAGCCAGGACGGCGAAAAATCCGCCGATGACGAAGGTCACCGAGGAGGCAAGGCCGTCGATGCCGTCGGTAAAGTTTGCTCCGTTGACCACGCCTGCCAGGATCAGGACGGCGATGGGATAGATGGCGTATCCAAGCTCCAGGCGGATCGCGGTAAAGGGAATGCGCACGGCGGTTTCGAGATTTCCCGTATAGGCCATGACGCAAACGTAGGCCGCGGAGACCACCAGCTGCAAAAACAGCTTCTGCTTCCAGGTCAGTCCCTCATTCTGCTTCTTGATCAGCTTGCAGTAATCGTCCACAAAGCCGATCGCACCGTTCATCACGGCAAAGCCGATGGTGAGGCTGAGCGGAATATACGCCGAAGCCCTTCCCTTTGCGGCCTGCACGAGGAAGAAGACGGTCAGCACGATAAGCGAGGGAAGAATGAAGCCAAGGCCGCCCATGGTGGGCGTTCCCTCCTTGGATTTGTGCCAGCGAGGGCCGATCTCAAGGATCCTCTGCCCCGCCTTTTTGGATTGCAGGATCGGGATCAGGATACGCTCCGCCAACACGGTCAGACCGAAAACGGCCAGTGCGATGGCGGCAAAGCCAATGGCAAAAATGCGCATATTCCTCTCTCCCTTCTCTGTATAGCTTACAGATCAGCCTGCGGCCTCCTCGCCGTTGGGCTTCTCCAGAATTTCACGAAGCTGTGAAATGATCTCCTCAGCGTGCACGCCGCGGCTGGCCTTAAAGAGGACCACGTCCCCGTCCTTCAGCTCCCGTGCCAGAAGCTCGGCCATGCCCGAGAGATCCTTGACGTCTCTCTTTCGTTGAATGTGGGGAACGGGCATTCCCTTTTGCCGCGCGCCGATGGCGATCTGGTCACCTCCCACGCCAAGCGTGAACAGGCGGTCGATGCCGCGCTGCGCCAGATGCACGCCCACCGAGCGATGGAGTGCGGGGCTTTCCTGCCCCAGCTCCAGCATGTCTCCTAGCACGGCCACGCTCCGTCTGCCGTTTTGACGGCTGTAAGCGTCAAGCACGTCGATGGCGGCAATCATGGACTCGGGCGAGGCGTTGTAGCAATCCTCGATCACGGTAATGCCGCCTAGCTCGCAAACGCGCTGGCGCATTCCGTCGGGTGAAAAGTGAAGCAAGCCTTGACGAAGCTCCTCCTCCGAAAGGCCGACGAGCAGTCCTGCCGCAAGCGTGTAAAGCGCGGCATAGACGGTGTGGCGTCCCAGCACGCGAATGCAGAGGTCACGCATCTCCCGTCCGAAGCAGACGGCGTCAAAGCGCGTGCAATCGCTTTCTACCCTGATATTCTTTGCAAAAAGGTCTGCCTTTTCGCATTCGAGCGAAACATAAACGGTGTGGTAACTTTTGCCTTTGACGTTCCGCAGAAGCGGCTCGTCTCCGTTGAGGATCAGGTATCCGCCCTCGCGCAGACCGCAAAGGATCTCCAGCTTGGCACGGCAAATGTTCTCGCGCGAGCCGAGCATCTCCAGATGCGAGCTGCCGATGTTGGTGATGATCGCGATATCCGGCTCGGCCAGGATCGACAAACGCTCGATCTCGCCAAAGCCGCTCATGCCCATCTCCAGAACCGTCCATTCGCTGTCCTGCGGTGTTTCCAGCACCGAGAGAGGCATGCCGATCAGGCTGTTGTGATTTCCCGGGGTCTTGAAGGTCTTGTACTTTTCGGAGAAGGCCGCGTGGATCATATCCTTTGCGGTGGTCTTCCCCACGCTTCCCGTAACGGCGACCGTACGCACGCGGCTAAGGTTCTGTCGGCGATAGGCGTAGGCCAGACGGGAAAGTGCAAGCTCGGTATCCTTGACTACGATGGCAGTTGCATTCGAGCCATCAAGGGCCTCGTTGCGATGCTCGCAGATCACGCAGCGGCATCCGTTTTGCAGAGCCTGCTCAATATAATCGTGTCCGTCCGCGCGCGCGCCGCGCATGGCGGCAAAGGCGGTCTCGGGACCTGCCTCGCGGGAATCCGTGCAAATGCCGCGCACCGATACCTCGCCAAGCGCTCCCTGGTATAATTCTCCCTGGCACATTCTGGCCAGCGTTCCAAAGCTCATCGGCTGAATACTGAAGTAGGTTTTCATTCTTCCGGGTCTGATTCCTTTCCTTGCGATGCGCGTCCGTCCCCGTCACGGGAGGTCGGAGGAGCATTCTGCCGGGTGATGTTTCCTCTTTGGCGCTCGGTCAGCGCCTCCTTGACGATCTCCCGTTCCGAAAAGCGCAGGCGCCTTCCGTGGGTGATCTCGTATTCCTCATGCCCTTTTCCCGCAAGGAGGATCACGTCCCCCTCTCGGGCTTCCCTCACGGCATGCAGGATCGCTTGCCTTCTGTCCGGAATGATGCAGCTCTTGGCCGTGGGATCCATTCCGGAAAGGATCTCGGCAATAATGGTGTCGGGATCCTCGCTCCGACTGTTGTCCGAGGTGAGGATCACCAGATCCGCGTAGAGAGAGGCGATGCGTCCCATCGCGGGGCGCTTGCCCGTGTCCCGATCTCCTCCGCATCCAAAGAGGAGGATGATGCGTGCTTCGGCTCGGCAAAGCTCGCGCGCCGTGCGGAGAAGGTTCTCCAGGGCGTCGGGGGTATGTGCATAATCGATCAAAACCGTAAAATCCGCATCCACGCCAAGCGAGACGCGCTCCATGCGTCCCTTGACGCCGGGAATCGCGGCAACTGCCGCCTTGACGCCTGCCGGCCGAAGGCCGAGATCCATGGCCGTGACGGCGGCGAGCATGGAGTTGACCATGCTGAAGCGTCCGGGGATCGGGCAAAGCAGCTTGAGGCTTGCGCGCGCACCGTCAAGACGGTAATACACGCCCTCGCGAAAGCTCTGCCGAAGAAGCGTAGCCGTGTAATCGGCTCGCCCGCCCTCGCTGCTGCAGGTCAGTGCGTTTTCCCCTGCCGCGCAAAGCATTCTTTGCGCATAGGGAGAATCGGTGCAAACGATCGAGCGCTCGCTTGCGGCAAAGAGCCCTGCCTTTGCCTCGGCGTAAGCCTCCATCGTCCGATGAAAATCCAAATGCTCGGGGGTCAGATTGGTGAACACCGCGCGGGTAAAGCGCAAGGGTGCCGTTTTTTCGAGCGCCAGTGCGTGGGAGGAGACCTCCATCAGGACGTACTCCACACCGTCCGCGACCATTTCGCCGAGGATCCGATACAGCGTTGCGGGATCCGGCGTGGTCATATTTGCCAGCGGATCGTCGGCCGCTGTGTTGAGCCGTCTTCCGTCCGATTCACACCCCACCGTGCCGATCAATCCGCAACGGAGAAAGGCAGATTCCAGAATGTGCCGAAGCATATGCGTAACGCTGGTCTTGCCGTTGGTCCCCGTAACGCCGATCAGCTTCAGGCGTTCTCCGGGAAAGCCGTACCAGGCGTGATAGAGGCAGGCGACCGCCCGTCGGGTGCTTTCGCACGCCAAGATGAGCGTTTGCCCTCCGATCTCCTCGGGGATCCTTGCGTCGCTCTGCACCAGAATGCAGGACGCGCCCCTTTCGATCGCCTCGGGAATGCAAGCGTGGGAATCCGTGTGCAGACCGCGAATAGCGACGAACAGGCTTCCCTTCCTTACCTTGCGCGAATCGGTCTCGATCGAGCAGATCTCGATATGGTCCGAGCCCTCCCTTGGAGAAATGCCGATCGCGCGGCACAATGCTTCAAGTCTCACCGTATCCTCCCCGAAAGTTGAATTTTGCTTTCACTTCCGAACGGAGGATCCGTTCCTTTTGACTAATCCGTATCCTCTAAATAGAGGAATTTCACTTCGATCACCGTACCCCTTGGCAGAAGCTCTCCCGCGGGAACGGATTGGGAAACGGCAACCACGCCGCCACCCGTATGGTTTTTGGTGCCCTCAATGCGAATATTGAATCCTGCATTGATGAGCGCGCGATTGGCCGCTGTTGGGCTGAGTCCAACCACGTTGGGGACCTTGGCCGTGCTTTCCTCGGCCTCCTTGTCGGTATAGAGAACGATCCGTGCGGAGTCCTTCTCCACCACGGTATCCGGCTCGGGATACTGCTTGTAGACCACGCCGTCGGGGTCTCCCACGAATTCTACCGTAAAGCCGTTCTGCTCACAGACCTTCTTGGCCAGAGAGCCTCTCCAGTAGGTGCTGACGTTGGGGACCTTGACGGTCTGATTCTTCAGCTCCTCCTCGGTATAAACGGCCTCGACGCCAAGATACGGGAGAATGGTCTCCATGACGTTTGCCACGTAGGGCGCGGCGACCACGCTGCCGTAGAGCGTGCCCGAGGTGGGCTCGTCAACGATGATGATCACGGCGTATTGCGGATTCTCCGCAGGGGCAAAGGCAACGGTGGAGCAAACGTAATCCTCGCTCACCGCAAATTCGGAAACGTCACCGACGTAGCCGCAAATGCCGCAAGCGTAGCGCGTTTCTCCATTGATCTTTTTGGGGGAGGCGGTGCTGTCACAGATGGGGCACTCGCGCTCCTTCTTCTCGGAGGTACCCGTCTTTGCCGCGATGCGGTAGCCCGCAACGTAGGCATTCTTGGCTCCTCCGTCCCCCGAAACGCCCTTCTCCAAAATGTCGGCCACCGTTTGGCAAACGGCGCTGCTGACCACCTGGCGGCGCACCGAGGTGCCGTAGCTCTCGATCAGGTTTCCGCTTCCGTCCTTGACGGAGGAAACGGTATGGGGGGTGACCAGGTATCCGCCGTTGGCCACCGCGGAGATCGCGGTGATCTGCTGGATCAGGGTCACGTTGAAGTTCTGTCCAAAGGCGTAGATCGCAAGATCGAGATCGGTAAAGGCCTCCTCGGCGGCAAAAACGCCGACGCCCTCACCGGGAAGATCGATCCCCGTTCTCTCCAAAAAGCCAAAGGCCTTGAGATAATCGTAAAAGCTTGCCGTGCCCAGGCGAAGTCCCACCGTCATCAGAACGGGGTTGCAGGACTGCTGAATGCCCTCCACGAAGGTGAGAGAGCCGTGTCCGCCCTTCTTGTGGCACTTGATCTTCTGTCCGAGAACGTCCTTGTATCCCGGGCAGGAAAAGCTTTCGCTAAGCGTAACCGCCGACTCCTCAAGCGCCATGGAGGCGGTGATGACCTTAAAGGTCGAGCCGGGAATGTAGGATTCGGTAATGCTTTTATTGGACCACATCTGCAAAAGCAGTGCCTGACGGTGTGCGGCGTATTCCTCACTTCCCTCGACATAGCCGACGAGGGCAAGCTGGTCTGCGGATTGCTGATCCAGCGTCCAGGGGTCGTTCAGATCGTAGCTGGGATAAACGCCCATGCCCAGGATCTCGCCCGTGTTGACGTTCATCACAATTCCCGCGGCGCGGTTCTGTCCGTTCGCGTTCTCATACGCGCTTTTGAGCTGCTCCTCAAGAGCCGATTGCACGTAAACGTCGAGCGTGGTATGCACGTCGTAGCCATCCTGCGCGGGGATATATTCCTTATAGGTATAGGGCATCTCGTCGCCCTTTGCATCGCGTGCAGTGATGTAGCGGCCGTTGGTGCCGGCCAAGAGCTTGTTGTAGGCATATTCCAGACCGTAAAGTCCGGTTCCGTCGCTTCCCGTAAAGCCGATCGCGTGAGACGCCAGGCTCGAGTAGGGATAGTAGCGCGAATGCGTGCTTTGCAGATAGATCATGCTCTGCAAGCCGTAGGAATCGATAAAGGCGCGCACCTCGTCGGCCGTATCCTCATCCACCTCGCGCGCGATCGTGCGGTCGAGATAGCGGGTGTACTCGGTCTGCTTGAGGACGAACTCGTAGGAGACGTCAAGGATCGCGGAGAGATTCTGCGCGATCAGCTCGTCAAGCGCAACGTCCTCCCCGCTCTCCTTCATCTCGACCTGTGCCGAAAGAATGGAGGAAGGCGAAATAAAGACGCGGTAGGTGCTGACGTTGGTGGCAAGCAGGATCCCGTTGCGGTCGTAAATGCTGCCGCGCGAGGCCGTTACCCCCGATTCGGTGGTGATCTGCTCGATCACCTTGCGTTGATAGTAATGATAATCCAGCGTTTGATACAGAAAAATACGAAGCAGCAAAAGCAAAAAGAGGAGTCCCGCGACCAGGAGCAGAATTTTGGCGCGTCCTGCGACACGCGGATGAATCGGCTCAACTCGGCCCGGATCGGGATGAAGTTCCTTCAATTTCAGTTTCTCCTTTCCTTGTACTTTTGGGAAAGGCGAAGGAGCCCCCTCGCTTTGTTCCGCACTTCGTATTTATTCTATGGGTAGAGGATCGTTCTTATGACCGAGGAAGGATCATTTGATGCCGATCGCACTCAGGATCGCCGCAAGACCAACGCCGCGGCCTTCCTCCCCGTCATACGCCTCGATCACGTCCTTCTGATGCAGAGTGACGTAATCCATGCGCACGTATTCCTCACCGACCATGCCATACTCGTTGATCGCGATCTCGCGGATCAGAAGAAGGTCGGTCTTGACGTTCATTTTTGCTTCTATATCTGCCACCTCGGCCGTCAGAGCATCGATCTCAACGGTCAGGGTGCTCAGCTTGTCCTCTGCGTGCGTGAGCATTACGTTGCTGGCCACGATCAGCATCAGACACATGGCGACCACCGCCAAGGAGACGAATGCCGAGAGCGGAAAGCTTCGGCGATTGCGCGAGGTATCTGCCGCGGAGGAATCAAACCACGCGGGGATCCCCTCCTTGACCCTTTGATAAAGGGCTACGGGAAGTGCCTTGACACTTTGCAGAGCCGAGCGCTCCGCGGGAAGACGCTCGAGAAGCTCCTCCTCGGTGGGCTGCGTCAGATCTCTTACGGGAGGCTGACACTCACTCTCCTCACAAAGCGAAAAGTCCGCATCCGAAACGCGCATGCTTCGCGTCTCCTCAAAATAGCGGACCAGATCCTCGCCGTTCATGGCGTCCTTACCTCTGCGGTAGAGACCGCTCACGGCGCGATCCGAATATTGCGACAAGCGGTAAGCCTCGGGAGCGAGCTCGCGCGTTGCTTTTTCACGCTTGATCTGTCCCTCTGCCTCCTGCCTTGCGGCCTTGGCGATTCCGCGGGAAGCATAACGGTCGGAAATGGCTGCCAACACCGGCTCCATCGAAACCTCAAGGGCGCCCATGGCATTTTCCTGCCGATCCATGCTTCTCACTTCCTCTCTTTTTTACTATTTTATATCTTCTCCGCAACGCGGAGCTTTGCGCTTCTGGAGCGCGGGTTGATCTCCAGCTCCTCACGCGAGGGCAGGATCGGTTTTTTGGACAGGATGCGAATGCTCGGACGCTTGCCGCACACGCAGACCGGAAAATCCTTTGGGCAGGTGCAGCCCGAGGCCAAGGAGGCGAAAGTCTGCTTGACGATGCGATCCTCCAAGGAGTGGAAGGTGATGATCGCCACCCTTCCCCCCGGACGAAGCAGGCTGACGGCGGACCTGATCGCGGGCGCGATCACATCCAGCTCCGCGTTCACCTCAATGCGCAAGGCCTGAAAGGATCGCTTTGCCGGATGGTGTCCGCCGTCTCTGGCTGCTGCCGGAATGGAGCGTTTGATGATCTCGACCAGTTCCCCTGTGGTCTCGATCGGTGCTCTCTCTCTGGCATGGATAATGTTTGCTGCAATGCGCGAGGAAAAGCGTTCCTCGCCGTAATCAAAGAGGATGCGCCGAAGTGCCTCCTCTGAATATTCATTCACGACCGTTCTTGCGGTCAAGGGATTGCGGACGTCCATCCGCATATCCAGCGGCGCGTCTGCCTGGTAGGAAAATCCGCGCTCTGCCGTATCCAGCTGATAGGAGGACACGCCAAGGTCCATCAGCATACCGTCGATGGCAGGAATGCCAAGCGTACGGCAGACCGACTCAACCTCGCGAAAATTGCTCCGCATCACCCGTGCGCGCTCACCGAAGACCGAAAGCCTTTCCGTGGCCACGCGAACGGCGGTCTCGTCCTGGTCCAAAGCCAGAAGACGGCCGCTCTCCCCAAGTCGGGAGGCGATCGCCGAGCTATGCCCTGCGCCGCCTGCCGTTCCGTCGACGTAAACGCCGTCGGGACGAATGCTCAGCGCCTCAAGGCACTCCTCCAGAAGAACGGGGCGATGCGAAAACTTGATCTCTTCCATTGTCCCCTTCTCCTTTCCTTCCGAAGCATCAGAGCCCGAAGGACTCCAGCTCGCGGATCATTTCTTCAACGTCCTCATTTTCCTTCAGCTTGCTGTAGGATTCCTCTGCCCAGATCTCTGCGTAGTCGTAGCAGCCAACCACCACGACGTCGCGCGCGATCTCGGCGTACTGCACCAGATCCTTCGGCAGGAGAATGCGCCCCTGCGAATCCGGCGTTACCTGGGTCATGGAGGCGCTCAGGAAGCGAAGCACGCGCTCCGCCAGACGGCGCTCCTGGTTTTTGATGGGAGCAAGGTAGCGATCCCATTCTGCCTGCGAATAGACCTTGAGGCATTTCTCACGAAGATCCTTGGCCACGATAAAGGTCTGCCCCAGCTCCTCGCGAAGCTTTGCGGGAATAAACACTCTGTTCTTGGCGTCTAAGCCGTGACGGTATTCTCCACCGAGCATGAGCCGCTCCTCCTTCCTGTTCATTTTTTGGCCTGTGGCGCTCCACTTTTACACACTTCGCACCACTTTTCACCACTTGTAGCTATATTATACCGCATTCTTTTCCTAAAAGCAATAGGTTTTAGAAAATTTTTTTCGATTTTTTTCAACTTTTTTTCCTTTTTTTCAAAGGCAAAAAGGAGGAGTCGAGCCTCCCCTCTCCAAAGCGGATCTTTCTTCCCTTTTTCTCGCTTTTTTTCAAAAAAGAGGGGCTTTGAACTTGACGGAGATGCAAAAACGTGGTATACTGTAAAGAGATGCACCGTATCCGTTGGAGCGAGAACAGGAGGAGAAAAAGGACATTGATGGAACAAAACGAGATCACCAAAAGACAGCAAGAGTTATTTGACGCATTGGCCAAGCTTCGCCAGAAGCTGAAGGATCGCGAAAAGCGCAAAACGGGACGCACGCCCACCATCTGCCCGGACGCCTCCCTTTGGGAGATCATTCGTCTGATGCCCAAAAAGGCATCGGACTTTTTCAGCGTGCCCGGCGTAGGTCCTGCCTTCGTGGAGCATTACGCCGAGGATTTTCTCGCCGTTCTGGCCAGATTTGACGACAGCGAGCAGGAAGAAAAGGCGCCCGAGGGCGTTGAGGCCACCCTGCGCGAGCTTTCCAAGAAGCTGATCAACATCAATAAGAATAACCGAATGCTCTTTCTCCCCAAGCTCTCCCCCAAATATGCGGTCGACCTGGTGGATCCCAAGAACCGTTACTCTCCCCTTGACATTCTCGTCAATCCCAAGGAGCCCCTCACCGTGGCCGACGTCTCCGCGCTGGATCTGCCCAAAAACGATCCCATTCGCGAGCGCTACCGCAATCTGACCGGCCTTGGCCGCGAGGTCATTCGCGATATGCGCGACAAGGGTCAGAATGACCTCTACGTAGCCTACCCCTTCGTGCAGGGCTGCCCCGTGGGCGGCGAGTTCGGCGTTCGCGCGCCGCTCTGCCTCTTCCCCGTCGTGATGGATCGCAGCACCGCCAACGTGACCGTGGCCATTGATCCCACGCGCGACATTCTCTACAACGGCACGCTCATTCTGGCGCACGATAAGTTCAACGGCATTACCCGTCCCATGCCCGATTGCGCCCTGGAGGAATTCAACCCCGATACCTTCCTTAGCGATCTGCTCCGCTTCTATGCCGAGAACGACATTCGCATCGAGTACAGCGGAAACGATCTGAAAAAGTTCACCGAATATCCCGGTGACTCCTTCCCGCATTATGCGCGCGGCGAGCTAAAGCTCGTGCACAATATCGTCATCGGAAAATTCCCCGCCTACGCCAACTCCATTCAAAAGGATTTTGAGGAGATCCTCAACAAGGGGTTGATCAACAAGCTGGTCACCGACCTGATCTCGGACTACGGCTCGACCGACTTCTACTCCGACGTGAGCAACGAGGAGCTTGAGGTCAATCATCCCTCCAAGAAGCTGAACATCAAGGAAAATTCCCTCATTTATATCAATGCCCTCAACGGTGCGCAGGAGGCCGTCCTGCACGCCGCCGAGACCATGGACGAGCTGGTCGTGGAGGGCCCTCCCGGAACGGGTAAATCCCAGACCATCACCAGCCTGATCACCCAGTTCATTCACGAGGGCAAGACCGTGCTGATGGTCTCCGAGAAGAAGACCGCACTCGACGTGGTCTATTCGCGTCTTGGCAACCTCTCGCGCTATGCGATGATGATGGACGATGCCAAGAACAAAAACCAGTTCTATACCCAGCTGGAGCGCCTGCTCTTCAGCACGGATAACCACGCCCCCTTCCAGACGCCCGATCTCTCTCCCCTCTCGGCCGAGATCGACGCCGACGTGGAGACCCTTGAGGTCATCGCAGACAAGCTCTTCCGTCCCGGCGAGTTCGGCGTTGAGCCCTACCGCCTGTATATGGAGAGCCACCGCGTCAATCTCCAGAGCCACGATCGCATCAAGACCTACAAGACCATTCGCAGCCTGATGACGCCCGAGCTTCTCGAGCTGAAATACGACGAGATCGCCGCCATTCATAAGAAGTTTGCCAACGGACAGCTCACCGACAGCCTGGATCTCTACCAGCTCACCATCGAGCGCTATCCCTGGTTCCTCAAGATGAAGGACGACCTTTCGGGCTATGATCTGATCCTCTTCTCGGACTCCATCGACGAGCTGATCCTGAAGGTGGACGAATGGCGCAATATGCCCTTCCTCAAGCGCCAGACCGCAAAGCAGCGCCTGGTTCGCGAGATCCAACAATGCACCAAGGACTATTTCCGCAAGTGCAACGATTACTGCGTCCGTCTGATCTTGGAGCAGCCCGAGGCAGTTAAGCAGAGCCTGAAGGAATTTACCGCGGGATACGCCAACCTCAAGCCCATCATCAACGGACTTACCCCCAACGAGACCCTTTATCTCACCGCCCTGCGCAAGGTCCACAAGATCTGCGGCGGCAAGGTGGTCGAGTGGAACGACGAATTCTACAACACCATTCTCTTTGAGCACATTCAGCGCTTTGAGATGGATAACCGCACGCTGATCCCGAAGGTGGCCTCCTTTGAGAAGATCATCTCCTCGATCGACAAGGCCATCGCCGAAAAGCAGATGCTCTCCCGTCAGCGCATCGCCAAGGTGCTGCAGGAGGATCTGAAGTATATCACCACCTCCAAGCGCAAGGGCGAGATCAACCGCGCCATCGAGAGCAAGCGCCGCTGCAGCGTGGCCAAGTTCGTGCAGAAGTTTGACTTTGAGCTGTTCAAGTCCATCAAGGTATGGCTCATGACGCCCGAGGCGGTTTCCGAGGTCCTTCCCCAACAGAACGGCCTCTTTGATCTGCTCATCTTTGACGAGGCCTCCCAGCTCTACGTGGAAAAGAGCATTCCCTCCATCATTCGTGCAAAGAAGGTCATCATCGCGGGCGACCACAAGCAGCTCCGCCCCTCCAGCCTTGGTGAGGGCAGATTTGATCTGACCGACGAGCTGGACGAGGATGCCGAGATCTCGGCCGCACTCGAGGAGGAGAGCCTTCTCGACCTGGCGCGCTTCCGCTACCCCGACGTCCTGCTCAACACGCATTACCGCTCCAAGTACGAGGAGCTGATCGACTTCTCTAACTACGCCTTCTACAAGGGCAGGCTCTTCGTTGCCCCCAACACCGACACCCCCGAAAAGCCTCCCATTGAGGTGCATCAGGTCAAGGACGCCGTTTGGGTGGGCCGCTCCAACCGCAAGGAGGCCGAGCGTGTGGTTGCCCTGCTGAAGGAATTCATCAACACGCGTAAGAACAACGAGACGATCGGCGTCATCGCCTTCAACGCCGCACAGCGCGACATGATCTACGACGTCCTCGACGAGGTATCGGTCAAGGATCCCGCCTTCGGCTCCGCCATTCGTGCCGAAATGGCGCGCAAGGACAACGGCGAGGATACGGGTCTGTTCATCAAGAACATCGAGAGCGTACAGGGTGACGAGAGAGACGTGATCGTCTTCTCCATCGGCTACGCGAAGAACACGCAGGGACGCCTCGTTCACAACTTTGGCTGGCTCAACCAGAAGGGCGGCGAGAACCGCCTCAACGTGGCCATCAGCCGCGCCAAGAAGAAGATCCACATCGTCACCTCCTTCCGCCCGTCCGAGCTGCATCTGGACGACAGCAAGAACGAGGGTCCGCGCATTCTCAAGAAGTATCTCGAATACGCCTTTGCCATCAGCAACGGTGACAAGGCGGAGGCCGAGCGCATTCTGCAATCCTTCGGCGAGACCTACGGCATTCTTCCCGTGGCCTACGAGACCGACTACGCCCAGATGGTGGCCTCTGCCCTGCGCGAGCGCGGCTACGACATCGACACGCAGGTGGGTATCGGCGGCTACCGCATCGACATCGCCGTGCGAAAGAACGGCAAATACGTTCTCGGCATCGAGTGCGACGGCAAGCTCTATAAGACCACGGCCTCGGCACGCGAGCGTGACTACCACCGCCAGAAGTACCTGGAGTCCAGAGGCTGGCGCATCAAGCGCATCTGGAGCATGGACTGGTGGAGAGATCCCGAGCACGAGATCAACAGCATCTGCGCCATCGTGGACGCGATCTGAGCCCCTCTCCAAAATCCGAGCGGGCGGCTTTGCCGCAAAGGGATACCGCCCGTTCGGTTTTTTTCGGAAAATCGGCCTTTTTTCCTTCCAAAAGCGCGAAAAAAGCCGTGAAATTCCCGAAAAAAATGAAAAAAAGTATTTACAAACCCAAAAAAGTGTGCTATAATATGGAATGTATGACGTGAACTCGGTTTGCGGATCAAAGGCTGCTCTTTGCGGCTATTCACCCACCGCCTACTGTGTGAAACGCATCAAAAATAAGAAAGGTGAAAACAACCATGCAGAAAGACGAAAAGCTCACTCTCATTGAGACCTATGCCACCCACGAGGGCGACACAGGTTCCCCCGAAGTTCAGATTGCCATTCTGACTTCCCGCATCAACAACCTGACCACGCACCTGAAGGCCAATAAGAAGGACTTCCACAGCCGCCGCGGTCTGCAGAAGATGATCGGTCACAGAAGAAACCTCCTCAACTACCTCCAGAAGGTAGACATCGAGCGTTACCGTGCCATCATCAGCAAGCTCGGTCTGAGAAAATAAGATGCACAACGGGAGTGGAGAGCAGCGGCATCCGTCACTGCTCTCACTCCCCATCGTTTTTTTCAGACTTCCACCCCCCTCTTGCAGCTGGATTAGCAGTTAACCATGTGCCCGAGGGCCTTCGGGCCTGTGGTTAAGTGCTAAACCTTCTGCGAGAACACCACAATTTTTCTTAAAGGAGGAAAAAAAACATGTCCAACCCCATCAGCACTCCCATGGAGTTCAAGAACTACAAGGTGTTCAAGTACACCTACGCAGGCCGTCCTCTCGTGATCGAGAGCGGCAAGATGGCAGGCCTTGCCAACGGCTCGGTCCTCTGCCGCTACGGTGACACCGCGATCCTTTGCTGCGCAACCGCTTCCGAGAAGCCCCGCGACGGCATTGACTTTTTGCCCCTCTCCGTCGATTTCGACGAGCGTATGTACGCTGCCGGCAAGATCCCCGGCGGTTACCTCAAGCGCGAGGGTAAGCCCTCCGAGAAGGCTGTCCTGACCTCCCGCGTCATCGACCGCCCCATTCGTCCCCTTTTCCCCAAGGATCTGCGCAACGACGTGGCTCTGACCCTCACCGTCATGTCCGTTGACCCCGATTGCTCTCCCGAGATCACCGCAATGATCGGTGCATCCATCGCTCTCTCCATCTCCGACATTCCGTGGAACGGCCCGATCGGCGGCGCGTTCATGGGTCTGGTTGACGGTGAGATCATTCTCAACCCCACCTACGAGCAGCAGAAGAAGAGCGACCTGCAGCTGACCGTTGCCGCCTCCATGGAGAAGGTCGTTATGATCGAGGCAGGCGCAAACGAGGTGGACGATGACACCATGTTCAACGCCATCATGAAGGCACACGAGGAGATCAAGGATCTGCTCGCCTTTGTCAACGGCATCATCGACGAGATCGGCAAGCCCAAGTTTGCTTATCCCTCCTGCGAGCTGGATCACGATATGTTCGACGAGATCTTCGCCTTCTGCGAGAAGGACGTGATGGAGGCTCTCGACACCGACGATAAGAATATCCGCGACGCCAAGATGGTTCCCATCAAGGACGCAATCCTCGAAACGTTCACCGAGAAGTACCCCGAGCTGCCCGGCATGATGGACGAGCTGGTCTACAAGATCCAGAAGAAGATCGTTCGCCGTTGGCTCCTGGTCGACAAGAAGCGCGTGGACGGCAGACGCATGGACCAGATCCGTCCTCTGGCAAGCGAGGTCGGCGTTCTTCCCCGCACGCACGGCTCCGGTCTCTTTACCCGCGGACAGACCCAGGTTCTGACCGTTGCCACCCTTGGCACTCTCTCCGAGGCACAGATGCTCGACGGCATCGATCCCGAGACCTCCAAGAGATATATGCACCACTACAATATGCCCGGCTTCTCCACCGGCGAGGCTAAGCCTGTAAGAAGCCCCGGACGCCGCGAGATCGGTCACGGCGCACTGGCTGAGCGTTCCCTGCTCCCCGTGCTTCCCTCCGAGGAGGAGTTCCCCTACGCGATCCGTCTGGTTTCCGACGTCGTTTCCTCTAACGGCTCCACCTCTCAGGGCTCGGTCTGCGGATCTACCCTAGCACTGATGGATGCAGGCGTTCCGATCAAGGCTCCCGTTGCAGGTATCTCCTGCGGTCTGATCACCGCCGAGGACGGCTCCTGGGATACCATGCTGGATATCCAGG
>JAFWAA010000062.1 GCA_017507905.1 Clostridia bacterium | reverse complement strand
GGAGAGGTGGCACGGCTTGCCGTGACGGAGAGGGCTTTTCCTCCCCCTCTCACCCGCTTCGCGGGAGCTCCCCCTGAGGGGGAGCCTGTCGTTAACCGCCACTATTCGCAAACACTCCGTAGTGAGAGGCTTCGAAGAAGTCCACGAGCGGGAGAGGCAGGAACCAAAATCTGCTCTGCACAAACGTCGAGCGAAAACTCCCCTTCGCCGCACGAAACAAGGAATGACTATGTTCGCCCTTCCTTCCGAGGGTAGCAATCCTTTTTGTTTGGGGAGTTTTTGGGGGGTGTGGGGGACTTTTTTCAAAAAGTCCCCCACAAAAACCCCGCGCCCCTAAAACCGCGCCAGCGTCGTTGCGCAAAACGGCTAAGTTTTTCGGAAAAGTTTGCATAGCGTATTGATTTTTTTCGCAAAATCGATTATAATTGAGAAAAGGTTTTCCATAACCGATTCCGCGGTAAAGCAAAACGCGTGCCTGCTCTCCCCCGTCGCTCGGCATCCGCCTTTTGCTTTTTCCCCTTTTTTTCGCGGAATCGCAAACCGAATGGACAGAGGAGAAGGACATGAAGCTGCACGAAATGGAACACTTGATCGGCGAAGCCGTTCGGGACGCCGACCTGCGCCCCGAGGAGATCCCCGCGATCGATCTGTATCTCGATCAGATCATCAGCCTGGTCACCGACAAGCGCATGGAGGGCTCTGCCCACTACCGCGACCGCGAGCTGACCAAGACCATGATCAACAACTACTCCAAGGACGGTCTCATCGCCCCCATCAAGGGCAAAAAATATTCCAAGGAGCACATCATTCAGATGCTCCTGGTCTACGATCTCAAAAACACCCTCTCCATCGGCGAGATCAAGCGCATTCTGCAAAACGTCTACGGCTCGGACGCCTTCCGCGACGGCGGTCTTGAGGACGTCTACCGCCGCTATCTGGCCATCAAGGAGTTCGAGCGGCAGGAGGCCTTTCCTCTGCTCGAGACCTACCTCGAGCGCGCCGACCTCGATCCCGATGACGATGCCGACTTCCTGACCCTTCTGCTCGGCATGGCGTCGGTCTCGGCCTACCTCAAGAGCTGCGTGCAGGTCCTCCTGAAAGCGCGCTACCCCGACCTCGACGAGGAAAAGACGCGCGAGGAGCAGGCTCGCCGCGAGGAGGCCAAGCGCCAGAAGGCCGAAAAGAAGGCCGAGGCCGCAAAGGCCAAGGCGCAACAGAAAAAAGCAGCGCAGAAAAAGACTGTGCAGGATAGTTCCGAGGGAAAAAAAGCAGCGCAGAGCAGTTCCGAGGAGAAAAAGGCCGAGAAGGAAAGAGCCGAGGAGAAAAAAGCAGCGCAGAAAAAAGCTGTGCAGGATAGTTCCGAGGAGAAAAAAGCCGCGCAGAAAAAATCTGTGAAGGGTAGTTCGGGGGAGGAAAAAAATGACGCTCACTGAGATCAGTACGCCCGCGCTTGCTTACCTTGGTGACTGCGTGATCGAGCTTTGCGTGCGCCATCATCTGGTGGAGACGGGACTTTCCACCTCCGCACACCTCAACGAGGCCGCCCTCGGCTACGTCCGCGCGTCGGCACAGGCCGAGGCCATGAAGCGCATTCTTCCCCTGCTCTCCGAGGAGGAGGAGACCTACTTCCGCCGCGGCAGAAATATGGGACACTCCAGCGTCCCGAAGCACGCCACCGTCAGCGATTACCGCACCGCCACGGGCATGGAGGTCCTCTTTGGCTTCCTCCACGTCACAAGACGCGAGGAGCGCATCGCCGAGCTGTTTGCTTCGGCCTACCCCAAGACGGCGGACGCGCAAGAATAAGCATTCCCATCTTCCCTTTCCCCTTCTTCTTTACGGGAAAGGACGTCAAATACAGAAAGGAAAATACCCACATGAATACTCCGAAAATCAAGATCACGGTTCGCGACTTTGGCGAAATGACCGCCGAGCTTTACCCCGAAATGGCCCCCAAGACCGTGGAGAATTTCCTCTCCCTCATTGAGAAGGATTTCTTCAGCGGCATGATCTTCCACCGCGTCATCAGCGGCTTTATGATCCAGGGCGGCGGCTACGACGAGAGCTTTACCCAGAAGGACGCCGACGCCATCCGAGGCGAGTTCCGCGCCAACGGCTTTGCGCAGAACACCCTCAAGCACACGCGCGGCGTGCTTTCCATGGCGCGCACGCAGGACCCCAACTCCGCGTCCTCCCAGTTCTTCATCATGCACCGCGACGCTCCCTATCTCGACGCCCAGTACGCGGGCTTTGGACGGGTGACCGAGGGACTTGAGGTGATCGACAAGATCGCCGCCGTTCCCACAGGCCGCATGGGCTGGTTCGACGACGTTCCCAGAACCCCCGTGGTCATCGAGAAGATGGAGATCCTCGAGCGCTGATCCCGAGCGCGATCCAAAACACTTTTGCAAAAGGAGATCATTCGTATGAACATCAAGCTGTTAAAGCTGCTCAGCCGCGACTCCCGCACCTCCCCCGCCGACCTTGCCGTGATGCTGGGAATGAGCGAGGACGAGGTCCTTTGCGAGATCCGCGAAATGGAAAACGCAGGCGTGATCCGCGGCTACAAGGCGGTCATCGACTGGGACCGTCTGGACAGCGCCTACGTTTCCGCCATCATCGAGCTGAAGGTCACGCCCAAGGCGGGCCTTGGCTTTGAGGACGTTGCCGCCAAGGTGATGAAATACCCCGAGGTGGAGTCGGTCTACCTCATGTCGGGCGTTTACGACCTGAACGTGGTGGTCAAGGGCAAGACCTTCCAGGAGGTCGCAAAATTCGTGGCCAAGGAGCTCTCCACCATTGAGTCGGTGACCTCCACGGCAACACACTTCGTTCTGCGCCGCTACAAGGAGATGGATGTGGAGCTTCTTGGCACGGGCAAGGACGAGAGAGGAAGCTACCTGCTTTGATCGATTATCAAAAGATCCTTTCCCCCACCGTAGGCAGCATCAAGCCCTCGGGCATTCGCCGCTTCTTCGACATCACCGAGACCATGCAGGACGTGATCTCCCTGGGTGTCGGCGAGCCGGATTTTCCCACGCCGTGGGAGATCCGCAAAGCGGGGATCCTCTCTTTGGAGAGCGGCCACACGCGCTACACATCCAATCGCGGCCTTGAGACTCTCCGCCGGGAGATCTGCTCCTACCAAAAACGCAAATACGGCCTTTCCTACCGCCCCGAGAGCGAGGTCCTCGTGACTGTTGGCGGCTCGGAGGCCATCGACGCCTGCATCAGAGCCGTGGTCACCCCCGGCGACGAGGTCATCATTCCGCAGCCGAGCTACGTCTGCTACGAGCCCCTCGTCACGCTGGCGGGCGGCGTTCCCGTGATCATCGAAACGAAGGCCGAGAACGATTTTAAGGTGACGCCCGAGGAGCTGCTCGACGCGCTCTCTCCGCGCACCAAAGCGCTCATTCTCCCCTACCCCTGCAACCCGACGGGCGCCATTATGGAAAAACGCGACCTCGAAGCGCTTGCCGCGATCCTGCGCGAGCGCAACGTTCTCGTCCTCTCGGACGAGATCTACGCCGAGCTGACCTTTTCTGACGAGCCCCACGTTTCGATCGCCTCGATCGAAGGAATGCAGGAGCGCACGGTGGTCATCAACGGCTTCTCCAAAACCTTTTCGATGACGGGCTGGCGCTTGGGTTACGCCTGCGGACCTGCCCCGATCCTCGAGCAGATCACCAAAATCCACCAATACGCCATCATGTGCGCGCCCACCACCGCCCAGCACGCGGCCGTGGAAGCCCTACGCCACGGTGACGACGCGGTGGCCACCATGCGCGAAGAATACGATATGCGCCGCCGCCTGATCGTGGCCGGCTTTAACCGCATCGGCCTTTCCTGCCGCGAGCCAAAGGGCGCGTTTTACGCCTTCCCCTGCATTCGCTCGACGGGCCTCTCGGACGAAGAATTTTGCGAAAAGCTGCTCTACGCCGAGCGCGTGGCCGTCGTTCCCGGCTCCGCCTTCGGACGTGGCGGCGACGGCTTTGTCCGCGCCTCCTATTGCTACTCCACCGAGCACATTCTCGAAGCCATTCGCCGCATCGAACGCTTCCTGAAAACGCTGAAATAAGTTGCAAGATAATGGTTTTTTGTGGGGGACTTTTTGGAAAAAGTCCCCCACACCCCCCAAAAACTCCCCAAAAAAGGATATATGTACCCTCGGAAGGAAGTGCGAACATAGCGCTTCCTTTTCTTGTGCTTTCAAGGGGAGTTTTCGTTCGCCGTTTGTGCGGTGCAGATTTTAGTTTGTGCCTCGATCGCTTATAGACTTCTTCGAAGCCTCGCCCTACGGGGTGTAAGCGAACGGTGGGGGAGGAGTAAATTTGTGGGGCGCGGGTTTTTTGTGGGGGACTTTTTGAAAAAAGTCCCCCACACCCCCAAAAAACTCCCCCAAACAAAAATAT
>JAFWAA010000061.1 GCA_017507905.1 Clostridia bacterium | reverse complement strand
TTACCGCGACCGACAAGGGAACCGGCAAGGAGCAGCACATCACCATCACCTCCTCCACCAACATGAGCCAGGAGGACATCGACCGCGCCGTTAAGGATGCGGAGAAGTTCGCCGAGGAGGATAAGAAGGCTCGCGAGGCAGTCGACGTTCGCAACAGAGCGGAGAGCATGATCTTCCAGAGCGAAAAGACCCTGAACGAGCTTGGCGACAAGGCCGATCCCGCCGACGCGCAGGAGGTCAAGGACGCCATCGAGAAGCTGAAGGAGGCCCTTAATGGCAACGACACCGAGGCCATCAAGGCAGACTCCGAGGCCGTGGAGAAGTCCTTCTACAAGATCTCCGAGAAGCTCTATCAGCAGGCACAGGCCGAGGCCGCAGCCAACGGCGGAGCCGCAGAGGGCGACGGACAGGACGGCACCTACTACAACGCGAACTACGAGGATAACTCGGGCAACAACTGATTTATGACCGCCAAGGGGATGCCGCATTTTTGCGGCATCCCCCGTGGGGTGTCTGGGCGTATCGCGCTCATCCATGGGCATTTGCACCAAAATACGTGTGGATGAGTGTGATCGGCATACCATCGAGAGGATTATCATGGCAGAAAAAAGAGATTATTACGAGGTACTCGGCGTAGACAAAAACGCAGATGCCTCCACCATCAAAAAAGCTTTTTACAAGCTGGCCAAGCAGTATCACCCCGACACGCATCCGGGAGACAAGGCCACCGAGGAAAAATTCAAAGAGGTGAACGAGGCCTACGAGGTCCTCTCGGACACCGAGAAGAAGGCAAAGTACGACCAGTTCGGTCACGCGGCCTTTGACCCCTCCATGGGCGGAGGCGCGGGCGGCAGCTACGGCGGCTTTGGCGGCTTTTCGGATTTCGGCGACCTTGGCGACATTCTCGGCGGAATGTTTGGCGGTGCCTTTGGCGGCGGCCGTCAGCGCCGCAACGGTCCCACCGTCGGTGAGGACATCGGTGCCAGCGTCACCGTTACCTTTGAGGAGGCGGCCTTTGGCGTCAAGAAGGATATTTCCTACAACCGCGTTTGCCGTTGCTCGGACTGTAAGGGAACGGGCGGCAGCGGTGTGGAGACCTGCTCGGTCTGCCACGGCTCGGGCCAGGTTCGCCGCGTGCAGCGCATGGGAGGAATGTCCTTCCAGTCTACCGCGCCCTGCGATGCCTGCCGAGGACAGGGCAAGATCATCAAAAATCCCTGCTCCAAGTGTCGCGGAAGCGGAATGGCGCGCGAGAGCAAGCGCCTGACCGTGTCGATCCCTGCGGGCATCGACAACGGCGAGCGCATCGCGCTTCGCGGGCAGGGCAACGACGGACGCAACGGAGGCCCTGCGGGTGATCTCATCATCACCGTCGGCGTGCGTCCCCACCAGATTTTTTCGCGCGAGGGCTATCGGATCTATTGTGAGATTCCCTTGACTGTGGCCGAGGCTACGCTTGGCGCGGAGATCGATATTCCCACCCTTGAGGGAACGGTCAAGTATACCATTCCCGAGGGAACCCAGCCCGGCACGGCCTTTACGCTGAAGGGGAAGGGCATTCCCTACGTCAACGGCAACGGCAAGCGCGGCGATCTGGTCTTCCACACGAGCGTGGAGATCCCCAAGGGACTGAACAAAAAGCAGAAGGAGGCCATGAAGGCCTTTGCCGACAGCTGCGACGAAAATCAGTACGCCAAGCATAAGCAATTTTTCAAAAAGATCTTCGGACAGAAATGAGGAAAAGCATGGATAAGGATTACCTGTGCGGTGACTACGGCACGGAGACCCAATGGACGCAGATCCGCGTTACGGTCAAGCTGCAGCAGCTTGACGCGTTGACCGCCGTGATGAGCATGGTCTCCAACAACCTGCAGATCGAGGATTACAGCGACATTGATCTGAAGACCTGCTACGGCGATCTGATCGACGAGAGCATTCTCAACGCCGACAAGACCGTGGCCTCGGTATCGGTCTATCTGCCTGCCGAAAGAAGCATTCCCGAATGCCTTGCCTTCCTGCGCGAGCGCTTTTTGGAGGCAGGACTTTCGGACGCTCGTGTGGAGACCATCGGCGTCAACGAGGAGGATTGGGCCAATTCCTGGAAGGCCTATTACAAGCCCATCAAGATCGGCGAGAAGCTGGTGATCGTGCCTGCCTGGGAGAAATACGAGCCCGCAGAGGGCGAGCTGATCGTGCGCATGGATCCCGGCATGGCCTTTGGCACGGGTACGCACGAGACCACGCGCCTGGTCATTCAGCTTTTGGAGAAGTATACCAAAGCAGGCTGCCGTATGCTCGACGTGGGCACGGGAAGCGGCATTCTGGCCATCTGCGCCTCCCGCCTTGGGGCAGGGGAGTGCTTTGCCTACGACATTGATCCCATGGCCGTCCGCGTGGCACGCGAAAACGTGAAGGACAGCGGTCTTACCAACATTCACTGTGAGACCTCCGACCTGCTTCGCCAGGTGGACAAAAGCCGTCCCTACGATCTGATCTGTGCCAACATCGTGGCCGACATCATCATTCGCATGACGCCCGACGTAGGCGAATTTATGCATCGGGATACCGTTCTGCTGGCCTCCGGCATCATTGCCGAGCGGAGCGAGGACGTGATCGCGTGCTTCGAGAAGAACGGCTTCTGCATCGTGGAGAAGCTGGAGGACAACGGCTGGTGCGGCCTTGCCGTAAAGAAAAAATAAGCCCGTTCAATACAGGGGTGTCGACCAAATGCTTTCGCATTGGCGGCACCCCCGTTTTGTTTTTTCCTTCCTGTTTCTTGCCGTTTCATTGTAAAATTTCCGTTAATTCCAATTTTTTTCTGTTGAATTTGACGGGCAAATATGGTATGCTTGGAATATCTTCAAAGCTTTGCTTTGAAATCCTGCCTTGGTTTGGAGGAACTGCATGAAACGAGATCAGTGGAAAACTATCCTGCCGGCGATTTGGTCGAGCGGTAGCATATTGCTTTTTTCGGGCATATTCTTTTTGCTGCATTGGCAAAGCAGATATTTGCTCTTTTTGTTGAGCGGGATCTTTCTTTTGCTTCTTTCGACGGTGAATCTGATTCTGCTCTTGTTTGGAGGAACACCGACCGTACCTGAAGAGGGAGCCCCCGAGGATCTCTCCAAGCCCCGGCGCATCCTCCGATCGATCCGGAGAGGTCTTTGCCGTCTTGGAAAGCGGATCTACCGTCCGGCAGAGGGCGTTTTGCTGGCCCTCCTCCTGGCAGGCGGAGCCGTCTGGTTTGGCGCAATGCTTTCGATCAAGCAGACGGATAGCGCGTTGGCGTATTGGCATCTTGCCGCGGTCGTGGTGATCTTCCTGCTTTCGCTCATTGTGGATAAGCTTTGCAAGCATGCCGAGGTAAAGGATCCGTTTGTGTCGATGCTGGTGCGAAATGCCCGCACGTTTTTTGCATTGAGCCGAGGCATTACGCTTCTCCTGCTTGCAACGATCGCTTTGCGCATATTGAACATCTATGACATCTGTCAATATGTCGTTTATGTGCTTGCGTTTCTGTTCTATTACAGTGTGGTCATGATTGCCGTTTCTCTTGCGGCGCGGATGATCAAGAAGGAGATCGCCACCTCGCCCGGCATCGTGATCTTCCTGCCCTTTCTGGGAGGGGATATCAAGGAGCTTGAGGTGCTTGCCTTCCTGGAGACCAATACGGGGATCACGCTCCGTAGCCTTTGGAGCATGCGCTTCATCAAGAGCATTTTGCCGTATACGGCGATCCTTGGCGCGATCCTGCTCTGGCTCTCCACCGGTCTGGTTTACGTGCAATCCCATCAGGAGGCGGCCGTTTATCGCTTCGGGCATCTGCAGGAGGAGACCCTTTCTCCCGGCTTGCATATGACCTTCCCGTGGCTGATCGACAAGACCGAGATCCACGATACGGAAACGATCCGAAAGGTCACGATCGGATACAAGGCAGACGAGAACGTGGATAACGTCTGGACGGAGGCGCACGGCGGCAACGAATACAAGCTGCTTCTCGGAAGCGGAAAAGAGCTGGTCTCGATCAACCTGCGTGTAGAATACAAGATCTCGGATCTGAAGCAATATCTTTCTCTTTCCTCCTCTCCTGACAGTATTCTGGAGGCGAAGGCCTACGAGCTGATCCTTTCCCGCACCATCAACACCGATCTGGAGAGCATTCTCTCGACCAACCGCGAGAGCTTTGCAAAGAGCCTGGAGGCGGAGCTTTCCGAGTCGGTCGAGCGGGTAGGCATGGGGCTCGAGATCGTCAGCGTGATCATGGAGAGTGTCCATCCTCCCGTAGAGGTCGCAGAGGTCTATCAAGCCTTTATCGGTGCCGAGATCGACGCTGAGGAAATGATCCTGACGGCGCAGGGCGAGGCCTCGCAGATCGTGGCATCGGCCGAGACGGGCGCGAAGATCGCGATCAACGATGCCAAGGTCGACTATTTCGAAAAGGTGTCCGCCGCAAAGGTCGAGATCTCCGAATTCATGGCGGCGGTTGAGGCCTCCGAGGCATTCCCGAACGAATATGCATATTACCGCTATTTGGGCGCCATTTCCAAGGCATACAGCTCATCCAAGCTGATCATTCTCGGAGACGGCGTGGACGGAACGCGACTCTACTACGGCAATTTCTCGCAATAATACGATTTCAAGGATAATGAGGTTTATCGGTTATGAACAATAAACAGACGAAAACGGCACAGCCCCAAAAGGAGGGCAAGACGAGATCCGGCTCCGGGATCGTTCTCAAGTGTTTCCTGGCGGCAGTCCTTCTGGTCATCGTCGGCTATTTTGGCTTTACCTGTGAGGTGCGTGAGGGTACCTGCGCAGTCATTCTTCGCTTTGGCGCACCCCGCGCCGAGATCACGGAGGCAGGACTTTACTTTAAGCTCCCGTGGCCCTTTGAGACGGTAACGACCTATGACGACCGTT
Source organism: Clostridia bacterium (assembly GCA_017507905.1). Taxonomy (GTDB): domain Bacteria; phylum Bacillota; class Clostridia; order Oscillospirales; family CAG-272; genus UMGS1865. The sequence continues at coordinate 71,413 of JAFWAA010000061.1, read as the reverse complement.
TGCAGTATCTGGAATCCAATTCCCTGGAGATCACGACCAAGGATAACCGCAATATCATTTTGCAGTCCTATGCGCTTTGGTCCATCGAGGATCCGCTTCTGTTCCACAACAGCATCGGCTCCAAGGAGAAGGTGGAGTCTTACATCAACGATCAGATCTTTAACGCCACCAACAGCGTAATGGGCTCTTACAAGCTTTCCGCGCTGGTCTCACTTACTACCGAGGAGATCCGCTCGGAGGAGATCCAGCAGAAGATCTTTTCCATGGTCAAGGAAAACTGTGAAAAGAGCTACGGCATTGCCGTAGAGGACGTCAGCATTCTCCGCGTTTCGCTTCCCGATACCAACCTGGAGAGCGTATTTGCCCAGATGAGAGCGGACCGACAGAAGGACATTGACGCGATCCTGGCAGCGGCACAGAGAGATGCCGATATCATTATTTCGGATGCGTACGCAGAAAATGCGGAGATCCTTGCCAAGGCGGATATTGAGGCCGCAGAGATCTATCGCAAGACCGAGGCCGAGGTGGCCAAGATCTATGCCGAGGCGCAGTCTGCCAACATGGAGCTGTATCAGTTCCTCAAGGAGCTTGACGTGATCGTTTCCTCCGTCACCTCCGATACGGTTCTTGTGGTTACCTCCGACACCTATCCCTTCAACGTTCTGCTGCAATACGGCTCTTCTCTGGAGGAGGATGCGGATAACCAGACGGTCATCACCGATCTGGAGTATATTCTTGCGCATATCCCCGAGCCGGATCGCCAGGCATTGATCGATGCCGTTTACGCGCTGATCGAGGAAGCACGCGGAACCGATCTCGGAGGAGCGGCATGATGCAGAGAGCGATCAACGTATACCCCTTGAAGGGAGGGAACCGTCTATGAAAAAAGCATTTTTAGAGGACGTCCTCACCGCGGTGTCCCGTTGCTTTTGCGTTGCGATCCTGGTCGTTGTACTTTGTATCGCATTTTCGGGTGTCCGGATAGTAAAGAGCGGAGAGGTTGCCTTGGTGCTTCGCTTTGGCAAGCTGGTCGGAGATACGCCCGAGGAGCAGGTCCACGAGCCCGGGTTGCTGTTCTGTTTCCCTTACTTTATCGATGAGGTCGTTACGGTTCCCGTGGAGAGCGTCATGCAGCGGACGGTGATGACCCACTATACAGACGGGCAGATCGAGGATTGGAAGTCCAGCGGCTACGTCATCACGGGAGATCAGAACATCGCGCTGATCAGTGCCTCGGTCAAGTATATTATTTCCGATCCCGTTGCCTACGCGCTTTATATCAACGAGGCCGGCTCCATGATCGATGCCTGCGTCAGCAATTCCATGCTTGAAACGGCGTCAAAAACGGGAGTGGACGACCTTTTGACCGCGGGAAAGGAGGCTTACGCCGCAGAGGTCTATGCGGAGACCCAACGTAAGCTTGACCTTGCCGGTATCGGCGTGATCCTGCAAGCCCTGGAGCTGACCGAGGTCAGTATGCCCGAGGAGGTCCGTGAGACCTATGATGCCGTGAATGCCGCCACCGTGCAGGCAAGCACGCTGCTGGAGGAGGCGCAGCAGTATCGGAATACGCTCATTCCAAACGCAGAGGCGCTTGCAAGCTCAATCATTTCCAGCGCGAATGCACAGTATAAAACCATGGTCTCCTTTGCCACGAACGATCTTTCGGAGTTTTGGGGACTTCTGGATGAGTATCAGGGCACGCCTGATGCGGTAAAGACACGTATCTACAACGAAAAGATGGCACAGGCACTGCTGAAGATCGGCCAGGTGCGTCTGGTAGATGACGGCGACAGCAAGATCTTCATTGATTGGGAGTAAGCGATGAAAAACATGAACCATGCGGGAAGTGACCATCTCGAGGCACTCTCCCATGCAAGCCTGAGCCAATCAAAGCGCAGACGCCTGAAGGTGGAGATCCTTTCCGCTGCTGCGTCCCTCGTTTGTTTGGCGGTCGGTCTGCTCTATCCGCTGTTCTTTCCGCAGAATACGATCGTCGCCCCGCTTCTTTTCACCGTAGGCTTTTTGATCGAGGGCCTTCCGGTCATCCTGACGGCGGTGCGAGGGGTCTTCTCCAAGGATTTTACCAATGCGATGGAAATGCTGGTCTCCATTGCCATTATCGCCTGCTATCTGACCGGGGAGCTGGTGCTTTCCGTTCTGATCCCGCTGATTCTGAACGTCGTTCATTTTCTGGAGGAGCGGAGCATTGTCGGCGGACGCGATATCATCGACGGCTTGCGTAAGCTGCAGCACACCTCAGCCATTCTTTTGCAGGACGGCGAGGAGGTGCGTGTGGATGCGAAAAGCCTTAAGCCGGGGCAGACCGTGCTGGTCAAGCCCGGCGCAGGGATCCCAATCGACGGTGTGGTCATCGAAGGTCAATCGCACATCGACCAAAAATCCTTGACCGGTGAGCCCGAGCCCGTGCGGGTCAGGGTAGGGGATGCGGTCTATGCCGGAACGGTGAACCTGGATACGCAGATCACCGTGGAGGTCAAGAAGGAATTCGTGGATACCTCCTTTGCGCACATCCTCTCCTTCCTGGAGAAGGCCGAGCGCATCTCGGTTCCCGAAACCCGACTCATCGACCGCTTTATGCGTTACTACATCCCGTTCATCTTGGCGCTTGCGGGAGCGATCGCCATCTTTACGGGGGATCTTTCCAAGGCCATTGCCATCCTGGTGGTGTCCTGCCCCTGTGGACAGATGCTGGTTAGCTCGGCACCGATGATCGCCGCACTTTCTGTGGCGACGAAACGGGGAATTCTGATCAAAAACTCCAAGTTCATCGAGGTGCTTGGAGAGATCGACACCGTTGTTTTTGACAAGACCGGAACCATCACGCGCGGCGAGCTTTCGCTGACCGATTGCGTGTGTGCGGAGGCGGTTGACCGCGATCTGCTTTTGCAAACGGCGGCCTCTCTGGCCATTGGCTCCACGCACCCGATCTCCAAGGCCGTTCTGGCGGCGTTTGGAGAGGAGGCGTCCGCCAAGGATGCCTGCACCGCGATCAGTGAGATCTCGGGCGGAGGACTGACGGGAGTTGATCGGGAAGGCAGAACGGTTCGCTTCGGCAACGGCAAGTGGCTCTCCTCCTTTGGCATCGCGATCCCCGAGGAGATGCAGAGTGCTTGTCAGGGATCGGTGAGCTACGTGGCAAGAGGGCAGGAGCTTCTGGGCGCGCTTTGCTTCAACGATACCGCGCGTTCCGATGCCAAGCACACGGTTTCGACCCTTCGCGAAATGGGCATTGACCGCTTTGTCATGCTTACGGGCGACCGCTTGCAGGTGGCAGAGCGCATTGGAGGCGAAACGGGCATGGATGAGTGCCGCGCACAGCTCTTGCCGGAGGATAAGCTTGACGCGATCCGCGAATTGAAGGCGGACCGTCGCGTTCTGGCGGTGGGTGACGGCATCAACGACGCCCTTGCCCTGAAGGAGGCGCACGTTGGCATCGCCATGGGAGCTATGGGCTCGGATCTGGCGATCCAGTCGGCCGATATTGCCCTGATGAGCGATAATCTTTCCAACATTCCGGCGTCCATTCTCCTGGCACGCCGCACGAGGCAGATCATCTATCAAAACCTGGTCCTCTCCCTTGGCATCAGCTTTTTGATGATTCTGCTTTCTGCCTTCGGCGTGATCAGCGTGCTGGCCGGGTCGATCCTGCACAACGTGGGAGCATTCGCCGTGATCCTGAACAGCTCGCGCATTTTGAAGCTGCGTTTCGGGGAATGAGGAACGCTATACGTTGATTTGTTCGCTTAACCATAAGGAGGATCTATGAGCATCACCGGAAAAACGCGTCGCCTGGTCAAGATCACCCTGCTCCTGTATTTTTTGCTGTTGGTTTGGATCATCGCGCTCAAGTGCAATCTGAAAGATGCGATCCTCGGAGCCAAGGAATACAATCAACTGTTTACCGTTGGCGAGCGGTTTGAGATCTATCTCTCCTATTTTGCGAAAACCGATCCCAAGGATGGCATTCTGAACATTCTCGTCTTTATTCCGCTGGGTATGCTCCTTCCTTTTTTTCAACAAAAAGGGGTTTGGATCAAAACGGTGCTGATCTGCTTTTTGCTCAGCACGGGCTTTGAGGTCTCGCAGATCCTGAATTCCATCGGTGCGTTTACCTATATCGATATCATCAACAACACCGTCGGAGGAATGATCGGCGCGCTCGTCTATCTTCTTTTGCACAAAAGAGTTAAGGAAAAGCCGCTTGCCGTTACCTTGACCGTTTTGATCGCGGTGCTTGTTCCCATTCTGATCGCCGCCGCGATCAACACCGCGCTCCACATCGAATACTATTTTTGAGACGGGCGCTCCGCCTTGCCGCTCGCCTCGGACAAAAGCCTCCTGCATCTTGGAAAATCCCTTGACAGAGCAGGGGGCTTCGTTGTATAATGAAGGAAGAATACACGTACGGAAGGAGAGAGCCATGAAGCTTTCCTTGCAATTTTTTGCGGGTGACCCGCCAAGCGATTATCCGGATCTGAACAAGTGCCCCGACTGCGAGACCTACTTTGCGCAGCTGCACTGTCCGATCTGCGGAAAGGAATGTCCGCCCGAGATGCGCGCGGGCAACCGTGCGCTCAACAAAAAGCCTCTGCGCGACCCTTACAGCCGCGGTGCGGGCAGGGTCAGCTTTGTGCCCTGGTATCTCAGCACGCCCTTTATCCTCATCATGCTCGTCATTCAGCCGCTGATCGGTATGATCCTGATGTGGATGGGGCAGTGGAAGAAGAAATGGAAGATCGCCGTTACGGTGGGCGCCGTTCTGATCACGGTTCTGCCGTATCTGATCATCTTCGGCATCACCCTTCTCGGCATCGGCAACCAGGACGCTCCCGTGGATCTCTCGCTCTCACGCGAGGAATACGTCGCGGCCTGCGAAACGGTCGATCCCTCGGCCTTCTACCGCGACCCCTGGGGCTGCGAAGGTGATTTTCTTTCCTTTGACGTCGAGATCGTCGGCGTTCACTATGCCGTCGAGGATTTTGGAGGACGCGAAAAATTCTATACCGCGCACGTAAAAGTCGGCGATAGCTCCGCCGTGATCCTGCTCTGGGACTATCAGCCCGAGGGAGAGGGACTGAACTTTGTTCCCGGTGACCGGGTAACCGTTTACGGACAAAGCGCCGGCATGAAGCCGCTGGAGACCGAGTCTACCTCCTTTGAGGCTGCTTGTCTCGGCCTGCGGTATGCCCGCCTTGCGGAGCCCGACGCCTGATCTTGTCTTTTTTAGACAAATCCGAGGCCTTCGTCATCCAATATTTTGGTAAATGGGCTCGAAAAAAAGAGTTGACAAAGTGGAACGCGTGTGCTATAATTGAAAAAAACGATGACGAAGACGGTCGAGACGCCCATGTCTGCAGAGAGTCGGTGGTTGGTGTGAACCGATGGCAAGCTTCTCAAGACCCATCCCTTCCGAGTTGGAGGTCCGAACGCGAAAGTCAGTAGGCGCTTCCCGTATGGCTGCGTAAAAGCATAGGAATTGTCAGATTCCGAGAGTGGCAGTGCTTGCACTGCAATTTGAGTGGTCCCGCGGATGTGAAGCTTCACAGCCGTCTCAAAGGCAAACAAACCTTGAGACGGCTGTTTTTCGTTTTTCAAGGTAATTCTTTTCCCAAAGGAGGATACGGACATGTCTGCAGGTGAGTCGAGCAAATTGATGGAGGTTGCGCAAAGAATTCGCGAGATGCGCGAGATCTTTGGCATGACCGAAAGCGAAATGGCGCAAAAGACCGAGGTATCGGTCGAGGAGTATTGCCAATACGAGGCGGGAAAGCTGGATTTTCCCTTTACCTTTATTCATAAGTGCTCTTTGGCCTTCGGGATCGGGATCACCGATCTGCTGGAGGGACAGAGCGCGCATCTTTCCTCCTATACCGTTACCCGAAAGGGAATGGGACAGGAGACCGCCAAGGAGGACGGCATTCAGATCCAGAACCTCGCCCCTCTTTTCCGCAAGAAGATCGCCGAGCCCTACTGGGTGCGCTACGAATACAGCAAGGAGCTGCAGGATAAGCCCATTCACCTGACCAAGCATTCCGGCCAGGAGTTTGACTTTGTGATGCAGGGTCGCCTCAAGATCCAGATCGGCGACAACGTTGAGTACCTCGAGGCAGGCGACAGCATCTACTACAACAGCTCCACACCGCACGGTATGATCGCCGTGGACGGCGAGGACTGCCTCTTTGTGGCGGTCGTCCTTCCCGGAGACGACACCAAGGAGGAGACCGTGCGCAGCACGCTGCTCCCGCCGCACGATCCCGTGGAGGATCAGCTGGTCTGCCGCGAGTTCATTACCACCAAGGAGGACGAGAACGGCTATCCCGTTTCGGTGGAGTTCAAGAATGAGGATCGCTTCAACTTCGCCTTCGACGTTGTGGACGCGATCGCCAAGAGATCGCCCGACAAGCTGGCGATGATCCACGTCTCGCGCGACAAGACCGAGCGCCGCTTCACCTTCAACGACATGAAGCGCGCCTCTGCTCAGTGTGCAAACTACTTCAAGTCGCTCGGCATCAAGAAGGGCGACCGCGTCATGCTGGTGCTCAAGCGCCACTATCAGTTCTGGTTCTCCATTCTCGCCCTGCATAAGCTCGGCGCGATCGTGATCCCTGCCACCAATCAGCTTCTGGCGCATGATTTTGAGTACCGCTTCAACGCGGCAGACATCAGCGCCGTGATCTGCACGGCCGACGGAGACGTGGCACGCCAGATCGAGCTGGCCGAGGCAACCTCGCCCACGCTCCGCACGAAGATCCTCGTTGGCGGCGAGCGCGAGGGCTGGAAGAATTTTAACGAGGAGTATCCGCTCTTCAGCACGCACTTCTACCGCACCGAGGAGACCGCCTGCGGCAGAGATCTGATGCTGATGTTCTTCACGTCGGGCACCACGGGCTACCCCAAGATCGCGGCACATACCTATCAGTATCCGCTCGGACATTACGTCACGGCCAAGTATTGGCACGGCGTTTCTCCCGACGGCCTGCACTTCACCATCTCGGATACGGGCTGGGGCAAGGCCCTCTGGGGCAAGCTCTACGGCCAGTGGCTCTGCGAGGGTGCGGTCTTTACCTATGACTTTGATCGCTTTGACGCCTCGGATATCCTTCCCATGTTTGCCAAGTACGGCATCACCACCTTCTGCGCACCTCCCACGATGCTGCGCATGATGATCAAGGAGGACATCAGCAAGTACGATCTTTCCTCCATTCGTCACATGACCACGGCAGGCGAGGCACTCAACCCCGAGGTCTACCGCAAGTTTGAGGAGGCCACGGGCCTGCAGACCATGGAGGGCTTCGGACAGACCGAGACCACCCTTACCATCGCCAACCTTATGGGAGGCGCACACAAGCTCGGCTCGATGGGCCGTCCCGTGCCCTTCTACGACGTGGATCTGGTCGATCCCGACGGCAACCCCGTTCCCGTGGGTGAGGTCGGCGAGATCGTCATTCACACCGACAAGAAGATCCCCTGTGGGCTGTTTGCGGGATACTACAAAAATCAGGAAAAGACCGACGAGGTATGGCATGATGGCCTCTACCACACGGGCGACACCGCGTGGCGTGACGAGGACGGCTTCTTCTGGTACGTTGGCCGCGTGGATGACGTCATCAAGTCCTCGGGCTACCGCATTGGGCCCTTTGAGATCGAGAGCGTCATCATGGAGCTGCCCTACGTCCTTGAGTGCGGCGTCTCCGCAGCCCCCGACGAGGTGCGCGGACAGGTCGTCAAGGCCAGCGTCGTGCTGGTCAAGGGAACCGAGCCCACCGAGGCACTCAAGAAGGAGATCCAGCAGTACGTCAAGGAACATACCGCGCCTTACAAGTATCCGCGTATCGTCGTCTTCCGCGATGAGCTTCCCAAGACCATCAGCGGAAAGATCCAGAGAAACAAGCTTTGATCGCGCGGCCTGAGAAAAAACCAAAAAAACTATTGACAAAAAGACAAAGTTGTGCTAAAATAGTTTCATTCATAGGAAAGACGGTGACGGAGAAGGGCATTGATCGGATCCTTACAGAGAAATGGCGGACGGTGCGAGCCATAGGAGAGGGTGTTTGCTTGTAGCTCCCGAGTCGGAAGGAAGAAAGCCTCGCGGCCGTAGAACCTTCCCGTGATTGCTGCGTCAAGGCATAAGGATTGTCAGATCCGGAGTGACGGCGAGAGCCGTAATTTGAGTGGTACCGCGGGTGATTTCGCACTCGTCTCAAAGCAACGAACTTTGGGGCGAGTGCGTTTTGTATTTGCCCGCCGATGTGCAGGGATCTGCGCATCAGAAAGGGGACACGGAATGGAACAAATGAAGGGACTGGATTTTAAGATCCGGGAAATGGCGGCGCGTATCCGCGAGCTGCGCGAGATCGAGGGGCTTTCCCCCGAGGAGATGGCGCAGAAGACGGGTGTGGACGTTGCCGAATACATTCGCTGTGAGTCGGGCGAGAGCGATCTGAACTTTGCGTTCATCTATCGCTGCGCCATGACGCTCAACGTCAACGTTACCGATATCATCGAGGGTCAGAGCCCGACGCTGAAATCCTTTACCGTCACCCGTGCGGGTGCGGGACAGAAGATCGCACAGGCGCACGGCATGACCTACTACAACCTGGCCTACGCCTTCCAGAACCGTATTGCCGAGCCGCTGTACGTGCGCAGCACCTATGATCCCGAGGCACAGCAAAGGGACATTGAGCTGACCACGCACGCAGGCCAGGAATGCGACCTCGTCGTGGAGGGACAGCTGATGGTGCAGGTGGGCGAGCATCGCGAGGTGCTGGGCCCCGGTGACAGCATCTACTTTGACAGTGACACGCCGCACGGCATGATCGCCGTTGGCGGAAAGGATTGCGTATTCTACGCCATCGTTCTCAATCCCACGGGCGAGCCCATTCCCGAATTGACCCCCACCAAGGCCATTCGCGAGCCTGCGCGCGCACCCAAGAGGGACGATCGCGAGCGCATCTATCACCGCTTTATCAAGACCGAGGTCGACGAGAACGGCACGCCTACCTCGATCCAATTCCAGAATATCGACAACTTCAACTTCGCCTTTGATCTGATCGACGCCCTCGCCGAGCGCGAGCCTGACCGTCTGGCCATGCTGCACGTCTCCAAGGACAAGACCGAGCGTCGCTTCACCTTCAAGGACATGAAGAAGATGTCTGCCCAGTGTGCCAACTACTTCAAGTCGCTCGGCATCAAGAAGGGCGACCGCGTGATGCTGGTGCTCAAGCGGCATTACCAGTTCTGGGCCGCCATGCTCGGACTGAACAAGCTGGGTGCCATCGGCATTCCCGCCACCAACCAGCTCCAGGCGCACGATTTTGAGTATCGCTTCAAGAGCGCAGGCATCTCTGCCATCATCTGCACCGCCGACGACGGCGTGGCAGAGCAGGTGGAGCTTGCCGCCGCCTCCTCTCCCACCCTCAAGCACAAGATGCTGGTTGGCGGCGAGCGCGAGGGCTGGAGAAGCTTTGACGAGGAATACACGCTTTACAGCACGCACTACAAGCGTCCGGAGAATGCACCGGGCGGCGACGATCTGATGCTGATGTTCTTTACGTCGGGCACCTCGGGCTATCCCAAGATTGCCGCACATAACTACAAGTATCCGCTTGGACATTTCCATACGGCAAAATACTGGCACAACGTGGATCCCGACGGCCTGCACTTTACCATCTCGGATACGGGCTGGGCAAAATCCATGTGGGGCAAGTTCTACGGCCAGTGGCTCTGCGAGGCGGCCACCTTCGTTTACGATTTCGACCGCTTCGACGCCTCGGATATCCTTCCCATGTTTGCCAAGTACGGCATCACCACCTTCTGCGCACCTCCCACGATGCTGCGCATGATGATCAAGCAGGATATTTCCAAGTACGATTTCTCCTCGGTCCAGCACATGACCACGGCGGGCGAGGCACTCAACCCCGAGGTCTACCGTCAGTTCGAGAAGGCAACGGGATTGCAGATCCTCGAGGGCTTTGGTCAATCCGAGAGCACCATGATCATCGGAAACATGACGGGTGCGCCGCATAAGATCGGCTCGATGGGCAAGCCCGCACCGATCTACGACGTGGAGCTGGTGGACGCCGAGGGCAATCCCGTGGCCGTGGGTGAGACGGGCGAGATCGTCGTCAGCCTCAAAAACGGCTATCCCTGCGGACTTTCCGTGGGCTACTACAACGATCCTGAGAAGACCGCCGAGGCTTGGCACGACGGCTACTACCATACGGGAGACACCGCGTGGCGCGATGAGGACGGCTTCTACTGGTACGTCGGCCGCGTGGACGACGTCATCAAGTCCTCGGGCTACCGCATCGGTCCCTTTGAGATCGAGAGCGTCATCATGGAGCTTCCTTACGTTCTCGAGTGCGGCGTTTCGGCCGCTCCCGACGAGGTGCGCGGACAGATCGTCAAGGCGAGCATCGTTCTGACGCCCGGCACCGAGCCCACCGAGGAGCTCAAGAAGGAGATCCAGCGCTACGTCAAGGAGCATACCGCTCCCTACAAGTATCCGCGTCTGGTCGTCTTCCGCGACGAGCTTCCCAAGACCACCAGCGGCAAGATCCGCCGCAATATGCTTTGAGGCTTTTTGTGTATGAAAAAACGGGTAACGCTTTTTTGCGGGCATTACGGTAGCGGCAAGACCAATATTGCCGTCAATTATGCCCTTCATCTTCGGCGGAGCGGGGAGGAGGTCACGGTCGCAGACCTGGACATCGTCAATCCCTATTTCCGAACCAAGGACAGCCGCAAGGAGCTGGAGGCGGCAGGCATTCGCCTGATCTGCTCGGAATACGCCAACACCAATCTGGATATTCCCGCGCTCCCGGCCGACCTTTACGCCATCACGGACGATAAGAGCCGCTCTGCGGTGATCGACGTTGGCGGCGACGATCGCGGCGCGCTGGCGCTGGGACGCATTTCTCCCGCACTGCGCGAGGAAGGGAACTACGAAATGCTGGCGGTCATCAATTGCTACCGCCCGCTGACGCAGGACGTCCCCTCCACGCTTGAGGTGCTTGGGGAGATCGAGACCGCTTGCGGAATGCGCTTTACGGGCCTGGTCAACAATTCCAATCTCGGTGAGATGACCTCTCCCGAGGACGTGCTTGCCTCCCTCCGGTACGCCGAGGAGGTCAGCCGCGCATCGGGGCTTCCCGTACGCATGACGACCGTGCGCGCATCTCTTTACGAGACGCTCAAGGAGCAGATCGAGGGGCTTTTCCCCCTTGACCTGCAAGAAAAAATTTGTTAAAGATCCTAAGAAAAGGAGAATGACATATGGCAAAATTAACCTTTAAGACCGACAAATGCAAGGGCTGTGGGCTTTGTGTTGACGCCTGCCCCAAGCAGGTCCTTCGTCTGTCCCCCGACAAGATCAACCAAAAGGGACACCACCCCGTGGAGGCCGCCAACGAGGAGGCCTGCATCGGCTGCGCCTTCTGCGCGACCATGTGCCCCGACTGCATCATTGAAGTGGAAAGGTGAGTGAAGAATATGGCAGATAAGGTTTTGATGAAGGGAAACGAAGCCATCGCGGAAGCGGCCATTCGTGCAGGCTGCCGCCACTACTTCGGCTATCCCATTACTCCCCAGACCGAGATCGCGGCCTACATGGCCAAGAGAATGCCCAAGATCGGCGGCGTGTTTCTGCAGGCCGAGAGTGAGATCGCGGCCATTAACATGGTCTACGGCGTTGCAGCGGCAGGACGCCGCGTGATGACCTCCTCCTCCAGCCCCGGAATTTCGCTCAAGAGTGAGGGACTTTCCTACCTTGCCGGTGCGGACCTGCCCTCGCTTGTGGTCAACGTCCAGCGCGGCGGCCCGGGACTTGGCGGCATTCAGCCCAGCCAGTCGGATTATTTCCAGGCCACCAAGGGCGGCGGACACGGCGACTTCCGCATGATCGTTCTTGCCCCCTCCTCGGTGCAGGAGATGGCAGAGCTGACCGTAAAGGGCTTTGCTCTGGCGGATACCTATCGCATGACGGCCATGATCCTGGCCGACGGAACCATGGGACAGATGATGGAGCCCGTGGCCCTGGACGATCTCCCCGTGACCCCCATGCCCGAGAAGCCTTGGGCCGTGACGGGAACGGGCATGAAGCGTCCGCATAACGTGATTAACTCTCTGTTCCTCTCTCCCGAAAAGCTCGAAGAGACCAACTTTGAGCGCTACGATCGCTATCGCGTGATCGAGGAGAAGGAAACGATGTACGAGGAATACCGCATGGAGGATGCAGAGATCTGCATTGCCGCCTTCGGTATTGCCGCTCGCGTATCGAAGAACGCCATCGACGAGGCAAGAGCGATGGGCATTAAGGTCGGTATGATCCGTCCCATCACGCTTTGGCCCTTCCCGAAGGCACCCTTCCGCCGCGCGGCAGAGCAGGTCAAGGAGGTCATTTCGGTAGAGCTGTCCATGGGACAGATGATCGAGGACGTTCGTTTGGCCACCGAGTGCCGCGTTCCCGTCACCCTGTGCAATCGCGTGGGCGGAATGATCCCGTCCCCCGAGCAGGTGCTTGACGCGATCCTTAAGGCTGCAAAGAATGGAGGTAAGAACGAATGATCGTTTTTCAGAAGCCTAACGCATTGGCAGATCTTCCTCTGCATTATTGCCCCGGCTGCACCCACGGCATCATTCACCGCCTGGTGGCCGAGGTCATGGATGAGCTTGGCATTGAGGGCAAGACGGTCGGTATCGCACCGGTCGGCTGCTCGGTCATGGCTTACGATTACTTCAACTGCGACATGATCGAGGCGGCGCACGGACGCGCTCCCGCAGTCGCTACGGGCGTTAAGCGCGCCAATCCCGAGAACGTGGTCTTCACCTATCAGGGTGACGGTGACCTCGCGTCCATCGGTATGGCCGAGACGGTGCACGCCGCCGCGCGCAACGAGAACATCACGGTCATCTTCGTCAACAATGCGATCTACGGCATGACGGGCGGACAGATGGCTCCCACCTCGCTCCCCGGCCAGGTCACGCAGACCTCGCCCTACGGACGCGACGTCAAGCATTGCGGATACCCCATTCGCGTTTGCGAACTGCTCTCCGAGCTTGAGGGCCCCGAGTATCTTGAGCGTGTGACCGTCAATAACGTCAAGAACGTCAAGAACGCCAAGAAGGCCATCAAGAAGGCCTTCCAGAATCAGATCGACGGCAAGGGCTTTTCTCTGGTCGAGGTCGTTTCCTCCTGTCCCACCAACTGGGGCATGACGCCCAAGCAGGCGCTGGAGTGGATCGACGAAAAAATGCTGCCGTATTACCCCTTGGGTGTCTATAAGGACAGATCGGCAAGTCAGGAGGCAGAGAAATGAGTACAACCAAGTTTTTGTTCTCCGGCTTTGGCGGACAGGGCATTCTGTTCGTCGGAAAGCTGATGGCGTATAAGGGATTGACCGAGGATAAGCAGGTCAGCTGGCTTCCTTCCTACGGTCCCGAGATGCGCGGCGGAACGGCGAGCTGCAGCGTGATCGTCAGCGACACGCCCGTGGGCTCTCCCATCGTCTCCAATCCCGACGTTCTGGTGGCCATGAACCTTCCGTCCCTCGATCGCTTTGAGTCTGCGGTGGTGCCGGGCGGCATCATCTTTGCCGACTCCACGCTGATCGCAAGAGACATCGAGAGAAAAGACGTCAAGCTGGTCAAGATCCCCGCCACGCAGATGGCGAGCGACAACGGCACGCCCACGCTTGCCAACATGATCCTTCTGGGCAAGATCCTCAAGGAGCTTGGACAGTTCGACGTGGAAAAGGTCGAGGCCGCACTGAGGAAGGTCATTTCCGCCAAGCGCGCGGATATGCTTGAGGTCAACCTCAAGGCAATGCAGCTGGGCGCGGATTACGAGGCCTGATCCCACACCTTTGGTAAAACGCCTGATTTTTTGCGGATTTCAAGAAAAATTTGCAAAAGCCCTTGACAAAAGGGGAAAAGCGTGCTATAATCATTTCCATCATTCAAATGTAAATGCGTTGAAGGAATTATTCCGCTTTTCATTCCTCACCTCAGAGAGCCGACGGTAGGTGCGAGTCGGCGTGAGCGAGAAGGGAAGTCTCATTCCGGAGCAGAGGTGCTGAAGTCCAGTAAGCGTCTACGGCTTGCCCCGTTATCATGGCAGAGAATTTGTTGGAATTCGGAAAAAGGTGGCTGCTATGGCAGCAACCGGGGTGGTACCGCGAAAGTGTTTTTTCGTCCCCGGGATCGGTATTGGCCGATCCCGGGGGCTTGTTTATTTTCGGCATTCCCCGTCTCCGACGAGAACACAGAAAAAGGAGAGGTAACATGAAACAGATCAGAATTGCAGACACAACGCTTTTGAGCGCTGAGGGCGCCCTCAGCTTCAAGGAGCGCATCGAGATCGCCCGTCAGCTGGAGAAGCTGAACGTGGACGCCATCGAGCTCCCCGAGATCACCAATGCCAAGACCGACTCCCTGCTCGTGCGCACGGTTTCCTCCTTCGTTAAGGGAAGCGTGCTTTCGGTTGGCGCAGGTATGGCAGCGGGAAGCGTGGCCCTGGCGGCCGCGGCGCTTTCGGGTGCCGCCCATCCCCGTATCCGCATCGAGCTGCCCGTCTCTCCCGTGGGAATGGAGTATGCCTGCCACAAGAAGGCACCCAAGATGATCGAGTGGATCGCTGCCTGCGTGGCCGAGGCAAAGCAGGCCTGCCCCGACGTGGAGCTTTGCGCCGTGGACGCCACGCGCGCCGAGCGCGAGGTGCTTGAGGCCGCTTTGCAGGCCGCTATCGGCGCGGGCGCGACCTCGGTCACCCTTTGCGACAGTGCCGCCGAGATGATGCCCGACGATTTTGCCGCCTTTGCAGGGGAGATCGCCAAGCGCATCTCCGTTCCCGTTTACGTGCGCTGCAACGATAAGAACGGCATGGCCGCGGCATCGGCTGCTCTGGCCGTCCGTGCAGGCGTTGACGGCGTCAAGACGGCGGTTTTGGGCGAGGCCGTCTCGCTTGAGGCCTTCGTGGATATGATCAAGAATTGCGGAAACACCTACGAGCTCTGCACGGCCGTCCGCGCGACCGAGCTGCACCGCAACGTCAAGCAGATCCGTTGGATCATTGACGGCGCAAAGAGCGAGAAGCTCGTGCTCTCTCCTGCCGCCGAGCAGGCCGAGATCCGTCTGGACGCCAACGACGGGCGCGAGGCCGTGGATGCGGCCGCCGTACAGCTTGGCTACGATCTCTCCGAGGAGGACCGCGCAAAGGTCTACGAGGAGTTCTGCCGCGTCAGCCGCAACCGCCAGGTCGGCTCCAAGGAGCTGGAGGCCGTGATCGCGAGCGTGGCTCTGCAGGTCCCCGCGACCTATCAGATCAAGGCTTACGTCGTCAACAACGGCAACGTCATCTCCTCCACCGCACAGATCACGATGGAGAAGAACGGAGAGACCATGCAGGGGATTTCCATCGGTGACGGTCCGATCGACGCCGCCTTCCGCGCCATCGAGCAGATCGTCGGACACCGCTACGAGCTGGACGATTTCCAGATCCAGGCGGTCACCGAGGGCAAGGAGGCCATGGGATCGGCTCTGGTCAAGCTCCGCGCCGACGGCAAGCTCTATTCGGGCAACGGGATCTCCACCGACATCATCGGTGCAAGCATCCGTGCATACATCAACGCGATCAATAAGATCGTTTACGAGGAGGTCCAGGCATGAAGCTTTCCTTTTCCACCAAGGGCTGGCACGGACGCAGCTTTGAGGAGTTTTGCGACGTTGCCGAGGATCTGAAATTTGAGGGCATCGAGCTGCACAATATTTATAATGCGATGTTCACCGACCGCGACGGCGCCTTCCACGGCTATGCCAGCGCGGCAACTCTGCGGCGCCTGTACGAGAAGAAGCTGACGGTGGTCTGCATGGACACCGTTTGCGATCTTGGCAAGGCACAGGACGGAGAGCGTGACGTGCAGGAGATCCTCTCCTGCATGGAGGTCGCCTCCAATCTGCACATTCCCTTTATCCGCCTCAAGGCGAGCGACGCCGGCAGTGCGGAGAAAAACGCCGCGGCGATCGAGCGCATCGCAGGGCTCTTGGAAACGCTTTTGCCGGTGGCCGAGGAGAAGGGGATCACTCTGCTGATTGAGACCTTTGGTCTGTTCTGCCGTGCCGAGACGCTGCGCACGCTTCTCGAGCGCTTTGCCTGCGACTTTCTGGGCGCACTCTGGAATTTGTCTGCCGCTTACTTTGGAGGCGGCGAGAGCGCCGAGCAGGTCATCAAGCATCTGGGCGCTTACGTCCGTCACGTGCACGTCAGCGATGCGCGCATGACCGAGGACGGCCTCGAGTATTGCCTGGTCGGAGAAGGGGAGCTGCCCCTGAAGTCCATGATGCTGGCGCTCCGCTCGGTCAATTACGACGGCTTCCTCTCCCTGGTCTGGGATCCGCGCTGGTGCGAGGAGCTGGACGACATGGAGATCATCTTCTCCCAGTTCGTCAACTACATGAAGCAGTATAGCGACACCTCCCGCAAGGAGCCTGCGCTTTACTATAACAAGGCCCACACGGGCAAGTACGTCTGGAAGAAGGAGGCGCTCATCGACGCGACCTTCTCGCAGGTGCTTGACCGCATGGTCGAGGAATTTCCCGACCAGTACGCCTTCAAGTATACGACGCTGGATTATACGCGCACGTATAGCGAATTCCGCGACGACGTGGACGAATTTGCCCGCGCGCTGATCGCTCTTGGCGTCAAGGCGGGATCGCACGTGGCGGTCTGGGCCTCCAACGTGCCGCAGTGGTATATTGCCTTCTGGGCAACGGTAAAGCTTGGCGCGGTGCTGGTCACGGTCAACACGGCCTACAAGATCCACGAGGCCGAGTACCTGCTCAAGCAGTCGGATACGCATACCTTGATCTTGACCGAGGGCTCGAAGGATACGCATTACGGCAAGATCATTGCCGAGCTTTGCCCCGAGCTTGCTGAGACCAAGACGGGCTCTCCTCTGCACAGCAAGCGTTTGCCCTTTTTGCGCAACGTCATCACCGTCGGCTTCCGTCAGAGGGGCTGCATGGATTGGAACGAGGCACTCGAGAGAGCCGCACGCGTTCCTCTGCGTGAGGTCTACCGCATGGCCGCCGCCGTCAACAAGGACGACGTTTGCAATATGCAGTACACCTCGGGCACGACGGGATTCCCCAAGGGCGTTATGCTCACGCACTATAATATCGTCAATAACGGAAAATGCATCGGCGACCGCATGGATCTCTCCACCGCGGACCGCATGATGATCCAGGTGCCCATGTTCCATTGCTTTGGCATGGTGCTGGCCATGACGGCGACCATGACGCACGGAGGCACCATTCTGCCCCTGCCGTATTTCTCCCCCAAGCCCGCGCTTGCCTGCATTCACAACGAGCACATCACCGCCTTCCACGGCGTGCCCACCATGTTTATCGCGCTCCTGGAGCATCCCGATTTTGAGAAGACCAGCTTTGCGCATATGCGCACGGGCATCATGGCGGGAAGCCCCTGTCCCATCTCCACGATGAAGGACGTGGTCGAGAAGATGAACATGAAGGAGATCACCATCGTTTACGGCCAGACCGAGGCCTCCCCGGGCTGCACCATGAGCTCCACGGACGATCCCATCGAGGTCCGCGTGGGCACGGTCGGACGTCCCCTGCCCGAGATCGAGTGCAAGATCGTCAATCCCGAAACGGGAGAGGATTGCCCCGACGAGGTCACGGGTGAATTCGTGGCACGCGGCTACAACCTGATGAAGGGCTACTACAAGATGCCCGAGGCCACCGCGGCCGCCATTGATGCTGAGGGCTGGCTCCATACGGGTGACCTTGCCTGTCGCACCAAGGACGGAAACTTCCGCATTACGGGACGCCTCAAAGACATGATCATTCGCGGCGGCGAGAACATCTATCCCAAGGAGATCGAGGAGTTTATCTACACGCATCCCAAGGTCCGCGACGTGCAGGTCATCGGCGTGCCCGACGAGCAGTACGGCGAGGAGATCATGGCCTGCATCGTCCTCAAGGATGGCGAGAGCATGACGGCCGAGGAGATGAAGAAGTATGTCGGCGACCACATGGCGCGCCACAAGGTGCCGAAGTACGTGGACTTCGTCGAGGGCTTCCCGATGAATGCCGCAGGCAAGATCCTCAAGTACAAGATGCGTGAGGAGGCCATCGAAAAGCTCGGTCTGCACAAGGCGAGCCGCGTGGTGACTGCCTGATGGTCGGCCAAGGCTATGCGGTCGTTGACGCGCACTGCCACGTTTACCCCGAAAAGATCGCGGCGCGCGCGGTAGAGGGCACGGATACCTTTTACGGTCTGCACTCGGTCTGCCGCGGCACGGTGCAGGATCTGATGGAGGAGGGGCTTGCGCACGGCGTGGATCATTTCGTGATCCAGTCGGTCGCCACCACACCAAAGCAGGTCACGGGCATCAACGAGTTTATTGCCGAGGAGGTTGCACAGGGAAAGGGTTGCCTGACCGGTCTTGGCACGCTTCATCCCGAGAGCGAGGACCTTACGGGCGACGTCCGCAGGATCGTGCGCCTCGGTCTGCACGGGGTCAAGCTGCACCCCGACATTCAGCGCTTCAAGATCGACGATTTCCGCTTCCTGCGCATCTACGAGCTTTGCGAGGAGGAGGGACTGCCCATTCTGATGCACACGGGCGACCGCCGCTACGATTTTTCCAATCCCAATCGGATGCTTCCCATTCTCGAGATCTTTGAGGGGCTTACCGTCGTGGGGGCGCACCTTGGCGGCTGGTCGGTCTGGGAGGACGCGGAGCGGATGCTCGCTGGGGCACCGAATTTTTACGTGGATTCCTCCTCCTGCTTCGGCTTTTTGCCGCCCGAGCGCGTGCGGGAGCTGATCCTGCGCTTTGGCACGGATCGCGTCCTGTTCGGCACGGACTACCCCATGTGGCATCCCAGGGAGGAGCTTGCGTCCCTTTTGTCGCTCGGCTTTTCCGAGGAGGATATGCGACGGATGCTTGCCGAGAACGCCAAGAAGGTATTTTCGATCGCAGAATAAAGAAAAAAAGAGGGCTTCTTCCTTTTGGAGAAGTCCTCTGTTTGCATTCTTATTTTTTCGCCTCACGGGGGCGGAAGTATTCGTAGAGATGGCAGGGGATCATGCCGTTGTAGAGCTTTTTGGCCTTGTCGGCACGGCGTCCGTAGAGGCGCTCAAAGTCCTCGCAGGAGGTGATGACGTAGATCTGCCAGGGGTAGAGCGCGTCAAAGGTGCGTCCGATCTCGGCGTAGAGCTTGGCCACCTCGGCAGGCGTCATCAGCCGCTCGCCGTAGGGCGGATTGCAGGCGATCGTGCCGCGGCGGTCCTCACGCTTGATCCTGCGTGCGTCGGCCTGAAAGATGTTGATGTGCTCCTCCACGCCTGCGCGGAGTGCGCTTTCGTAGGCCAGGTCAAGAATATCCTCGTCAATGTCCGAGGCGTAGGCCTCAAAGGGAGAGCCTTTGCGGATCGCGCCCCGTGCTGCCTCGCGTGCCTCCTCCCAAAGCCTTGCGGGGAGGTTGGCAAAGGCTTCGCCCGCAAAGGAGCGGCCAAGGCCTGGCGCGCGGTTGGTGGCCAGAAGGGCGGCCTCGATCGGAATGGTGCCCGAGCCGCAGAAGGGATCCCAGAGGAGCGTGTCCTCCTTGACGCGTGCGGTCATGGCGATGGCGGCGGCAAGCGTCTCGCGAATGGGAGCGGCACCTGCCTCGGGGCGGTATCCGCGCTTGTGCAGAGCAACGCCGCTGGTGTCGATCATCAGGTGCGCCACGTCCTTGAAGAGGAAAAACTCGATCTGGTATTTGACGCCGCTACTCTCGGAGAACCAGCGACAGCCGTACGTTTCGGAAAGCCGCTCAACCACGGCCTTTTTCACAATGCTCTGGCAATCGGGCAGGGAATAGAGCTTGCTTTTGATGGCGTGTCCCTTGACGGGAAAAAGATCATCCTTGCCGATCCAATCTTCAAAGGGGAGGGCTCTCGTGCCGTCAAACAGCTCAGCAAAGCTTTTTGCGGGGAAGGAGCCGAGCAGAATATACACACGCTCGGCGCAGCGCAGGGCGATGTTGGCGCGCGGAATATCCCGAGGCTCCCCCTCAAAGATCACGCGGCCGTCCATCGTTTCGATGCGGCGAAGCCCCAGGGCGTCGATCTCGCTGCCGAGCAGCTTTTCCAGTCCAAAGAGGCAGGTTGCTACCAATTTCATGTCCAAATCCCTTGCCTTCGCCGAGCGAAAGCGTCCTTTCCTGATCCTGTTTTGCGTATCCGTCCAATAGTTCAGTATACTGGAAAAGCGCATCTTTGTCAAGTTCTTTTGTGGATATTTTTTGAAAGCGGTTGACTTCACGGGAAGGGTATGCTATAATACATCTGTTCAAAACGGGAAAAAGCGGAGGACTGGGACATGATCCGAGTATTGATTTGGAACGAGTTTTATCACGAGCAATTTCAGAGGACGGTCAAGCAGGTGTATCCCGAGGGGATCCATCGCGCGCTTGCGGACTTTCTCGGCGCCGAGGAGGATATCACCGTGCGCACGGCTACGCTCTACGATGAGAATTGCGGCATCACCAAGGAGATCTTGGAGGAGACCGACGTCCTGCTTTGGTGGGGACATGCCAAGCACGGAGAGGTGCCGGACGAGATCGCCGAGCTGGTGCGTGACGCCGTGCTCGACGGTATGGGTGCGATCTTCTTGCACTCGGCGCATCATTCCAAGCCCTTCCGTTTGCTGATGGGCACACCCTGCCATCTGACCTGGCGGGAATCGGCGGACCGCGAGGTGCTCTGGGTCATTGATCCCGCACATCCCATCACGCGCGACGTTGACCGCTATTTCGTCCTTCCGGCCGAGGAGACCTACGGCGAGCCCTTTGTCGTTCCCAATCCCGATAAGGTCCTGCTGATCGGCAACTATTCGGGCGGCGAGGTCTTCCGCTCTGCCTGCCTCTACGAGCGCGGGAACGGAAAGATCCTCTACTTCCAGCCGGGGCACGAGACCTTCCCGACCTATAAGGATCCCAACGTGCAGTCGGTCATTCGCAACGCCGTGCGCTTCCTGACGCCCACCTATCGCGTGCGACCCACCTGTCCGCACGTGCGCAAGATCACGGATGACGAGCCTTACGTGATCCTGAAGAAGTGAAAAAGTTTTTTCATATTTTTGCAAAAAGCTCTTGCAAAAGAGAAAAAAGTGTGTTATAATACTCGTGTTGCGCATGCGCAAATGAATTTTAGGGTGGTCCGCTGCTATGCTCGCATGAACACCCGGTACAGAGGAGGGCCAAACAATGAATCTGATTGAGGCTTTTACGAACGAGCAATTGAAGAAGGAGCTGCCCACTATCCGCATCGGTGACACCATCCGTGTGCACAACCGCATCAAAGAGGGCAACAGAGAGAGAATCCAGATGTTCGAGGGTACCGTCATCGCAAAGCACGGCGGCGGCATTTCCGAGACCTTCACCGTAAGACGTATTTCCTACGGCGTAGGCGTGGAAAAGACCTTCCCGATCCACTCCCCCAACGTAGAGAAGGTAGACGTTCTCCGCGTCGGTAAGGTCCGTCGCGCAAAGCTCTACTACCTGCGCGGCAGAGTCGGCAAGGCTTCCAAGGTTAAGGAGCAGATCTGATCGGCATCGCCGAGCTCAAAATAAAGAGCAGACAGAGATCTTCTGTCTGCTCTTTATTTTTGGCTTTTCCCAAGGGAAGGGGAGAAAAACAAAAGGCCCGAAGCATCGGACCTTTTGTTCAGAACTCTATTTATATCAAGTTAGACATGTAAAGACAATTTGATACAGATAGATTACTCCTGTGCCTTCTTTCTCAGTTCAAAGCAAGCACTGCAGTATACGGGTCTGTCGTTGGAGGGCTGGAAGGTGATTCTTGCCTCTCCACCGCAGTCGGCGCAAACTGCCGTGAAATACTCACGGGGAGCTCTGCCGGCGTTCTTCTTGGCATCGCGGCAAGCCTTGCAGGCCTTGGGCTTGTTCATAAAGCCCTTTTCTGCATAGAATCTCTGCTCGCCGGCCGTGAAGACAAATTCATTGCCGCAATCCTTGCAGACAATGGTCTCGTCGACAAATTCTTTTTCTTCTACTGCACCGTAGGTTTCGTCTTGGAACATGGTAGTACCTCTCTCTTTTGTTCATGTAAAATGAAGATTTCGCCCCAGACGGATTTCAACCGTCACCTTTGAAACAACGTTCTTCTTAAACTATGTGGGCGTGTCAGGAATAGGGAAGCTCCGACCTCAGCTTTTTGCGAATGCGATAGATGGCGTTTTGCACGCTCCTCTCGTCGGTTCCGAGCAGGGAGGCAACCTCCTTGGCGGTGCGTCCGGCAAGATAGAGCCACCACACGCGGTTTTCGTACTCCGAAAGGATGCCGCAAACCTGTTGGCAAAGCGCCGAGTAGTTCTCCTGCTCCACCAGATGCTCGGCGGGATTGGCAGAAGGCTCGCTCTCGTTGGGGATAGGCTCCTCCTCCAGAGAAACGGTATGCTCCAGATGCTTGAGGGTACGCAGGTGCGAGATCAAGCGGTTGCGGATGCATTCCTTGGCAAAGTAGCCGAAGGGGATCTGCTCCCTTGCGGTGTCGTAGCGCATCAGTGCGCGATAGAACGCCACCACGGCCTCCTGGTGCAGATCCTCGCGGTCCTGCAGGGAGAGGGAGGGAAGGGAGAAGCGCGCGGTCATGGAATCGATCAGCGGAGCATAGCGCCCAAGCAATGCTTCAAAGGCAGATTGGCTGCCGCCCTGCGCGTCTGCGAGCAGGGAGAGAAGCAGGGGATCGGGGGTGCTTTGCTGATGACTCATGGGTTGATGCGTACCTTTCCGGTGGATTTTTCCTTCGGGATTTGCCATTCTCATGGCGGTTTACACTATTCTGAATACCATTATACCATAAATTTGACAAATGTCAATAGGAATTTTTACACGTATCTTGTAGAAATTTTACATATTTTATGATTTGAAGTCGTTTTGCACAAAAAATCCTCTCGCCTTTTGTTCAACATTCCAACTTGCGCGCTTGCTTTTGGATAAATTGAACAGAGCGAGAGGAAAAATATTGGTGGTTTTTATTTTGTGAAAATAGAACAAAAAGGTCAACGATCGAACAAATAATCCACTTTTCCGCACAAAAGCGCCATGATCCCGCGGTACATGACCTCGGGGCGCTCGCGGAAGTTGCGGCGGATCTGCTGACAGCGGTATTCGGAATCCACGTTGATCTTGACGCTGAGCGTTTCCTTGCCCTCCTCGCGGATCCAGAAGGTCACGTCGTAGGTGGCGTCGGCCAGATGCTGCCAGGAGCAATCCAGGGTGATGTTGCGCTTCTTGAAATCCAGATAGCGCAGGGCACAGGTCAGGCTCTTGTCCAGAACCGATGCGCGGATATCGCTGCGGAGCTGCTCGGCAACGAGCGCGCCCTTCCGCGTGACCGAATAGAGCGGATCGCCAAGCTCGCTGACGCCGTCCTGCATGATGAGGTCCTGGTCCAGCATTTCGTGGAAGGATTCGGCAAAATCCAGGTACATGACGTAGTCGTTCTGCATCACGATGTCGTTGATGGTTACAAAATCCATGGGATAATTGATATTTCGCATCAGGTAGAGCACGAAGATCTTGACGGTGTTTTTGCTCCCGATGGAGGATGATGGCATGAGGATCTGCCCCCTTTCCTTAGAATACGGTGTTTAACGTACTCAGTATAGCATATTTTTTTTATTTTTTCAATAGTTTTGTTTGCATTTCGGAGAATTTTATGTTATGATATAAGGGTAAGAGCGAAAACCCATGACGAAAGGATTTTACAGATATGCTTCAGATTGCAATTTTGGGCTTTGGCGTCGTTGGCAGCGGCACGGCAGAGGTCCTGCAGGAAAACCGCGCGCGCATCGCCAAGCATTGCGGCGAGGAAGTGAACGTCAAATATATTCTTGATCTGCGCGATTTCCCTGACCATCCGCTGGGAGACCGCGTGGTGCACGACATCAACGTGATCCTTGCGGATCCCGAGGTGGTCCTCGTGGCCGAGATGATGGGCGGCTCGCACCCCGCCTACGAGTTTACCGTGGCGGCTCTGCGCGCAGGCAAGAGCGTGGTCACCTCCAACAAGGAGGTCGTCTCCACCTTTGGCGACGAGCTTCTGGAGATCGCACGCGAGCATCACGTGTCCTACTATTTTGAGGCCAGCGTGGGCGGCGGTATTCCGATCATTCGTCCTCTGCAGACCGATCTGGCGTCCAACGAGATCCTCGGCATCAGCGGCATTCTCAACGGCACGACCAATTTTATCCTGACCAAGATGAAGAACGAGGGCGCGGACTTTGCCACCGTGCTCAAGGAGGCGCAGGCGCGCGGATACGCCGAGGCCGATCCCACCGCCGACGTGGAGGGCATCGACGCGGCACGCAAGATCGTGATCCTGGCGGCGCTGGCCTACGGCGTTCTTCTGGATCCCAAGAGCATTTCCACCACGGGAATCACGGGCATCACCGCCGACCATACCGCCGTTGCGGACAAGCTTGGCGGCGCGATCAAGCTGATCGGGCATACCGAGCGCGTAGACGGTCGGGTGCTGGCCATGGTCTCGCCCTTCCTGATCCCCGCAGGCAATCCCGTTTGCCACGTGGACGGCGTCTTTAACGGCATTCTGGTGGACGCCAATATGCTTGGCCGCGCGCTCTTCTACGGAGCGGGTGCGGGCAAGCTGCCCACCGCAAGCGCGGTGGTTGCCGATATTCTCGACATTCTCTCGCACAAGGAGAGCGAGCGTCTTGCTCCCGTTTGGCGCCGCGCCAAGGCGGAGGACGTGGCCGATGCAGACGCGCTCGTCTGCCGCCGCTGCTACCTCATCGAGGGCTGCCCCCGTTGCGCAGAGAAGGCCAAGGCCGCTCTGGGCGGAGAGATCTGCGCGTTTATTCGCGAGGGCGCATTCTTCGTGGTGAGCCGTCCCATGTCGGGCGGAGAAGCAAGAGAGGCACTTTCTGCGACCGGGCTTGAGGCGGTCTTCTGCCTGCCCGTTCTGGACTGACATACGCATAACGAAAACCCGACCGAGTGTCAATTGCTCGGTCGGGCTTTTTCTCTGTGCGGATCTGCGCTTATTCGATGGAGTTAAGTCTTACCTAGGTGATGCCGATGCGGCAGAGGTTGTCCCTTTTTTTCAGTAGAGCAGGGTGAGCCTCGTCTTGGAGAGCACGTGCTTGCGCAGGCTGAAGAAATAGTATTTGCGGACCAGAAAGACGTCCTTTTCCTCCTCACGCAGGGTGCAGTAGAAGCGTCCCTTGCGAAGTCCCTCGGAGGAGATGAGGAAGGGGGACACGGCGATCACGGCCTGTCCTCGCGCCTTGAGATCGCGGAGGTTGGCACAAAAGAACGGGCTTTTCTCGGAAGAGAGGAACAGAACGGTCACGCGCCGACCGGCAAGGCATTTCTCCAAATAGCGGTTGGAGCGTCGGGATTCGAGAAGCGCCGTCAGGAGCAGGCCGAGCAGAAACGCGCCTCCCAAGGGGAGAAGCACCAGAAAGAGCGCGGTGCCGAGAAGCACGAGCGTTCCCGTTTGCAAAATGGCGGCGGCGATCCCGATCAGGCGAAGGACGAGGGTGACCGTGCGGAAGCGGCGGACGTAGCGCAAAAAGCGGTTGACCTGCACGTAGAGCGGCGCCTCGGTGACCAGGCTGTGCAGGTATCCCAGAAAAAAGCGGTGCGCGGTCATGCGGCGATTTCCCTCAGCTCTCTGCCAAAGCTCCTCCGCGCGCGCGGAGACGGAGGGGCGCGGATCAGTCCTTCTCAAGGAAGATCAGCCGTCCCATCAGACGGCAAAGGAGGCAGAGCGGAAGACTGAGCGCAAACCAAAGCGCGGTGTAGGGAAGGCAGATCTGCCCGAGAAACTGGCAGGGCAGGCTGCTGTAATCCCAGATGCCAAGCCCCAGCCAAAGGTTGAGCAGGCACCCTGCCGCAAGCTCCACGGCGGTGATGAAAAGGGCGGATTGCAGCGCGCACACCCAGAGGCGCGCGTGCGGATAGGTCTGGTTGAGGCGGTAGATAAAGAGAAAGCAGACCGCGCCGCAAACGGCCATGCTCCAGTGTGAGCGCCCCCGCCAGAGCAGCTCCAGGGCGTAGTAGCCCACTCCTCCCGTCAGCAAGAGCAGGGGAAGCTCGGCCAGATGCTGGATATGCTCCTCCGGCGTGCGGCGTCCTTCCATTCCGTATTCCTCCCTTCGCGGGGGCGATCCCCGTTCGTTTTTGCTTTTTTTCGCTGCTTTTGCGCGTAACATCCTCATTGTGTGCCGAAAAAGGGAAAAAAATTCAAAAATCTATTGTAAATTCCAAAAGGATTTGTTATAATAAAGAAAGATCAGAAGGAAGCGCGGCGACGCTTTGCCGTCCGCACGTGCGCCTTCATATGCCGCGGTCAGGGCTTGACCGTGCCGCGGTTCGATTGGAGGATGAGCAACATGAGTGAGAAGTTTTATTTGACAACGGCCATCGCCTACGCGTCCAAGAAGCCGCACTTCGGCAACACCTACGAGGCGATCATGACCGATGCCGTTGCGCGCTACCGCAAGGCACGCGGCTACGACGTCTTTTTCTGCACCGGCACGGACGAGCACGGACAGAAGATCGAGGATCTGGCCAAGGAGACGGGCGTTACGCCGAAGGCCTACGTGGACGGCGTTGCGGGGGAGATCCGCAAGCTCTGGGACGGCATGAACGTGGATTACGATCACTTCATCCGCACCACCGACGATTATCACGAGGCTGCCGTGAAGAAGATGTTTACCCGCTTCTACAATCAGGGGGATATTTATAAGAGCCGCTACGAGGGCTGGTACTGCGTGCCCTGCGAGTCCTTTTTCACCGACACGCAGGCGGCCGAGGGCAAGTGCCCCGATTGCGGACGCGAGGTCCAGCGTGCAAGCGAGGAGGCCTACTTCTTCAACATGAAGAAATACGCCGACCGACTGATGGAGTATATCGACGCGCATCCCGGCTTCATCGAGCCCGAGAGCCGCAAGAAGGAGATCGTCAACAACTTCCTCAAGGCAGGACTGCAGGATCTTTGCGTATCCCGTACCTCCTTTACCTGGGGCATTCCCGTGGAGATCGATCCCAAGCACGTCACCTACGTCTGGCTTGACGCGCTGACCAACTATATCACCGCCATCGGCTACGATCCCGACAAGAGCTTTGAGGAGCAGAGCGAGAAGTTCAAGAAGTACTGGCCTGCCGACGTGCACATCATCGGCAAGGACATCATTCGCTTCCACACCATCTACTGGCCCATCTTCCTCATGGCCCTGGATCTGCCCCTGCCCAAGAAGGTGTTCGCGCATCCGTGGTTCAACTTTGGCATGGATAAGATGTCCAAGTCGCGCGGCAACGTGATCTACGCCGACAAGCTGGCAGAGCATTTTGGCGTGGACGGCGTGCGCTACTACGCCCTCTCCGAGATGCCCTATGCAAACGACGGCTCCATTACCTACGAAAACGTCATCAAGCGCTTCAACACAGACCTTGTCAACAATCTTGGTAACCTGGTCAAGAGAACGCTGGATATGGAAAAGAAGTACTTTGGCAAGATCGTTCCCGCACCCGCCGCGGAGGAGGGAACCGACGCCGAGCTGAAGGCTGCCTGCAGGAAGGCGTTTGACACGCTCGTTGCCTGCATGGACGACTACCGCGTGGCCGACGCGCTGGAGGGCGTCTTTGAGATGCTGAGCCGTGCCAATAAGTATATCGACGAGACCACTCCCTGGACTCTGGCAAAGGACGAGGCCAACCGCGAACGCCTTGGCACGGTCCTCTACAATTTGATGGAGGCGATCCGTCAGGGTGCCGTCATGCTGACGCCCTTCATTCCCGCAACCGCCAAGGAGATCCTGGACGAGCTGAACACCGACCGCCGCGATTTTGCTTCTCTTGCCACCTTTGACGGCATGGAGGCAGGACGTGAGGTCTGCGATTCCAAGGTGCTCTTTGCCCGCATTGACGAGGAGAAGAAGCTGGCCGAGTTTGAGGAGGAGAGAAAGGCTCTGATCGCAGCTGCCGAGGCCGAGGCAAAGGCCAACGCCCCCGTGGAGAAGCCCGAGGGCTGTGCCTTGATCGGCATTGAGGACTTTATGAACGTTGAGCTTCGCACGGCAAAGATCCTGTCTTGCGAGAAGGTTCCCAAGGCCAAGAAGCTGCTCAAGCTGCAGATCGATCTGGGCTATGAGCAGAGACAGGTGGTCTCGGGAATTGCCAAGTGGTATGCTCCCGAGGACCTGATCGGCAAAACGATCATCGTGGTGGCAAACCTCAAGCCTGCCACGCTGTGCGGCATCGAGTCCAACGGTATGATCCTTGCTTCGGGTGAGGAGACCGTGCGCGTGGTCTTCCTCGCGGAGGATACGCCTCTGGGTGAGAGAGTGCGCTAAGGCCTCTCGGATAAACGCGCAGACCTTACATTCGCTCATTCAAGGGAGCGCTTTTCGGGAAAAGATCCTGCGGAGCGCTCCCTTTATTTCAGGAGAAATGCATATGAACGGAATTTTTGATACCCACGCCCATTATTTTGACCGTCGCTTCGATCGGGAGGCCGAGGGGGGAGCGGAGGCGATCCTTTCGGCGATCCTGCCCGCGCCCGTGTCTCTCATTCTCAACGTCGGCACCAATCCCGAGACCTCGCGCCTCTGCATCGAGCAGGCGGCAAAGCATGAGGGAATGTACGCCGCCGTCGGCATTCATCCCGAGGACTCCCATTGGATCGCCGATCCCGACAAGGCCTTAGACGAGCTTCGGGGTATGCTTGGGGACGCCGCCTCCCGAGAGCGGGATAAGATCCTTGCCCTTGGAGAGATCGGCTTGGATTATCACTACGAAAATTACGGCGAGATCGCGCTTGACCGCGAGAAGGAGGCCTACTTCTTTGAGGCGCAGATGCGCCTTGCCGAGGAGCTGGGGCTTCCCGTGATCATTCACGATCGCGAGGCGCACGGTGACTGCTTTGAGACCGTCCTGCGCCATCCGGGCATCCGCGGCGTCTTTCACAGCTACAGCGGAAGCGCGGAGATGGCACGCGAGCTGACGCGTCGGGGTTGGTATATCTCCTTTTCGGGCACGCTGACCTTCAAGAATGCAACCCGCGTGCGCGAGGCGGCGCTTGCCGTTCCGCGTGACCGCCTGCTCGTGGAGACCGACGCTCCCTATCTTGCGCCCCACCCGATGCGGGGAAGGCTCAACCATTCCGGCCTGCTGATCCACACGCTTTCCGCGCTGGCCGAGCTTTGGGGCTGCACCCCCGAGGAGGCCGCCGCCATTACCGCTCAAAACGGCAAAAACCTCTTTTTTGCGCATTGATTTGTGCAAGATAACCAAAAAACGGGCGCGGATTTCTACGTTCTATCGTGATAAAGTTTGCAAAATCGCTTGAAAAAATTTTTTCAATCATGTATAATAGAAGAAAGGCGATCCGTGCGAGACCTTGATCGGCCGCGAAATTCCCGCCCACGGGATCCTTTTCGGATCGGAAAATCAAACGAAAGGTTACAAAAGGTTTATTATCATGGCGAAGATTGAAACCAAGAACATCAGAAATATCGCGTTGCTCGGTCACGGCGGCTCCGGAAAGACCTCTCTGGCAGAGGCAATGCTCTACATCACCGGCGAGACCGACCGTCTGGGAAACGTCACGGCGGGCAATACCGTTTGTGACTACGATCCCGAGGAGAACGCGAGAAAGATCTCAATCTCCGCGGCAATGGCTCCGATGGTCTGGAAGGACATCAAGATCAACGTGATCGACACGCCCGGTTATCTGGATTTCACGGGTGAGGTCGCACAGGCGCTCCGCGTGGCGGACAGTGCCGTGATCCTGGTGGACGGCAAGGCAGGCATTGAGGTTGGAACCGAGCTGGCTTGGGATGCAGCCGAGAATGCAGGACTGCCCCGCGCATTCTTTATCAATAAGTTTGACGACAACGAGGCACGCTTCGGCCGCGTTCTGGACGAATTGCATACCACCTTCGGTAAGCACGTCTGCCCCTTAACCATTCCGATGGTCAAGGACGGCGAGGTGGTCGGCGCGATCGATCTGATCGACGAGTCCGCACACGTGTTCGATAAGAACGGACGCCACAGCGTGGAGATCATTCCCGAGGAGTCCAAGGAGGCGGTTGCCAAGTACCGCGATATGCTCATGGAGGCCGTTGCCAGTACCGACGAGGAGCTGATGATGAAGTACTTCGAGGGCGAGGAGATCACGCACATGGAGGCGATCAACGCCGTTCACGAGGGCATCATTCACGGCGATATCGTTCCCGTATTCTGCGGCGCTGCCAGCAAGCTCTGGGGCGTTTGGACCCTGCTTGACAAGATCGCCGAGTCCTTCCCCCGTCACACGGCCAAGAAGAGCGAGACGCTCGACAACGGCGACGATATGGAGATCCAGCCCGAAGGCGAGCCCGCACTCTTCGTCTTCAAGACGGTTGCCGACCCCTTTGTTGGCAAGATGTCCTTCTTCAAGGTCATGAACGGTACCGTGCGCAAGGATATGCTCCTGCGCAACAATACCTCGGGTGACAGCGAGAAGCTCGCACACATCTACGTGATGAAGGGCAAGAAGCAGACCGAGGTTGACGAGCTGTGCTGCGGTGACATCGGTATGGTCGCAAAGCTCTCCAACACCAACACCAACGATACCCTTACCTGGAATAAGGAATTTTCTTACTCCAAGATCGAATATCCCACGCCTTATCTGACCAAGGTCATGATCCCCGTCTCCAAGGGCGACGAGGGCAAGATCTCGCAGTCCATCGCCAGAATGACCGAGGAGGACTTCACCATTCGCTTCGAGAATGACGCCGAGACCAGACAGCTTCTGATCTACGGCCTTGGCGAGATGCATCTGTCTGTCCTTGCTGCAAGACTGAAGAGCCGCTTTGGGCTTAACGTTCGCTTTGACGTTCCCAAGATGGCTTACCGCGAGAAGATCACAAAGTCAGTTGACGTGGAAGGCAAGCACAAGAAGCAGAACGGCGGCTCCGGTCAGTACGGTCACGTCAAGATGCGCTTCGCTCCCGGCGAGGAGGAGGGCCTGACCTTCACCATCTCGGTCGTTGGCGGAACCGTGCCGAAGAACTTCTATCCCGCAGTGGAGAAGGGCGTGCAGGATTCCATGGTCAAGGGTGCCTACGGATACCCGATGACCTGCCTGGCCGCAGATCTGTACGACGGCTCTTATCACGCCGTTGACTCGGATGAGCTTTCCTTCAAGACGGCCGCATCCCTGGCCTACAAGAAGGCCCTCGAGCTGGCTGCCCCCGTGCTGCTTGAGCCTGTGGGAGACCTGAGCATCACCGTTCCCGAGGCACTGGTCGGTGACGTTATGGGCGACCTCAACAAGCGTCGCGGAAGTGTAATGGGCATGGAGCCCGCACAGAAGAAGGGCTATACCACCGTCCAGGCGATCGCTCCGAAGGCCGAGCTCGCCGATTATCCCACCACGCTGCGCGCAATGACGCAGGGCCGCGGCTCCTTCGAGTTCAAGGTGACCGGCTACGACGTTGTTCCCGGCAACATTACCGCCAAGGTGATCGCCGAGAATAAGGCAGACTAATTTTACACAAGACGAAAAAACCGCCGCAGATGCGATGCATCTGCGGCGGTTTGTTTTTTTTCTTTTTCCTCCGCTCAGGGCAGGAGAACGCCGGTTGCGGGGATCTTGATCTTTTTGAGGCTCTTGCCGCCGTCGGCAATGCTCTCCGTGTCCAGAGAAGCACGCACAACGGTCTGTCCCGGCTTGAGCGTCATCAGCGTGACACCGCCCGAGGTACGGGTGGCCATCTGCGGGATCAGCGAGGACTTGATGATGATGGCGCGATTGTCCGAGGAGACCAGTAGAATGTCCATCGGTGCCTTTTCGTAGAAGGCGGCCACGATGGGCGAGGTCTTGGAGTAGGCCGAGGTCAGTCTGCGGCGTCCTGCCAGAGCCTCGTAGTTTGCGGCGGATATGCGCACGCCCTTGCCGTTGGCAAAGAGGAAGACGAAGCTTTCCTTGGCGGGGAACTTGTTTTGCACCGTCATCAGCACGGGCTTCTCCTCGGGATCCATATGGAGCTTTACGGGGAGATACTCGCCAAGCGCGCTTGCCTTGGTGGTGTCAAAGTCGTCTGCCTTGGCTCTGTAGATCTGCTGCTTGTCGGTCACGAAGACCAGCGTATCGGTGTTCGAGCCGTCAAAGAGGCTCAGGATCTCGTCACCCTCCTTGCACTTTTGCTCGTCGTTTCCGCGCAGGGATTGGAAGGTGATCTTTTTGAAGTAGCCCTCACGCGTCAGCACGAAGCGGGCGGGGTAATCCTCGGTATGCTCCTCCTCCTTGTAGACCTTCACGGCGTTGGCCGCAACGATCTGGGTGCGTCTGGGCTGGCCGTATTTCTTTTTGATCTCGGTCAGCTGCTTGATGATGAGTGCCTTTTGCTTGAGCTCGTCCTTGAGCGTTTCCTCCATGTCGGCGATCTCGGCCTGGAGATCCTCGATCTCGGAGATGCGGTTGATGATATACTCGCGGTTGAGGTTGCGCAGCTTGATCTCGGCGATATAGTTTGCCTGGATCTCGTCAATGCCAAATCCCTTCATCAGGTTGGGCACAACGTCGGATTCCTTTTCGGTGTGGCGAATGATGCGAATGGCCTTGTCGATGTCCAGCAGGATCTTGCCGAGCGCTAAGAGCAGGTGGAGCTTGTCCTTCTTTTTCTTGAGGTCAAAGGCGATCTCGCGGCGCAGGCAGACGAGACGGAACTTGATCCACTCGGAGAGAAGCTCAATGATGCCCATGGTGCGCGGCACGCTGTCGATGAGGACGTTGAAGTTGCACTTGAAGCTGTCCTCAAGCGCGGTCATCTTAAAGAGCTTGGCCATCAGCTTTTCGGGATCAACGCCGCGGCGCAGATCCAGTGTCAGCTTAAGACCGCTCAGGTCGGTCTCGTCGCGGTAGTCGCTGACCTCCTTGAGCTTGCCCTCCTTGAACATCGTATCCAGCTTTGCCATGATGATCTCCACGGTGGTGGAGTAGGGGATCTGGAGGATCTCAATGCAGTTGTGCGTCTTGTCGTAGACGTAGCGTCCGCGCAGGCGCACCGAGCCCTGGCCCGTGGTGTAGATCTGGCGGATCTGCTCCTCATCGTAGAGCAGGACGCCGCCGCCCGAGAAGTCGGGAGCCTTGACCAGCTCCATCATCTTGTCCACCGAGAGGTTGGGCTTGCGCAGGAGCGCAATGGTGCCGTCGCAGATCTCGGCAAGATTGAAGGAGCAGATGTTGGAGGCCATGCCAACGGCGATACCCATGTTGGGCATGACGAGAATGTTGGGGAAGGTGGTGGGAAGGAGAACGGGCTCCTTCATGGTAGCGTCGTAGTTGTCGATCATGTCCACGGCATTCTTGTCGATGCCGGCAAACAGCTCCGCACAGATCGCATCCAGCTTACATTCGGTGTAACGGGAGGCGGCGTACTTCATCTCGGAGGAATACTGCTTACCAAAGGAGCCCTTGGAGTCCACCAGGGGGTGGAGCAGGGTGGCGTTGCCGCGGGTGAGGCGGACCATGGTCTCGTAGATGGAGGCATCACCGTGGGGATTGAGCTTCATGGTTTGTCCCACGATGTTGGCACTTTTCGTCCGAGGACCCGTCAGAAGACCCATCTTATACATTGTGTAGAGCAGCTTTCGGTGCGAGGGCTTGAGGCCGTCGATCTCGGGGATCGCACGCGAAACGATAACGCTCATGACGTAGGGCATGTAGTTCTTCTCGATGGTCTCCGTAATGGGCTGGTAGACGATGGGAGCGTAGACAAGCTCCTTTTTGCCTTTGTTCTGCTTTTTAGCCATAGCTTGGATCGTGATCCTTTCTGTTTTGTTGTCAGTCGATGTGCTTGACCGTATGGGCGGCGGCGCGGATCATGCGGTTGTAGAGAGCCAGGCCAAGTCCCTCGGTCGGGGGGAGGGGCGCGTAGATGCACGCTGTGCTTGCGCGATCCGCCTGCCGAAGCGTGCGAAAGAGGCTGTGCGCCTGTGCGTCAAGGTCATCGCGTGCGCCGATGGGAAAGAGGTTGCGTTGGTCGAGGAAGGGGACGTCCTCCTCGTAGCAAAGAATGGCGCAATCGTTTTCCTTTTGCTCCCGACGGAGAAAGTCCAAAACGCGCTCACGCTCGCCCGAAAGCAACACGAGGGGGGCCGTGGGGGCGTAATGGCGGTATTTCATGCCGGGGGAAAGGGGACGCTCATTTTCGGCCAGACGGTGCGTCACGGCGTCGGCCACGAAAACGTGATCCAGGACCAAGCAAAGCGCGTCGTAGGTGATCCCGCCGGGGCGCAGAAGCGTGGCGGTGTCGCCGTCCAGCTTAACGATGGTGGATTCAAGCCCGATCTCGCTCTCGCCTCCGTCCAGGATCATGTCCACCCGTCCGTCCATATCCTCGGCCACGTGGCGGGCGTTGGTGGGGGAGGGCTTTCCCGAAAGGTTGGCGGAGGGGGCGGCGATGGGACGTCCCAAAAGCTCGATCAGGCGGTGCGCCACGGGATGCGAGGGGCATCGCACGGCGACCGTATCAAGCCCTCCCGTGGTCGAGAGGGGAACGGTGTCCTTCTTGGGAAGAATGACCGTCAAGGGCCCCGGCATAAAGGCCTTGGCCAGACGGTAATAGAGCGGGGAGGTGTGGGCGTAGGCCTCGGCCTCCTCGGGATGGGCCAGATGAATGATGAGGGGGTTGTCCGAGGGACGCCCCTTTGCGGCGTAGATGCGTTTTGAAGCCTCGGCGTCGGTGGCGTCGCCTCCAAGACCGTAGACGGTCTCGGTGGGAAAGACCACGAGCCCTCCGCGGCGAAGGATCTCGGCCGCGTGGCGAAGCTCCGCATCCTGCGACGCAGGATCGGTAACGGTGATGTATTCGGTCTGCAAAGCCATAAGGGCCTCCCAAATTACTGTTGCTTGAGCTTTTCGGCCGTTTCGGCGGTGGCGAGGGCGTTGATCATGCCGTCCAGCTCGCCGTTGACGAAGCGGTCAAGGGAATAGAGCGTCAGCCCGATGCGGTGATCGGTGACGCGTCCCTGCGGATAGTTGTAGGTGCGGATGCGCTCGCTGCGGTCGCCCGTTCCCACCTGGGCACGGCGGTCGGAGGCGATCTGCTCGGTCTGCTCCCTCTGCTTTTGGTCGTAGAGGATCGCGCGGAGCATACGGAGCGCCTTGTCTTTATTCTTGAATTGGCTACGCTCCTCCTGGCACTCGACCACGATTCCCGTGGGCTTGTGCGTCAGACGAACGGCGGACTCGGTCTTGTTGATGTGCTGACCGCCCGCGCCACTGGATTTGCAGGATTCAAAGAGCAGGTCTGCGGGGTTGATCTCCACCGAGACCTCCTCAACCTCGGGAAGCACCGCCACGGTGGCGGTAGAGGTCTGGATGCGTCCTTGGGATTCGGTTTCGGGAACGCGCTGGACGCGATGCACGCCGCTCTCAAACTTGAAGCGTGAATACGCGCCCTCTCCCTCGATCTGGAAGGCGATCTGCCGAAAGCCGCCAAGCTCGGTGGGATTTTGATTGACGAGTGAGCAGCGGAAGCCACGCGTCGTGGCATACATGGTATACATGCGGTAAAGAACCGCCGCAAAGAGGGCGGCCTCCTCGCCACCCGCTCCCGCGCGGATCTCCACAATGACGTTTTTATCGTCGTTCGGGTCGCGCGGAAGGAGAAGCAGGGTCAGCTCGTGAAGCAGGCTCTCGGCCGTCTCGCGTGCCTCCTTAAGCTCCTCGGAGGCAAGAGCACGAAGCTCGGGATCGCTCTCCTCCTCGAGGAGCGCAAGTGCGTCCGCAATGCGGACCTCGTTCTCGCGGTAGAGGCGGTATTGCTCCATGATGGGGGAAAGGAGCTTATGCTCGCGCATGATCTGCGCACAGCGTGCAGGGTCTGCCATCACGGCGGGGTCCGAAAGCGAGGCTTCCAGGTGAAGATATTTTTCCTCTGCCGCTTGCAGCTTGCTTAGCATAGGGCACTCCTTTCTTCTTCGTGGTCAGGGAATGGACGGGATCGGTGTCCCGAACGGGGATTTCAGAATGCGTAGAAGGCCTTGAAGGCGCGGTAGCTCTCGTAGAGATCCACCTTGGAGATCAGCTCGTAGGGCGCGTGCATGGAAAGCACGCCAACGCCGAGATCCACGGTGTCGATGTTGTGGTTGGCCATGAATTTTGCCACCGTTCCGCCGCCGCCAACGTCGATCTTGCCAAGCTCGCAGGTCTGCCAAACGACGCCTGCCTCATTCAGGCAACGGCGCACCCAGGCAACAAGCTCTGCGCTTGCGTCCGACGTGCCGCCCTTTCCGCGCGAGCCGGTGAACTTGCACATACCAACGCCGCAGCCGAGAAGGGCGGAGTTGCGATACTCGTAGACGTCGGGGAAGGTGGGATCGTAGATCGCGGTCACGTCGCTCGAGAGGCACTTGGAGTTTGCACGCACGGTGGCCTCGTTTCCGCCAAGGGCCTTGGCGATCTCGGTGATCAGATCGGTGATCAGACTGCTCTGCATACCGGTCACGCCGTCGCTTCCGGTCTCCTCCTTATCCACGAGCAGGCACATGGTGGTGTGGACCTTCTCGTCCGCGTCGATCATGGCGGTGATGGAGGGATATGCGCAAACGCGGTCGTCGTGTCCGTAGCCGCTGATCATGGAGCGGTCAAAGCCAACGTCGCGTGCCTTGCCTGCGGGAACGATGGAAAGCTCTGCCGAGAGGAAGTCCTCCTCGGTGATGCCGTAGGTGTCGTAGAGATACTGCAGAACGCCAAGCTTTACGGCGTCCTTGTCCTCGTCGGCGAGGGGACGGCTGCCCACGAGAATGTTGAGCTGCTCACCCGTCACGGCCTTGCCGAGGGGCTTTTCGTTATAGGCGGCCGCCAGGTGGGGAAGAAGATCGGTGATATACATAACGGGATCCTCGTCGCGCTCGCCGATGACCACGTCAAGCACCTCGCCGTCCTGCTTGACCACCACGCCGTGCAGGGCCAGAGGCATGGCGAGCCACTGATACTTGCGAATGCCGCCGTAGTAGTGCGTCTTGAGGAAGCACATGCCGTTGTCCTCGTAGAGGGGAACCTGCTTCAGGTCAAGGCGCGGGGAGTCGATGTGTGCGGCGGTGATGCGGATGCCGTTGTTGATGTCCTCGGTACCGATGCGGAACAAGAAGATATTCTTGCCGCGGTTGTTGTAATAGAGCTTGTCGCCTGCCTTGATGGGGTCACCGAAGGTGTAGGGACGGTAGCCTGCCGCCTCGGCGAGCTTCACGCCCTCGCAAACGGCCTCTCTTTCGGTCTTGGCGGCGTCAAGGAAGTTGACGTAGCCCTTGGCGTATTCGTAAGCCTTTGCAACAATCTTCTCGCCGGCCTTCTCATAGACGGTCTTCTTTTCGTAGACCAGATTCTTTCTTGCGTCGGACATAATGATTTCTCCTTTATTATGGTTCACAGAATATGGTTTTTCGGTTATGGGGTACGGCTGAAGTAGAGCTCGCCGTAGCGCTCGACCGCGCGGAGGAGATCCTCCACGTAGGCGGCGGTATCGGGATCGGGAATGCTGAGCCTGCCTTGGGGCGTGACGAGCTCGGGATCGCGAAGCCATGCGTCCACGGTCTCCCGTCCGGCAAAGTAGGCGGCGTAGGCGGTCTCCCACACGCCGTAGCGCTCGTAGAGGGAGGAGATCAGCGCCGCGCCGTAATGCAGATTGGTTGCGGGGGCGTAGAGCAGCTCGCTGCTTTTTTCCTCCTCACCGAGGATTTCGGTGCAGATCATGGAAAAGGTCTCGGGGGTCAGCTGCAAGAGGCCGATCGCACCGTCGGGGGAGACGAGGTCGCTGGCAAAGCGGCTCTCGGTGCGGACGAATGCCCAAAGCACGGTCTCGGGAAGACCGAATTCCTCGGCCGCGGAGCTGACGTACTCCGCAAGCTCCCGTGGCATGGGATACTGATGCTTTTCAATGGCGGTGGCCACGGCGTCAAAGGCAAAGCCGAAGCCGACCGAGAGGAGGACCAGAAGGAGCAGGGCGATCAGACGGCGGGAATTGAACTTCATGTGCGTAGCACCCCCACTTCCTCTAGAATGCGAAGAAGGCTCGGACGAAGCATCTCGGGGGCGCCGTTGTTCTCCAGCACGTAGTCGGCGTGCCGACGGAAAAAGTCGTCGCTCCGTTGAGCGTCCACGCGCCGTGCGGCGCTTTCGGCGTCCAGGCCGTCGCGTTGCATGATGCGGTGCAGGCGAAGCTCGCGGTCGGCAAGCACCGCCAGCGTGATCTCGCAGTCGGCGTCAGCCCCTGCCTCAAAGAGCTGAGGGGCGTCTATGGCGGCCGCGGCGTATCCCTTCTTCCGAAGCACCTCCAGCTCCTGACGGATACGCTCCATCACAAAGCCGTGGGTGATGCGGTTGAGGTTTTGCAGCTGTGCGGCATCCGAAAAGACGATCGCCGAGAGGGCCTTGCGGTCAAGCGTGCCGTCGGCACGCAGGACCTGCTTGCCAAAGGCGCTTGCGATGGCGTCAAGGCAGGGGGAGGGGGGGACGAGCAGGGCGTGGTAGACCTCGTCCGCATCGATCACGGGAATGCCAAGCGCAAGGAGCATACGGCTGACCTCGCCCTTTCCCGCGCCGCTCGGACCGGTAAGACCGATGACTAACATGGGGTCACCTCCGTAAGGCGGCTCTCCTGCTCGGCCGAGCGATAGGCGGCGTCCATCACGGCCTGCACGTAGGCACCGTCCGAAAGGGAGGGTGCAAACGGCCTTCCTTCGCTGACGGCGGAGAGGAAGGAATACATGCTTTGCACGTGTCCGTAAAGCCAGCCTGCGGGGGCCTTTGGCGAGGGGAAGCAAAGATCGGGATAGCGTCCCACGCATTCAATGGCGGTGTATCCGCGCTCACCGCCGATGGGAGAGGCGGGAGAAGTGGCATCGTAGAAAAAGAGATGGTTCGGATCCATCAGGGAGAAGCGGAGAGAGCCGCGCTCACCGTAGATCTCGAAAGAAAGATCGTCGTTCGTTCCCACCTGGAGCTTTCCGACCTCCAGTGTTCCGTGCGCGCCGTCCTTCGTGACGGCCAGCAGGGAAAAGCCCTCGTCGGCGTTGGTCTGCCAGGAGGTGTGATCCATGCCGATACGGGTGGGGAAGGCGATTTGGGAAAGTCCGCTGACCGCGCGAAACTCGCCGCAGAGCCAGCCGATAAGATCGATCAGGTGCGAGCCGAGGTCAAACAGAACGCCACCGCCGCAAACGGTCCTGTCCTGCTTCCAGCCTGCGGGGCGGGAGGGGTCGGTGGCACTGTTGTGCAGGTACGCGCCGCGGAAGGTCAGGATCCGCCCAAGGCGTCCCTCGTCGATCAGCTGCTTTGCGCGCAGGACGGGGGCGAGATGGCGATTGTTGAAGACCATGCCCGTGACCTGTCCTTCTCTTTGCGGAACGGCAAGGATCCGCCGTGCCTCCTCGGGGGAGGTGCAGAGCGGCTTTTCGCACAGGACGTGCTTGCCGCAGGCGATCGCCCGACAAAGCGTGTCGGCATGATAGCGGTTCGGCGTGCAAACGTCGATCACGTCGATCTCGGGATGCTCCAACAGCTCGTCCTCACGCTCAAACACAAGCGGGATGCCAAACTCCTCTGCCGCCTGCCTTGCACTCTCGGGGTGTGCCGTGCAAAGGCCGCGAATTTCCGCAGTGAAGGGAAGCTCCCCATAAAAGAAGGGCAGATTCCGAATGGCAAAGGCGTGCGTACGCCCCATAGAACCAAAGCCGAGAAGGCCTATCCGCAGGATCTTTTTTTCCTTCATGTGCGTTCCGCACTCCTTTCGTTCCCGTTTGGAAAAATTATATATACTTCCAATATAATATTATACAGCAAAAAAGAAAATTTTGCAAGGGGTATTCGCGTTTTTTCGAGAGAATCGTATTGCAATTTTGCCGCGAATCGAGTATAATAGAAGCAGAATGAGAAATGGGGAGGTGCAGAGCATGAAAACCGTCTTGTCAGAGCTTGCACGGGCGGGGGTTCCGTTTGAGGAGCACTGTCCGCTTTCGGCGCACAGCACCTTCCGCATCGGCGGCCCGGCACGCCTTGCCCTCTTTCCCAAAACGCGGGAGCAGCTGCTCCTCTCGCTTTCCTTGATCGACCGCGCCGAGCTTCCGCTCTGGGTCATCGGCAACGGCAGCAACCTTCTCTTTCCCGACGAGGGGCTTGACGGCGCCGTTCTCTTTACGGGAGGGTGGCGTGAGATCACGGTCGAGGGAAATACCCTTCGCGCCTCGGCAGGTGCTTCGCTTTCGGCTCTGGCCAAGCGCGCGCAGGAGGAATCGCTTGGCTCCCTGGCGTTTGCCCACGGCATTCCGGGAACGCTCGGCGGTGCCGTTCTGATGAACGCGGGTGCCTACGGCGGCTGCATGGAGCAGGTCGTGGTGTCCTCCTCCTATTACGATCGCAAAAGCGGAGAGATCCGCACGCTCCGCGGAGAGGAGCATGGCTTCGGCGTGCGCAAAAGCGTTTATCAGACGCTTCCCTCGGCGGTGATCCTTGAGGCCACGCTTCGCCTGGAGCCGGGAAGCTCCGAGGAGATCCTGACACAGATGCGTGAGCTTGCCGCCAAGCGGAGAAGCACGCAGCCCCTGGATCTTCCCAGCGCGGGGAGCGTATTCAAGCGTCCCGTCGGCCACTACGCGGGCAAGCTGATCGAGGACTGCGGACTGAAGGGATTTTCCATCGGAGGCGCGCAGGTGTCCGAGAAGCACGCAGGCTTTATCGTCAATCGGGGCGGTGCGACCGCTCGGGACGTTCGCGCACTCGTTTCCCACGTGCAGGAGTGCGTGCGCCGAGAATTCGGCGTGGAGCTTGAGCGCGAGATCCGCTTTTTATAAGCACTTTTGAACGAAAAAAAGACGTTTGCAGAAGATGAAGGAAATGGAGGGATAGGGAGTGTCCTTTGCCGAGAACGTGCGGCGTGAGCTTGCCGCAATCAACGTCAAAAAGCCCTGCTGTCGGCGTATGCTCGGCGCAGGTCTGCTTTTGGGAGCCAAGCTGCTCCCGGGCAAGCAGATCGCGCTCCGCTTAAAGCAGGAAAGCACGGCCGAGCTGGCGATCCCGCTGTTGTCCTCGCTTTACGGGAAAGCCCCGGACGTCCGCCAAAGCGGAGCGTGCGGACATCGCTTTTGGGATATTTCCTTTTCCTCCCCCTCGGCGGCAAAGCTTTTGCACGGTGTGCAGGAGGAGGGCGTTCTTCCCGTGACCGAGGGGAAGGGAATTTGCGATGGCTGCGGTGCGGCTCTTCTGCGCGGTGCGTTCCTGGCCTACGGAACGGTCAACGATCCGCACAAGTCCTTCCACCTTGAGCTTTTGCTCCCCGAGGGACGGGGGGCTGACGCACTGGAGGAGTTTCTGACCTCTCTCGGCTATCCCCCCCGCCGCATGGTGCGGACGGGCGGAACAGGGCTTTACTTTAAGGACAGCGGCTCGGTGGAGGAGCTGATCACCCTCATGGGCGGACAGCACGTCGTCTTTGAGGTCATCAACAGCCGCATCGAGCGGGATATCCGCAACAATGAAAACCGCGCCACCAACTGCGTGGCAAAGAATATCGAAAAAGCCATCTCCGCAGGCACGCGGCAGATGGAGGCGATCGGGCGTCTGATCGAGTCGGGGCGCCTGGAAAACCTTTCCGAGGGGCTGCGCATCACGGCGATGCTCCGCTACCGCAACCCCGACGCCTCACTGGACGAGCTTACCGCTTTGCACGAGCCGCCCATTTCCAAATCCGGACTGAACCACCGCTTGCAGCGGATCCTTGCCGAGGCAGAGGAGCTTTGACCCCCAAAAAAGGAGACTTTCCCAAGATGAAAACATTTGAAGGCATCGTATTGATCGTGGATTTTGACGGCACGCTGGCCTATCGCGGAGCGATCCCGGAGGCAAACTGCCAGGCCATTCGCTATTTTCAGGAGAACGGCGGCCTCTTTACCCTGGCCAGCGGACGCAACCCCGGCTGGATCTCCAAGCATCGGGAATCCGTATTCCCGAACACCTGGGTGTCCTTGATCAACGGAGCGGTATTGATCGATCCCGAGGAGAAGGAGATCGCCTTCAGCATGACCTCGGGACGTGAGCTTTTGGAGATGGCGACCCGCATCTTCGAGGAGTGTCCAATGCTTCAGCAGGTTGAACACGATCTTGTGACCGGCTACATTCGCCAGATGCCGGGCGAGGTGCTTTCCGAGGATGTGCTGAATACGCCGATCTACAAAAGCCTTTACGTTGTTCCGTCCGAATACAGCGACGAATACACCGCGCGGATCAAGGAGATCGCAGGGGACGAATATATCGTTATGCGCAGCTGGGTCAACGGCATTGAGATCCAGAAGAAGGGAACGGGCAAGGGCGATTCCGTCCGCCGTCTCAAGGAGCTTCTTGGGGACCGCGCAAAGCTGGTCGTTGGCGTGGGCAATTATGAAAATGACATGGACCTGATCCAGGCGGCAGATATCGGATATGCCGTGGACAACGCCCCGGATTGGCTTAAGGCCGTGGCCGACCGCGTTACGGTCGATTGCTCGGAGGGAGCGATCGCGGCCATTATTGAAGAGCTTGAGCGAGAGGATCCTCTCGGCGTAGGAAAAGCGAACTAAAGAAGATTTGTACGAGAAGAAGGGAGGGCGCAGGATGCACGGCTTCGTTCATCTTCACCTGCACAGCGAATACAGCCTGCTCGACGGCGCGTGTCGGATCTCCGAGATCCCCGCACGGGTCAAGGAATGCGGACAGGAGGCGGTGGCCATTACCGATCACGGTGCCATGTACGGCGTGATCGCCTTTGACCGTGCCTGCCGCGAGGCAGGGGTGCATCCCATCATCGGATGTGAGGTCTACGTTGCGCCGAATTCGCGCTTTGACAAGACGCCGAGCGCGGACGGATACGCCGATCATCTGGTGCTTCTCTGTGAGAATATGACGGGATACCGAAACCTGATCGAGATGGTTTCGCGCTCCTATACCGAGGGCTTTTACAACAAGCCGCGCGTGGACGAGGAGCTTTTGCGCACGCACGCGGAAGGGCTGATCGCGCATTCGGCCTGCCTTGGCGGAAGGATCCCCCGTCTGCTCTCCAAGGGTGACGTTGCCGCCGCCCGTGCCACCGCTGTGCGCTATGGCGAGCTGTTTGGCAAGGATCATTTCTATATCGAGCTGCAGGATCACGGCATGGCCGAGCAAAAGGCCATTCTGCCCATGCTTGCGGATCTGGCCGCCTCCACGGGGCTTCCCCTGGTGGCCACCAACGACTGTCACTATCTCCGACGGAAGGACGCGCAGACCCAGGCGGTGCTGATGTGTATTCAGACGCAGACCACCGTGGATGCGGGACGTCCTGCCGCCTTTGCTACGGACGAGCTTTACCTTAAGGATACGAACGAGATGGAGATGCTCTTCCGTGCCTATCCCGAGGCGATCCAAAACACCTGCCGTATTGCCGAGAGATGCAACGTGGAATTTGATTTTTCCACCACGTATCTGCCGAAATTCCCCTGTCCCAAGGGGGAGACGGCCGAGCAAACGCTTCGCCGTCTGGCGCTTGAGGGACTTGAATCGCGCATCTCGTGCGGACAGATCCTCTTTGACGGACACACGAAAGAGGAATACCTTGCCCGCATTGACTACGAGCTTTCGGTCATCGGGCAGATGGGATACGCCGACTATTTTCTCATCGTGCAGGACTACGTTGCCTTTGCAAAGTCGCGCGACATTCCCGTAGGACCCGGCAGAGGCTCGGGGGCGGGAAGCCTCGTGGCCTTCGTTCTGGGCATTACGGACGTGGATTCCATTCGCTTTGACCTGCTCTTTGAGCGCTTCCTCAATCCCGAGCGCGTCAGTATGCCGGATATCGATATCGACTTTTGCTACAACCGACGCGACGAGGTCATCGACTACGTCACGCGCAAATACGGCGCCGATCACGTGTCGCAGATCATCACCTTCGGCACGCTTGCCGCACGCGCCGCGATCCGCGACGTGGGAAGGGCGCTTGGAATGTCCTACCAGGACGTGGACGCCGTGGCACGCGCCGTTCCGCAGGAGCTGAACATCACCATCGCCGACGCCCTTGCCCAGCCCACGCTCAAGCAGCTCTATGAAAGCTCGGACCGCGTAAAGACGCTGGTGGATACGGCGATGGGACTTGAGGGAATGCCGCGAAACGTCTCCATTCACGCCGCAGGCGTGGTGATCACCGACCGACCGATCGCCGATCACGTGCCTCTTGCCCTGAGCAACGGAACCGTGGTGACGCAATTTGATATGGACACCGTTGCGCGCCTCGGTCTCTTAAAATTCGATTTTCTGGCTCTGCGATACCTGACCATCATTCACGATGCCGAAAAGCAGATCCGCGAGGA
This sequence comes from Clostridia bacterium, assembly GCA_017507905.1. Taxonomy (GTDB): domain Bacteria; phylum Bacillota; class Clostridia; order Oscillospirales; family CAG-272; genus UMGS1865. The sequence goes on along the minus strand of JAFWAA010000061.1, from coordinate 26,974 downwards.
GGAGCCCGACTTTGACGTGGAAAAAATTCCGCTGGACGATGCGGCAACCTATCGCCTCATCTCCTCCGGCAAGACCTCGGGCGTCTTTCAGCTTGAGTCCGCGGGAATGCGGCAGATGCTTTCCAATCTCGCACCCGAGCGCCTGGACGACGTCATCGCCGCCATCGCGCTCTACCGCCCGGGACCCATGGATTCCATTCCCGCCTTCATCGAGCGCCGTCATCATCCCGAAAAGGTGACCTACGCCACGCCGCTTCTCGAGCCGATCCTGCGCTCCACCTACGGCTGCGTGGTCTACCAGGAGCAGGTCATGAGCATCTTCCGCGAGATCGCGGGATATACCTTTGGGCACGCCGACGTCGTGCGTCGCGCCATGTCCAAGAAGAAGGCGTCGGTGCTTCTGGCCGAGAGAGAAAGCTTTCTTGCGGGGGCTGCCGAGCGAGGCGTGGAGAGAGAGGTTGCCGAAACGCTCTTTACCGATATGGAGAGCTTTGCCAACTACGCCTTCAACAAATCGCACGCCGCGGCCTACGCGATCATTTCCTATCGCACGGCCTATCTCAAATGCCATCATCCAAGGGCGTATTTTGCCGCCCTGCTCACCAGCGTTCTCGGCAATCAGACCAAGATCGCGGAGTATATTGCCGAATGCGCCTCGCGAGGCATTCGCGTGCTTCCGCCCAGCATCAACGAGAGCCGTATGCTCTTTTCGGTGTCGGGCAAGCATATCCGCTTCGGCCTTCTGGCGCTGAAGAACGTGGGGCGCCAGTTCATCGAGCAGATCCTGCGCGAGCGGCAGAACGGTCCGTTTGCCTCCTTTGAGGAGTTCATCGACCGTATGCCCTCGGGAGACCTGAACAAGCGCATGGTCGAGTCGCTTTTGCGTGCAGGCGCGTTCGACGGTCTTGGACTCTATCGCAGTCAGATGCTGGCCGTGTCGGAGCGCATGATCGACCGCGCCGCCGAAAAGGGAAGAAACAACCTGGACGGGCAGCTGGATATGTTCTCCATGGGGGGAACGCTCCAAAGCACCCCCTCCTGCACGTATCCCGATATTCCCGAATTCGGCATCCGCGAAAAGCTGCTGATGGAGAAGGAGGCCGCGGGAATGTATTTCTCGGGTCAGCTTCTCGATGAATACACGAAGCACCTGGCCGATCTTTCTCCCGAGTCCATCGTGGAATACGTCGGTGAGGACGCCGATCCTGCCGACAAGGCGCGCGTCTCCTTTGCGGGTATCGTGACCTCCGTGACACCGAAAAGCACCAAAAACGGTGACCGTATGGCCTTTTTCACGCTGGAGGACCGCATGGGCGAGATCGAGTGCATCGTTTTTGCACGGCAGTACCGCGAGCTTTCGCACCTGCTTCGCGTGGAGAACGGCCTGTTCGTCACGGGCACGCTGTCGATCCGCGAGGACGAGCCGCCAAAGCTTTTGGTCAACCTGGCAAAGGAGCTGATCGAGGACGCCCGTTATCGGGGCGAGGACAGACCCAAGACCGAGAATGCCCTCCCTGCGGAGCAGGAGCGCGTCGAAAAGCGAGGCGCGTCTGCCGAAAAGCCCTCCTCTGCACCTGCGATCGAGGGGCTTTCGCAGGCGAGAAGACTTTTCCTGCGCGTCCCCTCACTGGAGGATCTGCGCTACCGCAAGGCGAAGAACATCGTTGAGCTTTTTGAGGGAGATTTTCCCGTCTATTTCTACGATGCCTCCACCAAGACCTACAGCACCGAGGCGCTCGGCATGGAGCGCAGCCGCTACGCCGTGGAGCAGCTTCGCGCGCTTCTCGGCGCGGAAAACGTGATTTGGAAGTGAGGACGTGTGCATGATCCGCTGGATATTTCTTGATCTGGACGATACGATCCTGGATTTCGGGCAGGCGGAGGACGCCGCCATTCGCAAGACGCTTTCCTCCTTTGGGATCTCTCCCACCGACGGGACGGTGGCGCGCTACAGCGCCATCAACAAGGCGCAGTGGGAGGCTCTGGAGCGAGGGGAGCTGACGCGCGAGGAGGTGCAGGTGCGCCGCTTTGAGATCCTCTTTCGGGAGCTTGGCTGCTCGGCCTCTCCCGAGGCGGCGAGAGATGGCTATATGCTGGCGCTCTCGCGCGAGCATGGATTTATGCCCTTTGGAAAGGAGCTGCTCGACGCGCTTTACGGGCGTTACAAGCTGTATATTGCCTCCAACGGCACGCTTTCGGTGCAAACGCCGCGCATTGCCGACTCGGGGGTAGGGCGCTACTTTGACGGGATCTTTATCTCCGAGCAGCTGGGCGCCGTCAAGCCGCAAAAGGAGTTCTTTGACGCCTGCTTTGCCGCCATTCCGAATTTTTCGCCGCGCGAGGCGGTCATTCTCGGCGACAGCCTGACCTCGGATATTCTCGGCGGCATACACGCGGGGATCCGCACCTGCTGGTTTAACCCGAAGGGGAAGGCAGGGCGTGCGGACATCCGTCCCGATGCCGAGATCCGCGAGCTTCCCGCATTTTTATCCCTGCTGAAGGCCTGGGAAAACGCATAACGCATGAAACAGGATCGGCCTCAACCCGTTTGGGTTGAGGCCGATTTTTTTGTATGAAGGCTCTTTTTCGTTCAGTAGCCCGTATGCTTACCGCGCAGGCGAAGAATGGCCTTGCGGAGCAGGTCTGCGGGAAAGACCGAGAGGGCGAGCAGCCAGGTGATCCAAAGCTCGCGCGCCGTCAGGGGCATGGTGCGCAGAATGCTTCCGCCAAGATAGAGGAAGACCAGCTGGATCGCAAGGATCGCGCCCATGATCGCAAGGAAGGTCTTGTTCCTTCCCAGCCCTGCGACAAGGGAGAGGCGGTCGGTGCGCGCGTTGAAGCAGTTGAGCACCGAGGCAAAGATGAAGAGCCCGAAAAAGGCGGTCAGATGGCAGAGGTCTCCCTCGGTGTGGCGGAAGAGCGAGGTGATCAGGGGGCATTTGAGGAAGAACAGAAAGAGCAGCACGCTGAATCCGCCGAGAAAGAGGATCTGATTGACCATATAGCGGTTGAGGATACCCTCGTTGCGTCTTTTCGGCTTTTCGCGCATATAGTCGGCAAGCGGTGCTTCCCCCGCAAAGGCGAGACCTCCCAGGGTGTCCATGATGATGTTGATCCAGAGCATCTGGATCACGGTGACGGGGGAGTCCACGCCGAGGAAGGGGGCGATCATCGTCACTCCAACGGCACAAAGGTTCATGGTCAATTGCAGGGTGATGAACTTGCGGATGCTTTTGAACACGGTCCGTCCGTAAAGAACGGCGCGCACGATGGAGGCGAGATTATCGTCGAGGATCAGGATGTCGCCTGCGTCCTTGGCCACCTGCGTGCCGCTTCCCATGGCGAAGCCAATGTCGGCGTGGCGGAGCGCGGGGGCGTCGTTGATGCCGTCTCCCGTCATGCCCACCACGAGGCCCTTTTCCTGCGCCAGGCGGACAAGGCGGCTCTTATCACTCGGCAGGGCGCGTGCGACCGCCGCAAGACGGGGAAGGCGCTCGGCAAGCTCAGGATCCGAAAGTCCTGCCATCTCCTGACCTGTCAGCACAAGATCTCGCTCGGGGGTGAGCAGACCGCAGCGCGCGGCAATGCTTCGGGCGGTCTTTTCGCCGTCCCCCGTGATCATCACCACGCCGATCCCCGCGCTTTGCAGGTCCCCGGCGGCGCGCTTGGCCTCGGGACGAATGGGGTCCTCCAGCGTGATCGCGCCGAGGAGCAGGAGGGATCCGCGAATGCCGCGTGCGTGCACCGATGCGTCAGCCCCCTCAAGCGATGCGGCCACGGCCAGGACCCGTCCGCCGCGCTCGGCCTCTCTCCCGATGCGGGCTTGCCAGGACGCGGGGGAAAAGGGAAGAATGCTCCCGTCCTCCCGCATCACGCTCTGCACGAAGGGGAAAAGCACCTCGGGTGCGCCGAGAAGAAGGGTGGGGGAATCCTTTCCCGTAAGGGTGACGGCGGAATATTTTTTGTCGCTGTCAAAGGGAAGGCGGGAGCGAACGCGGTAGCCCTCGGGAAGGGGGGCGCCGATCACGGCCTGCAAAAGCGCGCGCTCGGTGGCGCTTCCGCCAAGAGGCGTGAGCGTGCCGTCCTCAGCTTTCCCGAGCAGGGCGTCGTTCCCGTAGCGAAAGCAGAGCGCCATATAGAGAGAGGGGCGGAGGCCGAGGCGAACGGCCTCGCTCAGCGTGCGGTGATCCCCCGAGGACAACAGCACGCGGCAGGCGCGCATATTGCCCTCGGTCAGCGTTCCCGTCTTGTCGGTAAAGAGCAGATTCATGCTTCCCGCCGCCTCAATGCCTGCCGGCTTGCGCACCAGAACGTGGTCACGCACCATGCGTCGACTGTTGGCCGAGAGCACCACGGCGATCATCATGGGCAGCCCCTCGGGAACGGCCACGACCAGCACGGTAAGGCCGAGCGTGACGGCGTGAAGGAGGGAGGAGAGCAGAAAGGCGGGGCTCTCCAGCTTCAGGCGGATCACCTCCCAGCGCATTCCGCTGTCCAGGAGAAGGACGTTGATGAGGTAAGCCAGCGCCACGAGCAGAGCGGCGGCGTATCCCACGTAGCTGATCTGGCGGGCCAGGCGTCTGAGTCGAAGCTTTAGGGGGCTGTCGCGCTGCTCGCTCTGCACCTCGCCCGAGATCTTGCCGATAAGGGTGGCGTCCCCCACCGCACAAACGCGCATCTCACCGCTTCCCGAAGCCACCGTACAGCCCCGAAAGAGGGAGGAGGGCGCGGAGGGAGAAAGCGAGGTATTGCCCGAAGGGCGCTTTTGCACCTCGCGGCTTTCCCCCGTAAGGGAGGCTTGGTCGGTGGAGAGGCTCCCCTCCAGCAAAAGACCGTCCGCCGCGATCCAATCCCCCGCACTCAAGAGCAGGCGGTCGCCAACCACCACCTCGGTGCCCGGGATCTCCCGCACCTCTCCCGCACGGCGCACCCGACAGCGCGCAAGTCCCTCCTCCTCGGCAAGGCTCTCAAAGGCGCGTGCCGAGGTATGCTCGGAGAGGGTGGAGATCAGGGTGGCGAGCAGAACCGCTGCACCGATGCCTGCGGTCTCCATCCAGCTGCCGTCGCGCAGGAGAAGAAGCAGATTGAGCAGAAGCGCGCCGAGAAGAATGCGGATCACGGGGTCGGCGAGGTTGCCGAGAAAACGGCGGGCGAAGGATTTTCCTTTCTTGCGCGAGAGGCGGTTTTCGCCGTGCAGGCGTCGGCTTTCCTCGACCGCTCCTTTAGAAAGCCCATTCCTCTCGTGCAATCCGGCCTTGTATTCCTGCATAGTCCCTCTCCGCCTTTCCTTGTGCGTTCTTCCTCACTATATGAAAAAGGTGCGCAAAATATGAGGCAACACCGCCAGAGGCGGGAGAGGGGAAAGCAAAAAAAGCAAGCCTGCGTGTCTTGCAGGCTTGCTGATATGGCGTTGATTGCTCCTTTGGGGAGCGCGGTCTTAGCTCTCCTTGGGAGGAAGTGCCTCCACGAATGCCTTAATGGCCTCGTAGGAGGTGTCGCTGATGGCGTGCTCCATGCGGCAGGCGTCTCCCGAGGCCGTCTCGGGATCCACCCCAAGGCGCACGAGGAGAGCAGAGAGGAGCGTGTGGCGGTCGTAGATCTTCTGTGCGATCGCGTACCCCTCCTCGGTCAGCTTAATGGAGCCGTCCTTATCCACGGTGATAAAGCCGCCGTTCTTGAGAAGCCCCATGGCGCGGCTGACGGAGGGCTTGGAGTATCCCAGATATTCGCCCACGTCGATGGCGCGGACCGAGCCCTTCTGTCGGGAAAGCACGAGAATGCTCTCCAGATACATTTCTCCCGATTCCTGAATATGCATGAGATCCCTCCTTCCTGCGGTTTTGTCTTTCCACTTCCATTATATCATAGACGCGTCGGCATTGCAAGTGCTTTTTCTCGGTTTTTTCGTTGAGAAAAGGGGAAAAAGGTAAAAAATTTGCAAAAAAGTCTTGACAAAAAAAGAGAAGGGTGGTATAATCTTACCGTTGAGTTAGCATATGCTAATTCGAAGGCGCGAAACACGAAGGACCTGCAAAATGCAGGTGACCGATACAGGAGATTGCACAATGACTTTGCTGGATGCAACGGAAGGAATCGAATATACCGTCAAGGCGATCGAGACCGACGACGAGGAGCTGGATGCCTTCCTGTTTTCTTTGGGCTGCTACAGCGGTGAGCCCATCACGGTCGTTTCCCGTCGCAGGGGCGGCTGCGTGGTCTCCATCAAGGACGGCCGATACAATATCGATAACGGGCTGGCAGAGGCCATCGTGATCGAGGGATAAAAAAGTAATTTTTCCAATTGCTTTTTTATTTTCCCGTCGGTTAGCAATTGCTAACCGACGCTTAAGAATGCAGTTTATATCCGAAAGGATCGGAATAAGGAGGAAATCCAATATGAGAATTGCTTTGACCGGCAATCCGAACAGCGGTAAGACGACCATGTATAATGCCCTGACCGGTAGCAACGAAAAGGTGGGCAACTGGGCGGGGGTTACCGTGGAGAAGAAGGAGCATCCCATCAGGAAAAGCCTTTACAGCGGCAACGAGGAGCTGATCGCGGTGGACCTTCCCGGCGCGTATTCGATGTCCCCCTTCACGTCGGAGGAGAGCATTACCAGTGCTTACGTGCAAAACGAGCATCCCGACGTGATCATCAATATCGTGGACGCCACCAACCTCAGCCGCAGTCTTTTCTTCACCACGCAGCTTCTGGAGCTTGGGATCCCCGTGGTGGTCGCCTTGAACAAGGCGGACGTCAACAAAAAGAAGGAGACCAGGATCGACTCCAAGGTGCTTGCGGAAAAGCTGAATTGTCCGGTCGTGGATACCGTTTCCACCTCTGCCAAGGGCATGAAGGAGGTCGTCGCCGCGGCAGTCTCTCTTATTGGAAAAGGGCAGAAGGCCCCCTATGAGCAGGGAGAAATCGATCTGACCGATAAGAACGCAGTGGAGCACGCGGACAGAGCACGCTTTGCCTTTGTCAACGACATCGTCAAGACGGTGGAGAGCCGCAAGGTCCTGACCAAGGAGAAAAACACGCAGGATAAGATCGACGCCGTGCTGACCAACAAGTGGCTTGGTATTCCGATCTTTGCCGTGGTGATGTTCCTGGTGTTCCAGATCTCGCAGGCATGGCTTGGCGATTGGATCGCCAACGGCTACGTGTTTAACGAGGGAATGGAGAACGAGTGGTCGATCCCGGGACTGGTTACCTTTATTGATCTGTTCGGCGAGTGGGTCGCAGGCCTTATGGAAAACGCCAACCCCTTGCTCGCTTCCATCATCGTGGACGGCATCATCGGCGGTGTCGGCGCGGTCGTTGGCTTTTTGCCCCTGGTCATGGTCATGTACTTCCTGCTGGCCCTGCTTGAGGATTGCGGATACATGGCGCGTGTGACCGTGGTGCTTGACCCCATCTTCAAGAAGGTCGGCCTTTCGGGCAAATCCGTTATCCCCTTCATCATCGGCACGGGCTGTGCCGTTCCCGGGGTGATGGCCTGCCGCACCATTCGCAACGAGCGGGAGAGAAGGGCAACGGCCATGCTCGCTCCCTTCATGCCCTGCGGTGCAAAGCTTCCTCTGATCTCCCTTTTTGCAGGCGCCTTCTTTGGCGAGGCCTCCTGGGTGGGCACGCTGATGTATTTCGTCGGTATTGCGATCATCTTCTTCGGCGCGCTGCTGGTCAACGCCATTACCGGAAACCGCAAAAAGAGATCCTTCTTTATCATTGAGCTTCCCGAGTACAAGGCGCCGAGCTTTGGAAAGGCGTTCCTCTCCATGTGCCAGCGCGGCTGGGCCTACATCGTCAAGGCGGGAACCATCATTCTGGTCTGCAACTTTGCCGTCCAGCTGATGCAGAGCTTCGGCTGGAATTTCCAGCCCGTGGAGAACGCCAAGGACTCCATTCTTGCCACGGTCGCTACCCCCTTTGCCTACCTCTTTGCTCCCATCGTCGGCGTGGTTGCCTGGCAGCTTGCCGCCGCGGCCATCACCGGCTTTATCGCCAAGGAGAACGTCGTCGGAACGCTGGCCGTGTGCTTTGTCGGCCTTGAGCATCTGATCGACGCCGAATCCCTGGAGATGGTTGGCGGAGGAGGAGAGGTGGCCGCCATTATGGCGATCACCAAGGTTGCCGCTCTGGCGTATCTGATGTTTAACCTCTTTACGCCTCCGTGCTTTGCCGCCATCGGTGCGATGAACGCAGAGATCAAGAGCAAGAAGTGGCTCTTTGCAGGCATTGGGCTGCAGCTGGGCGTTGGCTATTCGGTTGGATTTCTCGTCTTCTTCTTTGGCACGCTCTTTACCACGCGCGAGTTTGGCTCTCTCTGGATGCCCATTCTCGGCTGGGCCATCGTCGGCCTCTTTGCGGCGGTCCTTGCCGTGCTGATCATTCGCAAGAACAAGCAGATCAAGGAGGAATACTCCTTGAAGGAATTTATGCGCAAGGCATGACCCACGAAAAAAAGGAGGGATCAATATGCAATGGATCGATTGGATCCTCATTGGCGCGATCGCGCTGATCGTCGGCACGGCCGTGGTGTATATCGTCAAGGCAAAACGAAGCGGTAAGAAATGCATTGGCTGCCCCGAAAGCGGGAGCTGCCAGGGCGGATGCGCCGGATGCGCGGGAGCCTGCGGAAAGGCTCCTTCCGAGCAGAATGGCGAGGACGACACGCATTGACCGTTTTCCCGTTTGGGACTGCGCGGCAGCGCAGTCCCTTTTTTTGCGGGATCGGGAGGGAAAAATCCCCGCTTCGGCGCGTAAAAAAAATTGATCGAGACGACAATTTTTTTGCGAAAATCACTTTACAAATTTCATTTTTTTGGTATAATATAGGGTGTGAATTTATTTTGACTGCCCGTCCGCCTGTGCGGACGCGCAAAAAGGAGTGTTGAGAATTATGAGCCGTATGGTTGGAACTGTTTCGCGCGGTGTGCGCGCCCCTATCATTCGCAGTGGCGACGATCTGGCCAAGATCGTGACCGATTCCGTTCTTGAGGCTGCAAAGGCAGAGGGGTATGAGATCCGCAACCGTGATATCGTGGCCATGACCGAGGCGATCGTCGCCCGTGCGCAGGGAAACTACGCAACGGTGGACGATATTGCCGCAGACGTTCGCGCAAAGTTTGGTGAGAACGCAACGGTCGGTGTCATCTTCCCGATCCTGAGCCGCAACCGCTTTTCGGTCTGCCTGGCAGGCATCGCCAAGGGCGCTAAGAAGATCGTGCTGATGCTTTCCTATCCTTCCGATGAGGTTGGAAACCATCTCGTCAGCCTCGACGCTCTGGACGAGAAGGGGATCGATCCTTACAAGGACGTTCTGAACCTGGAAAAATACCGCGCTTGCTTTGGCTATGAGAAGCACCCCTTCACGGGCGTGGACTACGTGGAGTTCTACGATCAGCTCGTGCGTGAGAACGGTGCGGAGTGCGAGTTCGTTTTCGCCAACGATCCTCGCGCGATCCTTTCCTATACCGACAAGGTCCTCAACTGCGACATCCATACCCGTCAGCGCACCAAGCGCCTGCTGAAGGCCGCAGGAGCAAAAACGGTTTACGGCATTGACGAGATCCTGAACGCTCCCGTCAACGGAAGCGGATACAACGCACAGTACGGTCTGCTCGGCTCCAACAAGGCAACCGAAACGCAGGTCAAGCTCTTCCCCCGCGATTGCCAGGCACTGGTGGAGGATATTCAGGCAAATCTGTTCAAGGCAACGGGCAAGCTCGTTGAGGTCATGGTCTATGGCGACGGCGCCTTCAAGGATCCCGTCGGCAAGATCTGGGAGCTGGCCGACCCGGTCGTTTCTCCCGCCTATACCGCAGGACTTGAGGGCACGCCCAACGAGCTGAAGCTCAAGTACCTCGCCGACAACGATTTCGCCGATCTCTCGGGAGAGGCGCTCAAGGACGCGATCCGTGAGAAGATCAAGGAGAAGGACGACAACCTCGTTGGCCAGATGGTATCCGAGGGAACCACGCCCCGTCGTTTGACCGACCTGATCGGTTCTCTTTGCGACCTGACCTCCGGCTCGGGGGACAAGGGAACGCCCATCGTGCACATTCAGGGCTATTTCGATAACTATACCACCGAATAAGCGTTGATCAAAGAACCTCGGCGCGCCGTAAACAAACGGCGCGCCGAGATTTTTCTTTTTTGCTGAATATTTTCTTTTCCCTTGACATGATAATAAAAATGTGATAATATAGTATTGAAAACCACATTTGAAAGGAAGAGCCGATGAAACGAACCAAGCTGGCAGACCGTATTCTGCCCGATTACACCAATGGAGAGGAACTGATGAACATGATCTCCCACATCGTGGGAGGCGCGCTCGGCGTGGTGGCACTCGTTTTGTGCGTCACCTTTTCGGCGATCCGCCACAACCCCTGGGGCGTGGTGGGAAGTGCGATCTACGGGGCGTCGCTCATTTTGCTGTATACCTCGTCCAGCGTCTACCACGGGCTTCGTCCCGGATGGGGAAGAAGGTCATGCAGGTCATCGACCACTGTACCATCTATTTCCTCATCGGCGGAACCTATACGCCCATTCTGCTTTGCTCGATCCGCCCGATCTCTCCCGCATGGGCGTGGGTGCTGTTTGGCATCGTTTGGGGGCTTGCCGCCATGGCGACCACCTTCACGGCGATCGATCTGAAGAAGTATTCCGTCCTCTCCATGATCTGCTATATCGGCATGGGCTGGAGCGTGGTGATCGCGGCCAAGACCGCTATTGAGGCGATGACGGTCCCCGGATCGCTCTGGTGTCTTGCCGGAGGCATTCTCTATACCGTTGGCGCCGTGCTTTACGGCTTGGGCAAAAAGAGAAGATATATGCATTCGATCTTCCACTTTTTCGTGGTGGCGGGAAGCATCGCACAGTTTATCTGCATCTTCTTCTACGTCCTCTGACCGAAAAAAGGAAAAAAGATCTCCCCCGCAGTGCCTGCTTGTCGGCAGGTGCTTCGGGGGAGACTTTTCGTTCTTATGCGGTCAGCCGTTTGCCGAAAGGGACTCGGCCTCGGCGAGCCAGAGCGTGCTTGCCGCATCCGAGGGCATGGCCCAGTCGGTGCGCGGAGAAATGCTGATCGCCCCGACCTTCGGACCGTCGGGGAGGCAGGAGCGCTTGAACTGCTGGGTGAAGAAGCGGCGCAGGAAGACCTTGAGCCACTTGAGCAGCTCCTCGTCGGAATAGAGCTCGCCCAGCGCGTAGCGCGCCATGCGGTAGAGCTTGGCAGGGGAGAAGCCGTAGCGCAGCATATAGTAAAGGTAGAAGTCGTGGATCTCGTAAGGCCCGACCAGATCCTCGGTCTTTTGTGCAATGTTGCCCTCGGCGTCGGCGGGGAGCAGCTCGGGGGATACGGGCGTGGCAAGCACGTCGCGCAGAGCGGCGGCAAGCGTGGCCTGCCCATTTCCTTCGGCCTGCGTGGCACAGTAGGCCACCAGATGACGGACAAGGGTCTTGGGTACGCCTGCGTTAACGCCGTACATCGACATATGGTCACCGTTGTAGGTGGCCCAGCCAAGCGCAAGCTCGGAGAGGTCTCCCGTGCCGATCACCATTCCGCCCGTGGCGTTGGCCAGATCCATCAGGATCTGCGTGCGCTCGCGTGCCTGGGCGTTCTCGTAGGTCACGTCCAGCTTGGCGGGATCGTGGCCGATGTCGGAAAAATGCTGCTTGACCGCGTCAAGAATATCCACGGTGCGGAACTCGGTGCCAAGCTCCTCACAGAGCAAAGTTGCGTTGGTGCGCGTTCTTGCGGTCGTGCCAAAGCAGGGCATGGTCACGGCGAGAATGTCGGTTGCGGGGCGGCCGAGCTTTTTCATTGCGCGGTCGGTGACGAGCAGGGCAAGGGTGGAGTCCAGTCCGCCCGAGATGCCGAGGACCGCCTTGCGCGCGCCTGCGCGGGAAAGACGGACGGCAAGTCCCTCGGCCTGCGTCTCGAGAATGCTTTGGCAACGTGCCGCACGCTCCTCGGGATCGGCGGGAACGAAGGGAAGGGGCGCGATCCTGCGGGTCAGGGTAGCGTCCTTTTGGGGAAGCGAAAAGGGAATGACGGTATAGTCTGCGGCATCGGAGAGGAAGAGGTTGCTCCTTCTGCGATCCGCAAGAATGCGCTCAAGGTCGATCTCGGTCACGGTCAGACGCTCGCCGCAAAGGGGCTTGCGCTCGGCCAGAAGGGTGCCGTTTTCACACAGCAGAGCGTGTCCGCCGTAGACGGCGTCGGTTGTGGATTCTCCGTCTCCTGCCGAGGAAAGCACGTAGCCGCAGATGGCGCGTGCCGATTGGGAGCGCACGAGAAGCGTGCGGTATTCGGCCGCACCGACTCCCTCGGGGGATGCGGCGGGATTGCAGATCAGCGTTGCGCCTGCAGCCGCGTGTGCCGAGGAGAGGGGATAGATCGAGGCCAGATCCTCGCCAAGCTCCACGCCGATGCGCAGGGCAGGCATTTCCGCACAGCAAAAGAGCAGCTGCGTGCCGAAGGGGATCGCCCCGTCAAAGCCGGGAAGCGTGATCTCGTCGGTCCCGTCGGGTGCGGGGGAGAGCTGTCTGCTCTGCCCGTACGGAAGCACGGTCTTGGGAACGAGACCGAGCAGTCTTCCGCCCAGCGTGACGGCGGCGCAGGAGAAGACGCTGTCTCCGACCGCTACGGGGAGACCGAGAATGGAGAGCAGGGAGAGCTTGCGCGTCTCCTTGCAATAGCTGCGCAGGGCGTCAAGCGCGCCGTTTTGCAGCGTGGGATAGGTCAACAGATCCGCGCTTGTCGCGCCCACGAGCGAAAGCTCGGGAAAGACCAGCACGCGCACGCCGAGGCGGTCTGCGTCCTTAGCCAGCGCAAGCATGCTTTGCAGATTGTCCGTGGGGGAGGCCGGAGTCACGCGGGGCGTGGCGGCGGCAACCTGAATAAAACCGTTTTTCATAACTCTCTTTCGTCCTTTCCGTCCTGCCGTGGCAGGCTCTGGAGTAAAGGCCTTGCTTCATTACCTCTATTATAACGAATCTGCTTGCCAAATACAAGCGTTTTTTCGTATTTTTTCCTTCCTCGGCGAAAAAAAACGGGCTTTTTGCCGTCAGCCTTGACAAAGGAAGGCGAATTCGCTATAATAAAGGGGCAAAAAGGAACAGCACTCTGCCGATTGCAAAGTGCTGTTCTGTGTAAGGGGTTGGATTCAGTTCTGGCTGTGTGCTTCCATGTAAGCAACGACGTCGGCGATGGTGACGAACTTGTGAATGTCGTCATCCTCGATCTCAACACCGAATTTGTCCTCGCAGAGCATAACCAGATCTGCAAGCTCGATGGAGTTAACACCAAGATCGTTTGCCAGCTCAGACTCCATGGTAATCTCATCGGGATCAAGCTGCAATTCCTCTACCAAAAGGTTCTTCAGTGTTTCAAACATGATTTTTCCTCCGAAAAATGTATTTCACGGTAGTTGGCTGAGCAGATCTCAGCACATACGCATATTATACCGCACTTTTGCGCGTTTGTCAAGTAAAATTTCGATCAAGCGGTATATTTTTCAAATTTTTTAAGTATTTTTGCCACTCTTGGGAAAGACGGGTGTGAAAAACAAACAACTTTAAGAGAAAGGAGAGTGAGAAATATGGGCGTATTGCACAACAGGCCCTTGGCGACGGGTGCTTGCTTTGCGGTCCTTCTGAGCCTGCTTTTGCAGGGAAGCGGAGCGCTTTGCAAGTGGATCACGGTGATCTGTGCCCTCGTGCTGCTCCTTTTTCTTCTCCTTTTTCTGAGGAAGCGGAAGAAGCCGATCAGCAACGCAGAGCTTTCCGCCGTGTTGGCGCTCCTGCTCTCGGCGCTCCTGCTCGGCTCGTCCGCGATCTTCTTCGACCTGCGCTACGCCGCGATCGAGGAGGGGATCGGCGAGGAGAGCGAGCTTGAGGGAACGGTGCTGGAGCGCGTGCAGTCCACGGCCTACTCGGCACAGCTTGAGGTGCGCATCACCAGGCAGAACGGAAAGAACTGCTCCTACCTTGCGATCCTGGATACGGCCTACGCCACCTCGCTCCAGCGCGGAGACCGCTTTTGCCTGACGGCGACCCAGCGCGCCTTTACGCATACCGAGAGCTTTCGGGAGGAGACCTTCCTGCTCTCAGACGGCGTTCTCGCCGCCTTTTCCTGCCCGTCACCCGAGGACTGTGAGATCCTTGAGGGGAAGGACCGCTCCCTTGGCTTGCTCTTTCGCGAGTGGCAGAGTGCGGGGTCGTACCGCCTGCAGCACGCCATGGGGAAGACACGGGGAGGTCTTGCCGCCGCCTTGCTCCTTGGAGACCGCGATGCGCTGTCGGCATGGCATTCGCTCGAGTTCCGACGGGCAGGCGTCTCACACCTTCTGGCCCTGAGCGGATTGCACGTCTCCATTCTCGTCTCGCTTGCCGATTGGCTTCTCCGCAGGCTTCGTCTGCCCAAGCAGGGCAGGGCGATCCTCATTCCGATCCTTGCCTTTGCCTATCTCTTCCTCACGGGCTGCTCGCCTTCTACCCTGCGCGCCGTGCTGATGCTTTCGGCGCTTTACGCGGCTCTGCTTTTGCGGGAGGATTACGACGGCTTTACGGTGCTTTGCCTTACGCTCGTGGGGATCCTGCTCGTCTCGCCCAATGCGGCGCTGGATATTTCGATGTGGATGTCCTTCCTTGCGGCAGGCTCGATCCTGATCTTTTCGCCCCTGCTTTCGGATTGGGTGCGCGAGAAGGATAGCTGGCCGAGCCTTGCCAAGCGCCTTTTGCGCATGGGACGGGGCGCGATCTCGGCGGTCTTTGTCGGCGTGACGGTGAACGTCGCCATGCTGATGCTGACGGTCTTCGTCTTTGGTGAGGTCTCGCTCTTTGCCATTCCCGCAACGCTCGTGCTTTCGCTTCCCACGGCGGTGCTTCTGGTGCTGTCGATCGGCGTGCTTCTCTTTCCCACCTGCGCGCCTCTTGCTTCGCTTTGCTCCCTCTGTGCGGAGGGAATGCTCCGCGTGGCAGGGTGGTTTTCCGCTGCCGAGGGCGCGATGCTTGCCGTTACCGAGACGGCTCCGCGCATCGCCGTGGCGATCCTTGGCGGAATTGTCGTCCTGTTTGCGCTCGTGCGCATTCGCAAGCGGCATTGGCTCTGGCTTCTCCCGCCCGCAAGTGCGCTGATCGCGATCGGGATCGCCCTCGGTGCGGCCTATCTGCCCTCGGACGAGGCGGATATGGTGTACGTCAACAAGAGCGATGGCTGCATCTGCCTGTTCGTCAAGGACGGCGCTTGCGTGGCGGTGGATTTCTCGGGCGGACGCTACGACAAGGCCTACGATATCCGTCTTGCCGCGCGCGAGGTCAACGCCACCGAGATTTGCAATCTGGTCTTTACCCGCTACGCCAACCTTCAGCCCTACGTCCTGCAGGAAAACGCCACGGCCATGCGCATTCGCAATCTGCACCTGCCCGTTCCGCGTGACGATTGGGAGCGTGCCATGGCCAAGCGCATGGAGCAGGAGGCCTCGCTCTACGGCATACGCGTGCATTACGGCTTTGACGCCCTTCCCGAGGAGGTAGCGGTGATGACTGCGACCGATCGGGCAGAGGGTAAAGGAACCGACCACCTGGGTCAGTTTTGCGCACTGGAGGTCAACGGGCATCGCGTGCTTCTCTTTAATATGGCGGCCATGGCCTCGCCGCTTGCCTCGCAGATCAAAAATCTTGCGCTCTCGGCCGACGTGATCACCGCCCTTGACGACGGACTCACCTCCGAGAACCACACCAATCTGCCCGCCGTTTCCGACAGCGCGCACTGCGTGATCCTGGAGGCGGAGCGCCTTTTGCCCCTTTTGCCCTCCCCCTTGCCCGACGGAGTGCTTCGCTATGCTCCCGAGCGCATTCGCATTCCTCTTCCGTAAAGCCGCTTTTCGGTGTCGAAGGGCGGCTTTTTTTCATACCCTGTTAAGGCGATCCCTTATGCTTTTCGGGATCGGACAGTGGAGAAAGGCCGCCTTTGGCGGAGAAAGGGTGACGGCATGGAAGGAAGAATTCGTCTTGCCTTGCTCGGCGGCGATGCAAGACAGCTCCCCGTGGCAAGAAGGCTTGCCGAGGGGTACGAGGTTTTGGTGTGGGGGCTTGACGGCCTTGCAAAGGAGGCGTCAGGCGTGCAGGTCTGTGCGGATTGGCGGCAGGCGATAAAGGGAGCGGACGCGATCCTGCTTCCTCTCCCTTGCTCGGCAGACGGCGTGCGCGTTTTTGCGCCCTATTCCGCGGATGCGGAGGGGATCCGTCTTGACGTGCTTCTCGGAGAGCTGAAAAAGGACGTCCTTTTGCTTGGAGGACGTCTGCCCGAGGCGATGCGCCGCCGCGCGGAGGAGAGGGGCGTGCGGTGGGTGGATTATCTGGAGAGTGAGGTCCTGCAGCTGCGCAACGCGCTTCCCACGGCAGAGGGAGCAATCGCGATTGCGATGCGTGAGCTTCCCGTCACGCTGGACGGCGCTTGCGTGGCGGTCGTCGGCTACGGGCGCATCGGCTCGCTCCTGGCGCAAAAGCTGCGGGCGTTGGGGGCTGAGGTCACGGTCTACGCAAGACGCGCAGAGCAAAGAGCCCTGGCCACTCTTCAAGGCGCCAAGGCTCTCCCCTTGACCGATGGGGAGGGAAGAAGCTGCCTGTCCGCGCTTCCGCGAGGACTTCGCGTCCTCTTTTCCACGGTGCCGCATCCCCTCTTTTCGGAGAGCGTGCTTCGGGATTTTCCGCGCGAGTGCCTGCTCGTGGATCTCGCCTCTCCCCCGGGAGGGGTGGACCGCGCGGCGGCCGCCGCGCTTGGCATAAAGACGGTTTGGGGAAGCGCACTGCCCGGAAGGTACGCACCCGAGAGCGCGGGAGAAATCCTCGGGCAAACGCTCGCGGAGCTTCTTTGCGAGCGGATCGGTCGACCGTCCGTCCCGTGCGGCGAGAATGGAAAGGGGGGCGAATAGAATGCTTGGCTATGCCTTTTGCGGATCCTTCTGCACGCACGCAAGCTCCCTTCGCGAGCTTGAGCGTCTGGTGCAGAGCGGATATGAGATCCAGCCCATCTTCAGCGAAACGGTCTGGCGCACCGACACGCGCTTTGGACGCGCCGAGGAGCTTCGCCGAGCCGTGGAGACGCTTTGCCGAAGGGAGATCATTCACACGGTGGTGGATGCCGAGCCGCTCGGTCCTGCCATTCGGCTCGAGGCGCTGATCCTTGCGCCCTGCACGGGGAATACGCTTGCTAAGATCGCCAACGGCATTACCGACACGGCGGTCTGCATGGCGGCAAAGGCGCATCTGCGGCGTGACGCGCCCCTGATCATTTCGCTTGCCTCAAACGACGCCCTCTCGGCCAATCTGCGCAACATCGCCACGCTTCTCTCGCGCAAGTGCGTTTATTTCGTCCCCATGCTGCAGGACGATCCCGAGAAGAAGCCGCATTCACTCGTGGCGGACGTCACCCTCCTTCAGCCCACGCTTGCGGCGGCGCTTGAGGGCAGACAGTTCAGAAGGCTTTTCCTCTGAGGGCGCCTCCGTCCGCGGACGGAACAGAGAGGTCAGCCAGCGCACGTCCTCGCGCTCCAGTCCTCCCGTCAAGAGGAGAAGCAGCAGATAGAGGACCAGGGTAAGAGCCGAGCAAAGGCTGATCGCGGCGAAGGGGCTTGTCGGAAGCTGACCGATCCGCGAGAGCAGCAGCCTTGCCATGGCGGTTGCTCCGACGATGGAGAGAAGGGGCTTGTAGACCCACTTGAAAAGCCTTACCTGCAAGGGGCGGATGCAGAGCAGGCGGTGCACGCTGAGCACGGTGTTGAGAAGCTCGGAGACGTAGATGGTCACCACGTAGCCGAGGATCCCGAGGCGCGGAATGAGCAGGGTGACCAGGATCACGGAGAGCAGGGCGTCGGCGATGTTCACCTTCATGCAGTAGACCTGCTCGCCAAGCCCCTTGAGAATGGCGTCGGTGGCGGTGTCTACGTACATAATGGGGATCAGGGGCGCGAGAATGCGCAGGTAATGTGCGGTCTGCGTGCCAGGATAAAGTGCCTCGCCGACCGTGCCCGAGAAGGAGAGCAGCACCCCTGCCACCCCGATGGAAAAGAGCAGGGAGAGCGACCAGACCCTGCCGATCATATAGGAGATGCGCTTCTCCCCGCCTCGGACGCGGCTTTCGGCCATCTCGGGGATCAAAAGGCCGGAGAAGGCCGAGATGATCGCGGCGGGATAGAGGATCACGGGCAGAGCCATGCTCTGAATGCTTCCGTAGGCGGTGAGCGCGTCCTTGTGTGAGTGTCCGCTGTTGCGTAGACCCTCGGGAATGAGGATATGCTCCAGGGTCAGAAGGGCGGAGCGGATGTAGGCGGCAAAGGCGATGGGCAGGGTAATGCCAAGCAGACGTCTGCCCTCACGTCCGTCACTTTCCGTCTCTGCACGGGCAAAATGCCGCCGTCGGTCGGGCAGGTAGAGGAGCAGCTGCAAAAGGAAGGAGAGCAGCTCCGCAACCGTGCCGCCAAGAACCAAGAGACAGCAGGCGCTCTCCACGTCGGAGGGGGAGAGCAGGGAGAGGAGCAGCAGCGTGGCCGCCACCTTGCAGATCTGCTCGCTCACCTGCGCGGCGGCGCTCTTGTAGGGGCGGCGGACCGCCGTAAAGTAGCCGCTCCATACCGAGGAGAGGGCGATCAGGGGCAGGGTAAGGGCAAAAAGACGCAAGGGACGCACCGTTCGCGCGTCCTTGAGCCAGAGGAGCCCTATTGGCTTTGCCGTACCGAGGAGCAGAAGGGCGGCAAGCAGACCGAAGCCTGAGGCGTAGAGCGTTGCGCGCCGAAGGGTGGGGCGCACGCGCTCGGGGTGTCCCTCTCCCACGTTTTCGGTCACGCGCCGCGTCACCCCGAGCCCGATCCCCGAGGTGGCAAGCGTCAGAGCAAAGCCGTACACGCCTCCCATCAGGGAATAAAGTCCCATGGCCTCCGCCCCTATGCGCCCGGCCAGAAGCACCTGAAAGCTTACGCCCACCGTGCGCATAAAGAGAGAGGCCGCGCCAAGAAGGAGCGCGTTCCAGAATAGCCGTTTTGCCTGCTTTTGCATATGCATTCTCCTTTCGCGCGTCCCGGGATCGACGCTTTTCTATTCTATGAGAGGAACGGTAAAATTATCGTTTGGCGTGCGTTCTTTTTGCGGCGAAGGGAAAAAAAGTGGAAAAATCCGAAAAAGGGTATTGACAATAGAGGCAATATGGTATATGATGATACTGCTTCGATTACACTTTGAAAAAGGAGACGCACGATTATGGTTGTCTACGTTTGTGAGCTTTGCGGCTACGAGTACGATCCTCGCACGGGAGATCCCGATAACGGAATCGCCGAAAACACCGACTTTGAGGATCTTCCCGCCGATTGGGTCTGCCCCCTCTGCGGTGCCACCAAGGACGATTTCGTCGAGGAGGAGCGCGAGGAGGATGAGGAGGTCATCTGACCCCCCTTTGATAAGCGGCTTTCCGCCGTGGAATACACATAGAATGGACCGTCCGCACGCAAGAGGGGACGGTCCATCTTTTTTTGCCTTTCTTTTTCGCCTTTCGTTGACTTTTGGTGTGCGGTATGATACAATAATAGACAGAGTAATCAGGATGGAGCATCCATCGGGAAAGGTAGGCAGCTTGCCATGAAACAGAAACTGCTGGCCGTAGACGGCAACAGCATCTTGAACCGCGCCTTTTACGGGATCCGTCCCTTGACCACCAAGGACGGCTTTCCCACCAACGCCCTGTACGGCATGGTCACCATGATCACGCGCCAGGTCGAGGCACTTTCTCCCGCCTATTGCGCCGTGGCCTTTGACCTCAAGGCCCCCACCTTCCGTCATCGTATGTACGACGCCTACAAGGCAGGAAGAAAGCCCATGCCCGAGGAGCTGGCACAGCAGATGCCCGTGGCCAAGGAGCTTTTGCGTGCGCTGGGCTATCACGTGCTGGAGCTTGAGGGCTACGAGGCCGACGATCTTCTCGGCACGCTTGCCGGAATGTGCGAGCGCGAGGATTGCGAGGCCTATCTCCTTACGGGAGACCGCGACGCCCTGCAGCTGATCAGCGAGAACGTGCACGTGCTTCTGGCCACCAATCAGGAGACGCTGGATATGTCCGAGGAGGCCTTCTTTGCCAAATACGGCGTTCGCTCCTCGCAGTTCGTGGACGTCAAGGCGCTGATGGGGGATAGCTCGGATAACATTCCCGGCGTTCCCGGCATCGGGGAGAAGACCGCCCTGCGTCTGATCGCGGAGTACGGCAGCCTCGACGGTATCTACGAGACCCTTCCCACGGCAAAGCATACCCCCTCTCTGCGCGCCAAGCTGGAGAGCGGACGGGAGAGCGCGTATCTTTCCCGAACGCTTGCCCGCATCTGCCGTGAGGCGCCCATCGGTCTTGCCCTTTCCGATCTGCAAAGCAAGGGCATGGACCGCGCCGAGGCGAGAAGGCTCTTCCTCCGCCTGGAGTTTTCTGCCTTCCTCAAGCGCTTTGATCTGCAAAACGCCGAGCCCGAGCCACTTTCCCCTTGCGCAGAAGCCCCCTGCGAGATCCTTTCGCTCTCGCCCGACGCTCTGGCAGAGCGCATTCGCGGACGCGAACTTTTGGCGCTGGAGCTTTCCGATACGGGGATCCTTCTCTCGGATGGCGAGTGCATCTTCTCCACCGAGGAGGTAAGCGGCGCGCTGGCCGAGGCCTTGCAAACGATCTCTCGCGTGGTTTGCCACGACGCCAAGCGCCTTTACCGCGCAACCGACGCGGCGTGGCTGCGTGCGCTTCCGCTGTACGATCTGATGCTGGCGGCCTATCTGGTCAATTCCTCGGGCGTCTACTCGCTTGACCGCCTGGTCTCGGACTACCTTTGCGAGATCCTTGACGAGAGCCGTCCGCCCATTTCCTATTTCCTGCGTCTGTATCCCGAGATCCGCGCAAAGCTTTGCGAGAGCGAGCAGGAAAGCCTTCTTCTCGATCTGGAGATGCCCCTCTCGCGCGTGTTGGCGGATATGGAGACGGTTGGCTTTTACATTGACCGCGAGGGCATTCGTGCCTACGGGGAGCAGCTTGGCGACGTAGCCAAGGCGCTCGAGGCACAGATCTTCTTCCACGCAGGGAAGGAGTTTAACGTCAATTCGCCAAAGCAGCTTGGCGAGGTGCTTTTTGACACCCTCAAGCTTCCGCACGCCAAGAAGACCAAGACGGGATATTCGACCAACGCCGAGATCCTGGACAAGCTTCGTCCCTACCACCCCATCATTCAGGAGATCCTGGATTACCGTCAGCTCACCAAGCTCAAGAGCACCTACGCCGACGGATTGCTCAAGGTGGCAGATGAGCATGGACGCGTGCATACCACCTTCAAGCAGACGGGAACGGCCACGGGGCGTCTTTCCTCCACCGAGCCCAACCTGCAGAACATTCCCATTCGCACCGAGCTCGGACGCGAGCTGCGCCGCTTCTTCCTGCCCGAGAAGGAGGACTACGTCATCATCGACGCCGACTATTCCCAGATCGAGCTTCGCCTTCTGGCGCACGTTTCGGGAGACGAGAACATGATCCGTGCCTTCCGCGAGGGCGTGGACGTGCATACCTCCACGGCGGCTACCGTATTCGGCGTGCCCGAGGAGGAGGTCACCTCCGAGATGCGCAAGCGCGCAAAGGCGGTCAACTTTGGCATCATGTACGGCATCGGCGCCTTCTCGCTTTCGGACGACATCGGCGTTTCGGTTGCCGAGGCGCAGGGCTTTATCAACCGCTATCTTGCAGGGTATCCGCGCATTG
Organism: Clostridia bacterium; assembly: GCA_017507905.1. GTDB lineage: Bacteria > Bacillota > Clostridia > Oscillospirales > CAG-272 > UMGS1865. Next base: position 5,198 of record JAFWAA010000061.1, on the reverse strand, counting down.
ACGCCTACCTTAAGGAGGTCATCGAAAAGGCCTACGAGCAGGGCTACGTTACCACCGTCCTCGGCCGAAGGCGCTACATTCCCGAGCTTTCGGCAAGCAACAAGATGCAGCAGAAGTTCGGCGAGCGCGTGGCCATGAACAGCCCCATTCAGGGCACGGCGGCCGACGTCATCAAGATCGCCATGGTGCGCGTGCATCGGGCGCTTCTGGAAAGAGGGCTTGACGCCCGTCTGATCCTGCAGGTGCATGACGAGCTGCTCCTTGAGGCGCATCACTCCTGCGCCGAGGAGGCAAGACGCTTGCTCAAGGAGGAGATGGAGCGCGCTATGACCTGTGCCGTGCCTCTTGACGTGGACATTCACGTGGGCAGGACCTGGTTTGACGCCAAATAAATCAACGATCGAAAAAAGAGCTGCCCGAATGCGTTTGCATTCGGGCAGCGTTGCTTTGTCTTATTGGAATTGCGAATGGTAGAGCGTGCTGTAAAATCCGCCCAGGCTGAGCAATTGCTCGTGGTTTCCTTGCTCGGTGATCCTGCCGTCCTGCAGGACCAGAATGCAGTCAGCATTCTGAATGGTGGAGAGACGGTGGGCGATCACAAAGCAGGTGCGTCCGCGCATCAGATCGGCCATGGCCTCCTGGATCTTGATCTCGGTGCGCGAGTCGACGTTTGAGGTGGCCTCGTCCAGGATCAGCATCGGTGCCTTGGAGAGGAAGGCGCGCGCGATGGTGATGAGCTGCCGCTGTCCCTTGGAGATGTTCACGCCGTCGTCCGACAGAAGGGTATCGTAGCCCTCGGGCAGATGCATGATGTAGGAGTCGATCTTTGCCGCCTTTGCCGCCGCGCGGATCTCCTCGTCGGTGGCGTCCTCACGTCCGTAGACGATGTTCTCGCGAATGGTTCCGTGGAAGAGCCAGGTGTCCTGCAGGACCATGGTAAAGGCCGCGCGCAGATCTCTGCGCGGCAGGGAGCGGATTTCCTGTCCGTCGATGCGAATGCTTCCCGAATTGGGATCGTAAAAGCGCATGAGCAGATTGATGATGGTGGTCTTTCCCGCACCCGTCGGTCCAACCACGGCCACGGTCTTGCCCGCGTCTGCCGTTACCGAAACGCCGTGCAGGATCTCCTTCTCGGGAGAATAGCCGAAATGCACGTCGGTGAAGGTCACGTCGCCGCGAACGCTCTCGGGGGCTTTGGCATCGGGGGCGTCCTTTAGCTCGGGCTCCTCGTCGAGAATGCGGAAGACGCGCTCGGCGGCCGAAAAGGCGGATTGAAACTCGTGCATGATGTTGGCAAACTCGTTGATGGGGCCTGAGAACTTGCGGGAATACTGCACGAACTTGGAAACGCCGCCCAGCGTGATGAAAAACATCGAGGTCGCGGCCACGGCACCGCTCTGGGAGAACATATACAGGATTCCGCCGAAGATCATGATCAGCGAGATGGAAAGGTTGTTGATGAAGTTAATGGAGGGGCCGAGCGTTGCGCCGTAGTATTCGGCGTTGTAGTAGGCGTCCATCGCGTCCTTATTGCGTGCGTTGAAGCGGCCGCAGATGACCTCCTCCTTGCCGTAGGCCTGAATGGTGCGGCAGCCCGAGAGCATTTCCTCGGCGTAGCCGTTCAATTCACCAAGCTTATGGGAGCGCTTGTGAAAGAGGGGACGCACCTTCTTGGAGCGGTAGCGCGTAAAGACGATGGAGATCGGCAGGGTCACGGCAAAGACCAGGATCATGGGGGGCGAGATGCGGAGCATAAAGAGGAAGGAGCCCACCACGGCGTAAACGCTGCTCATGACCTGCACGAGGTCATGCGAGAGCGAGCTGTTGACCGTGTCGATGTCGTAGGAGATGCGGCTGATGATGTCTCCCACCGCGTGCGTATCAAAATAGGATACGGGAAGGGTAGTCAGCTTTTCAAAGAGCTGACGCCGCATGCCGTAAACGATCCGTCGGGTCAGAAGGATCATGATCACGGCCAACGCGTAGGAAAGAACGGCAGACGCCACGTAGCACAGGATCATCCAGCGCACGTTTTCCCACACCGTGGGAAAATCCACGCCTCCCTCGGCGGCGATGGCGTCAAGCGCGTTGCCCGAAAATTCGGGCCCCATCAGCGAGAGCTGATTGGAGGTCAGCGTAAAGGCAACGGCCAGAAGGAAGAGCGGCCATTGGCGAAGCACGTATCCGGAAAGGCGCAGGAAAACGCTTCTTGCGGTGCGCTTGTCCAGCTTTTGTCCGGGAGCGTTTCGGTTCGGATTGTTTGCACGGGGTCCGCCCCCAAAGCCTCCTCTATTCAACGAAAGCACCTCCCATCTGTGAATTGCTGATCTCGCGGTATTCGGTGCAGGTCTCGAGCAGATGCTCGTGGTCGCCCATACCGATGATGCGCCCCTCATCCAGCACAAGGATCAGGTCACAGCCCTTGACCGAGCTGACGCGTTGTGCCACCGTGATCAGGGTGGTATCGGCCATCTCCTTTTGCAGAGCGGTACGCAAATTGGCGTCGGTCTTATAGTCGAGCGCCGAGGAGCTGTCGTCCAGGATCAGAATGGAGGGGTCTGCCGCTAAAGCGCGGGCGATCAGAATGCGCTGCTTTTGTCCGCCCGAGACGTTCGTGCCCTTTTGCGAGAGCATATGCCCGTACCCCTCGGGGAAGGCGGAGATAAAGTCGTCGGCCTGCGCGATCCTGGCCGCACGGACGATCTGCTCGTGCGAGAGGTCGCGGCCAAAGCGGATATTCTCCTCCACCGTGTCGGCGTAGAGGAAATCGTGCTGCATGGCGATGCCGAGGTCGCCGTAAAGCTCCTCCTTCGGAATGGTGCGAACGTCTCTGCCCGAGATGCGCACGCATCCGCTGCCCACGTCGTAGAAGCGGAGCAGGAGCTTGATGAGGGTGGTCTTTCCGCTTCCCGTTGCGCCGATGATGCCAAGGCTTCCGCCGTGGGGAAGGGAGAAGGAGATATCCTCCAGATCGTTGAGCTTGCCAAGATAGGAGAAGGAGACGCTGTCAAAGCAGACGTGCGCCTCGGTGTTGACGGGCGGATGCTCGGCCTCCGCAAGCACGGGCAGCTCTGTGGGAGAGTCCAGCACCTCGCCGATGCGCTTGGCCGATGCGGCGCTCTTGGTATACATGACGAACATTCTGGAGAGGGTCATCATGGCCATGGAGATCTGGGTGAAGTACTGCATAAAGGCGATCACGGTCTCGGGATCCGATTGGTGATTGGCCACACGCGATGCGCTCAGCGAAATGACGGCGATGATGCCGCCATTCATCAGAAGGGTCATGATCGGGTTGACCGCGCTCATGATCACGCCTGCCTTTTGCTCGTTGTGGGCAAGGGCGGCGTTCACGTCGTCGTAGCGCTTATGCTCGTATTCCTCCTTGGAGAGCGCCTTGATCACGCGAATGCCCATCACGTCCTCGCGCACCACGCGGATCATGCCGTCCACCGCCTTCTGCACGCGGGCGTAGAGCGGAACGCCCTTGCGCGAGATGAAGAATACGGTGACAAAGATGAAGGGAAGCACGGCGAGCATGGCCAGAGAGAGGTAAGCGTCCATAAAGAGGGTAATGGCGATGCCGCCCACCAGAAGAATGGGCGCGCGCACGCCGAGACGCTGGATCATGGCCACGAAGTGGTGGACGTTGTAGGTGTCCGTGGTGATGCGCGATTCCAGAGAGGGAATGGTAAAGCGGTCGGTCTGTGCCGCCGAGAGATGGAGCGTGGCCGAGAACAGATCCTTACGGATATGCTCCGAAAAGTTCCGCGCGACCAGCGTTGCCATGCGGTTGGCGATGATGTTCAGCACGCAGGCCGCCGCCGAGAACAGGATCATCATGGCACCCCAGAAGAGGATCTGATAGATGTCCTGCGTGACCACGACCTCCTTGAGGATATGCGACAGAATGATGGGCAGCACCAGCTCGGAGAGCGTGGCCAGCACCTTGATGCAAAAGCCGAGCACCATGCGCAGGCGATAGGGCTTGATATAGGTCAGGATCGTTTTCATCAGCTTTTCTTCTCCTCAAAGCCCTTGGTGATGCGCTTGGCCTCCTCGGCCAGCTTTTCGAGCGTGGCGCAGAACTGCTCCATCTCCTCCGGAGTGATCACGCGGCTGATCTCCTCGGTCCACTCGCGGGCGACCTGCCGCACGGTGGGGAGAATGCCGAGCATCTTCTCGGTGGGGTAGACGAGCGTGACGCGCTTGTCCTCGGGGTGCAGACGCCGCTCGGCGTAGCCCGTGCTTTCCAGCTGGCAGAGCGAGCGGGCAACGGTGCTTTTGTTGAGCGACAGATGCTTGGCCAGCCAATCCTGGCTCATGCCGGGATTGTTGCAGATGGCAAAGACGAAGGGATGATGGATCGGGCAAAGATCGCTCTCGGGCATTTTGTGACTGCGGTAAAGCCCTTGACAGCGGCCGATCGTATTCATGTTTCGCATGATGGAAGGCATGCTTTCTTCCTCCAAACAAAAATAGTTGCAGGCGCAACGGTTGCGCCTGCAACTATTTTATCACGCGCGTGCGGATTTGTCAATGCCAAAGTCGCATCTTTTCGCACGCTTTTGCCGTTTTTTCGGGGCTTTTTCAGTCAAAGTAGCCCTCGCGGTAGAGCAGCTCCGCGATCAGCACGGCGCCGCCTGCGGCTCCGCGCAGGGTGTTGTGCGAGAGACCGACGAACTTGTAGTCAAAGAGGGTATCCTCGCGCAGACGTCCCACCGTCACGCCCATACCGCCGTAGATGTCGCGGTCAAGCTTTACCTGCGGGCGGTTGTCCTCCTCAAAATAGGTGATGAACTGCTCGGGAGCGTGGGGAAGTCCCAGCGCCTGGGGCTTGCCGGAGAAATTCTTCCACGCCTCAAGGATCTCCTCCTTTGAGGGCTTGTTCTCAAACTTGACGAACACGGCTGCCGTGTGACCGTCGGTCACGGGAACGCGGATGCACTGGGTGGTGATCAGGGGAGCGTCGGCCTTTACGATCTCGCCGTTTTCGACCTTACCCCAAACGCGCAGGGGCTCCTGCTCGCTCTTTTCCTCCTCGCCGCCGATGTAGGGGATCACGTTATCGATCATCTCGGGCCATTCCTTAAAGGTCTTGCCGGCGCCGGAGATGGCCTGGTAGGTGGTAGCTACCACCTGCTTGATGCCGAACTTGCGCAGGGGGGTCAGTGCAGGCACGTAGCTCTGGATGGAGC